>JBDHTJ010000017.1:0-41434 GCA_039808585.1 Hyphomicrobiaceae bacterium | reverse complement strand
ACGGGCGACCTCGGCAAGATCGACCAGAAGGGCTACGTACACATCGTCGGCCGCGGCAAGGATCTCGTCATCTCCGGCGGCTACAACGTCTACCCCAAGGAAGTCGAGACCGAACTCGATGGCATCGAGGGCGTGGTCGAGAGCGCGGTGATCGGCGTGCCGCATGCGGACTTCGGCGAGGGCGTGACGGCGGTGGTCGTCGCCAAGCCCGGGGCCAACCTGGACGAGAAGGGGCTGCTGAAGGTACTCGACGCGCGGCTTGCGAAATATAAGCTCCCAAAGCGCATCCTGTTCGTGCCCGACTTGCCGCGAAACACCATGGGCAAGGTTCTCAAGAGCGAGCTGCGCAAGACCTACGCCGATCTCTACGCGAAGGGATAGACGCTGCAGAGCATTCGCTGCTGCGATAAGGCATGGGGCTGTGGCACACCTCCAGAATTGACGTCCCAACCGCAAACCTTGCACGGCACCCGCTCATGGACCTCACCGTCTTCCTTGCCGTGCTTCTGGCGGCGGCCTGCCACGCGGGCTGGAACGCGCTCCTGAAGCTTGACCTGGAATCGCTGGTGGCAACGACGCTTGTCGCTGTCGCATCCGGCCTCGCCGCCCTTCCTCTCGTCCTGTTCCTGGGGATGCCGAAGCCGGAGGCTTGGCCCTATCTCCTCGCCTCGGTCGCGATCCACACCTGCTACTACCTCACCCTTGCGCGCGCCTATAGGACGGGCGACCTGGGCCAAGTCTATCCAATCGCACGCGGCACCGCGCCGATGCTCACCGCCCTGCTGTCCGGCATGGTCATTGGGGAGACGCTGCCCCTGGCAGCCTGGTCCGGCGTGCTGCTTCTGGGCAGTGGCATTCTGTTGATGGCGCTGCGCGGCGGGCGCCTGCATGGCCGATTCGATCCGCATGCCGTCGGGTTCGCGCTGCTCACCGCTGTCTCCATCACGAGCTATACGCTCGTCGACGGCACGGGCGCGCGCGTGGCAGGTGCGCCCGTGCTCTACACCGCATGGCTGTTCGTGCTGAGCGCAGCGGTGGTGGCCGTGATCGGCACATGGCTGCGCGGGCCGGAACTCCTGCCGGCAGCACGCCGCACCTGGAAGCTCGCCGGCTGCGGCGCAGTACTGTCGGTCGCCTCCTACGCCATCGCCATCTGGGCGATGACGAAAGCTCCCATTGCTCTGGTCGCCGCCCTGCGCGAGACGAGCGTACTGTTCGCCGCGTTGTTCGCGCGGCTGCTCCTCGGCGAGGAACTTCGCCCGGCGCGCATGGTCGCGGCGGGGATCATCATGGTTGGCGCCCTGCTGCTGCGGTTGGCTTAGCGAAAACGTAAGGCCTGGCGCCCACGGCCAGCCATCAGCCTATCCGCAGGATCTCCCTCGACAGCATCTTGTAAGGTACGGCTTCGAGATCGGGCAGTGTCGACTGGCCTATACGCTTGCCGGCAAAATCATACGACGAGGCGCAGCACGGACAGAGCAACGTCGGCGCGGTTGGCTCGGCAGGGATCTCGTACACCTTCAAAGCACAGCCACAGCGGCTGCAGGCCGCCGATGTGACGACCCACGGGCTCTGCGCCGACCACCGCCTGACGAGCAGCGGCTTTCCCGACACGGACACGGGCTTGAAGGCCCGTGGCGCCACATGCGAAACGTCCAGCTCCACGAAAGGGAAAGGCGAAGCGCCGTTAGGCCCGAGGCTCGAGAACAGGGGCCGGGCGGCAGCGAGTGCCCCGACACACACGAACGAGATCGCCGAAATCACTATGACCTCTCGGCGCGAATGCCCATTGCCAGCGGTCATGCCATCTCCTCCTCAGCCGCTCGGGCATTGCCCGCCTGTCAGACCTGGGGCCGGCCGGGACGCGATTTGTAGGCCGGCAGCGACCAAGCGTAGACCAGCGCCATGCCGCGGAGAATGAGGGCGGCCGAAAAAGCCGCGGCGACGCTGAGGGGGCGGCCGGCGCCGTACCCGATCAGGCACACATAGACAATCGCGCCCAGCAGTGCCGCCGTTACATAGATCTCCTTGCGCAAGATGATCGACGGCTCTTGCCCCAGGAGATCGCGGATGATGCCGCCGAGCGAGGCGGTGATCACACCCATGACGATAGCGTTCACCGGGCCGACGCCGGCGTCGATACCTTTCGCGGTTCCCACTACGGTCACCATCGCGAGCCCGATGGCATCGAGCCAAAGCAGGAGGCGATAGCGCGATTGCACGAGGTGCGCGGTGAAGTAGATCGCGACGGCAGCAGCAATCGCAGCCAGGATGTAGGCGGGCTCCCGCACCCAGAATACCGGAAGGCCCAGAAGAAGATCCCGCACGGTGCCTCCTCCGACACCGGTGATAACGCCCAGCCACACGAACGCCACCACATCCATCTCTTTGCGCGAGGCCACCAGCGCACCGGTCACCGCGAACACGGCAACCGCCGCAAGATCGACCACGGCCAGGACCGATTGGAAGATGTCTGCGCCCATGAAGCCTCCGGCTCTATCCCCTCGCCCCGCCGCTTGACGAGAGCCCTACGGCAACAAAAGACAGGTTCTCTTGCCGGGCGGCCCAACGATTGGCGAAGACGGACGCATGTCAGTGAAGGGCCCGGACGCTGAACACGTCCCCTGATCCTACCCACCCTGATGATGGCGGAGCGCCCCCAGCGCCGACATGAAAAGGAAGGACTGCTCCTTGCAACCGATCGCAGCGAGCATGAAGGCAGCCGCCGCCGCAGGCCCTACATGTCGCCGTCATCCGGCCTTCCCCTGCGCCGCTCGCGCCTGCACACGAGCTCGCCATTGTCCAGTTCCTCAACCATCCCGTTGCGAACGCGGCACCCTTGCCGCCACTCGGCCTCGGCACGCGACATCCGCACGGCGGGCTCGTCGGTCATGGCGCAGCCCGTGAGCAGGCAGCCTGAAACAAAGGAGACAGCCAATATCCGCTGTAAGATCAAGCCGCAGGAAGAGATGCGGTCATGCCGGTCGCAGATGTGCCTTGCGTTGATCACCGGCGCCCTCCATCGATCGCTACGCATACTTTTGACGACGTCGTGCTTAACCAGCGTCTCGCCCCTCCGGCGCACCCTCCCCGGGCGTACACCACCCGCAGGGCACCCCGCCCTGCACTGCGAGCAGAGCGCGAAAAGATCTTAGCGCATGTGCCCGCGCCCTGTCTCGTCGACGATTTTGACGCACGTCACGCCATGGCGCCAGCCAGCCGCTCACACCGGAGCCCACGATGCCCCCGCCTGTGGAAGAACTGACCCAACTGACAGTGGCGCCTATTCACCCGGCCATCATCTTGGCATCGCAGTTCTGCAGATAGGTCCAAGGCTCTGTCATCAAGGGGCCTGGCCCCAACAGCGCCTGGCTCAGCTGCGCCATGACCTCGGGCCTGCCGTAGCCACGCGTACAATCTGCGAATTTTTCAGCAAGCTCCTGATCCTTCAGGGGGGCCTTCGGATGGCCTTTGGGGAACACAACCAGCTCTTCCAGTGTGCGTCCGTCCGACAATTTCACGATGAGCTTCGCCCTCTCAGTGCCGGGCTCGGCCGACATTTTCGAACCCAGCGCCGGATTGAGGTGCATGGCGACCTTCGGCCAGAACGCGAGGTGCTCCGGCCGCCTCAGGGTTTCCACCCTGAAATCTGCAATCGAGATGGCGTCGGCCCGCGCTGCCAGGGACAGGCAATGATTGAGGCTGAAGCGCGCTTCCATGTCGGTCGTGGGACGCGCGTACATGAGGTTGCGCATCACGACATCGGAGACGTGCGCATCGATCGCGACGATATCCTGGGCACTGAAACGTTGCGCACGCCGAAGGCTGATCAACGCGTCGATGGGGCGGTGGGCGCTGGCGCAGCACGGATAGGCTTTGATCCACGCCCCGTAACGCTGCATCGTTGGCGGCCCAGATAGAAACTCTTTGAGGTCGGCGAACCCGGGAATTCCGGCATCGCCGAAAAGCGTGCTGAAGGACCACTCTCCCTCGAGGACCTCTTCAGCAGCCGTGACGCCTTGCTCAGCAAGGCTCGATGCGAAGACGCCCGCCTGCGCCGCAAGGCCGGCATGCACGGGCTTCATGTTGGTGCCGAACTGCCGCTTCGAAGCACTGGAAAAGCTCGTCGCAGCACTGATGGCTGCACGCATGCGCTGTGTGTCGAGCCCAACCAGGCGCCCACATGCCGCGGCAGCTGCGATCGACCCCAGCGTCACGGTCGTGTGCCAGCCCTTGGCGTAGTGTGCCATGTTCATGCACATGCCAAGCGCGCCGAGGACATCGAACCCGATCAGGAGCGCATCCAGCAGTTCCGCGCTCGTCGAGCGGCGCGCCTGCCCCACGGCAAGCAGCGCAGGCACGAGCACGGCGCTGGCATGGGCCGCCGCAGGCTCGAGCACGTCGTCGTAGTCAAGTGCGTGCGCCGCAGTGCCATTCAGAAACGCAGCGATCGGCGGCGCCGCACCGGCCGAGCTGGTGATCACCCAGCTTGGCCCCGTAGGCGACCACGTGCGCACAGCGGCATTTGCTCTCTCTACGGCTTCATCCGCCCGTCCGGCGATGATGCACGCGATGGTATCGGCATAGGCCCGCTTCGCCCCGTGCAAGGCGTCTTCCGGCCAATCGCGCGAGCGCTTCGCCGCATGCTGCGCCAACACCGTCGTCGCTGTCGTCATGACGCTTCCCCAGTTGGACCGCTGAAATGGCAAAAGACACGTTGTCCCGCAGACACCTCGGCGGCTGTCGGCTCACGCACGCGGCAGATGTCACCAGCAATCGGACACCGCGTGTGGAAACGGCAGCCCGGTGGCGGCGACAGCGGCGAAGGAACTTCACCTGCGAGCGGCGCGCCCCGATCAAGGTGCCGCCGTGCCGGATCTGGTATCGGACAGGAGGCGATCAAGGCGCGTGTGTAGGGATGCCCCGGAGCGGCAAGCACGGCTTCCGCCGGCCCCTCTTCCACCACGCGCCCGAGATACATGACAAGCACCCGGTCGCACAGCGACCGTACGACCCCCAGGTCATGTGTGATGAAGAGATACGAAAGCTTGAGCTCCTTCTGCAGCTGCCGCATGAGGCGCAGGATCTGGGCGCGGATCGACACATCCAATGCCGATACGGCCTCGTCAGCAATCACGATGCGGGGCCGAGGCGCAATGGCGCGCGCAATACCTATCCGCTGGCGTTGGCCACCTGAAAACTGATGCGGATACCGGTCGAGGTAGTTTGCGGCGGGCGATAGCCCCACCAGTTCCAGCAACCGATGCGCCTCCGCACGCAACTCCCTTCGCGGCACGACGCTGTGCAGGCGCAGCGGCTGGGCAAGCGTCTGGAAGACAGTTTTTCTGGGATTGAGACTGTCGAAGGGATCCTGGAATACCATCTGGATGGCGCGACGCTCTTGCACCGTGTCCGCCTCGATCACGCCGTGATAGGCGCGCCCATCCAGCGTGACGGCGCCGGCGCTGCGATGTGTCAATCCAAGGATCGACCGCGCCAGCGTTGTCTTCCCGCAGCCGGATTCGCCAACGACGCCCAGAATCTCGCCCTCGTTGAGTGAGAGGCTCACGCCATCCACCGCGCTGACGACGCGCTTGGCTCCGCCCCAACCCTGCCTGCCGGCATCGAATTCGACCGAAAGGTTCCGCACGTCGAGCAGCGGTTTCATGAGGTGCGCCCCGCGCCAAGCCAGCAGCGATTGACCTGACCTTCCGGCATTTGCGTGCGGCACCGCTCCACCACGTGTCCGCAGCGCGGATGAAAGCGGCATCCCGCCGGAAAATGCATCGGGCTCGGCGGCTGGCCTGGCAGTGTCTCGAATTCAGGCAGCCGGCGATCGGGAGGCAAGGTCGAGCGCAGAAGCGCCTGCGTGTAGGGGTGCTGCGGCCGCGCGAAGATGTCGGCAACCGCCGCTTCCTCGACAATCTGCCCGGCGTACATGACATAGACACGATCGCAATACTCTGCGACGAGACCGAGATCATGGGTGATCAGAAGCATGCCGCTTCCAAGCTCACGCACCAGCCCCGTGAGCAGCGCCATGATCTGCGCTTGCACCGTCACATCAAGGGCCGTTGTAGGCTCGTCGGCAATCAACAAGTGCGGTCGCGAGGATACCGCCATCGCGATCAGCACCCGCTGCCGCATGCCGCCGGAGAGATGGTGTGGATAGTCTTCGAGAACGGACTCGGGAGAGGGCATCTTGACCTGCTTCAAGACGGCAAGTGCCGCCTCGCGGGCCTCCCGGCGTGAGCGCTTCTGATGCAGGATGATGGCCTCGGCGATCTGGTCGCCGATCCGCATCAGCGGATTGAGGAAGGTCATCGGGTCCTGAAACACCATCGAAAGCCGGCCGCCTCGCAGGCCGCGCATCTCCGGCTCGCTCAGGGCAAGCAGGTCCTGCCCGTCGAACAGAACGCGCCCCGCGGAGATCTCTGCGGGCTTGCGGACGAGGCGCATGAGGGAGAGCGCCGTCATGCTCTTGCCGCAGCCGGACTCGCCCACCAGCGCCACGATCTCGCCCCGCGCCACGCTCAGGCTCACCCTGTCCACGACCTGCATCGCGCCCTGATCGGTCACGACGCGTGTCACGAGACCCTGTGCGGTGATGACATGATCGGGCATTGTTCAGCGCCCCCGCGATCGCGGGTTGAGCACGTCGGTCAAACCGTCTCCCATGAGATTAAGGGACAGAACTGCCAGGAAGATCACCATGCCGGGGAATGCCGTCGCCCACCAGGCAGAGCGCATGATCTGCTGCGCCTGATGCAGCATGAGGCCGAGGCTCACCTGCGTTGGATCACCGAGCCCCAGGTAGCTGAGCCCGGCTTCGAGCAGCATCGCCTGCCCCACCTGCAGTGTGCCATTCACAACCACGGCTCCGATGGCATTGGGCAGGATCTCGGAAAAGATGAGCAACCGCGCCGGCGCGCCCGCAACGCGCGCTGCATCCACGAATTGCCGGTTGCGCAGCGACAGGAACTCCGAACGCACGACGCGCGCAATCTCGGGCCAGGACAGGAAGGCGATCGCGGCGATGATGTTGAAGATACTCGCGCCGAAAAACGCAACGAGCAGAACGGCCAGGAAGAAGCGTGGGATGACCTGAAAAACCTCGGTGATCCGCATCAAGGCATCGTCCGTGCGCGCGCCGAAAAAACCAGCAAACCCGCCCACAAACACTCCGATCGCAGTGGAGATGACGGCAGCGCTGAGGCCCACCAGCAACGACACGCGCGTACCCATCAGCACGCGGGCGAACACATCGCGCCCGAGTTCGTCGGTGCCAAGCAGATGCGGCCAACCGGGCGGAACCATCACGGGCCCAGCCCCCACCTTGTCGGGATCGAACGGAGAGAAACCCGGCCCGAATGTCGCAGCCACGAGCAGCAGGACGAGCACTGGCAAGGCGACAGCTGCCGGCCGGTTCCGCCGATAGATTGCAAAGGCCTGTGCCAACTTTGAAGGTTCATCGCGCATATGTGTCCTCACCGATAGACCACGCGCGGATCGACGAGGGCATAGATGATATCGGTGACGATGTTGGCGATGATCACCATGCCCGAGATCACGATGAACAATCCCATGAGCACGGGGTAGTCTCGCGCCGAGATCGCCTCATAGAGCAGGCGGCCCATGCCTGGCCAGGCAAACACCGTTTCTGTGAGCACGGAGCCAGCCAGCATGAAGCCGAAATTGAGCCCGATGACCGTGATCACCGGCAGCACCGCATTGCGCAGCGCATGCACGTACACCACGCGCCGCTCAGCCACGCCCTTGGCCCGCGCCGTCGTGATGAAATCGAGCGACAGCGTCTCCAGCATCTTGAGCCGCGTGAGGCGGAACGTCAGCGTCAGATGGTAGGCACTGTAGGTGATGGCGGGCAGCACCAGGTGCTGCGCGATGTCGACCACCCGGCCCCATCCGTTGCTTGGCGCCCGCAGGCTCACCATCCCCTGGGTTGGAAACCACCCCAGCTGCAGCGAGAACAACAGCAGGAGAAGCTGGCCAAACCAGAACACGGGCATCGAATAGGCCGCGAGCGCGATGATCGTGGCACTGTTGTCGATCATGGACTGCGGCCGCTGCGCGGCGATCACACCGATCAGGATCCCGCCAAGGCTCGAAAGCACGAGCGCCGTACCCATAAGAAGCAATGTGGCGGGCAGGCGCGACAGGATCAGCCCCAGCACCGGCTCCCGGAAGCGAAGGGAGTAGCCGAGATCAGCCTGCAGCATCTTCATGAGATAGGCGACGAGTTGCACGTGGAGGGGCTCGTCGAGACCGAACTCGCGCTTGAGGCCTGCGATGTATTCCGGACTGGCCTCCATCGCGCCTATGAGAAAATCGACCGGATCCCCAGGGGCGAGATGGATGAGAAAGAAGTTGATGAGAACGATCACGAACATCAACGGCACGGCCTGGAGCAGCCTGCGCAGCACGTAGAGAAGCAGGGTCGTGCGCTTCGCCATCAAACAGCTCTTGGGCTTACTTCTCGAAATACGCGTTCTCGCGGCTTTCGATGTAGCCTTGCGGGCCCGTGACGAAATCCTTCAGGTTGGAACTTGCCGCATGGATCGGCGGCAGCTCGAACAGCGGAAGGGCCGGCAGATCGGCAAGCAAAAGTTCCTGGATCTTGATCCAGGCCTCGCGCCGCTTCTCCTTGTCGATGATCTGCGTCTCCGTATCGAAGAGCTTGTCGACCTCCGGGTTCGAATACCCCATGGCGTTGACGAACGGCGCCTTCTTGATCTGGCTTGAATGATAGCGCGGTGTCACACTCACTGTCGGGTCGGGTCCCGTCGTGAACAGCTGCGTCGCAAGATCGAAGTCCCAGTTGCGGAACACCTTGTCGATGAAAGCCGGGCGATCCAGAACCTGGATCGTCACGTCGATGCCGATAGCGCGCAGGTTGTCCTTCACGATCTCGGCGGCGCGGCCTTCGTAGTCGCGGCCGGAGGCCCAGGAAAGCCGCAGGGAAAACCGCTTTCCGTCCGCCCCTCGCGGCAATCCGGCCTCGTCCAGTAGCGCGTTGGCCTTTGCGACATCGAGGGCGTAATCGAACTTGTCGGTGAAGAAGCCTGCCAACGAGCTGCCGATATGGCTCCGGGCCACCTTGGCCTCACCGAAAAGCGCCTTCGCCACGACATCCTTGCGATCAACCGCATGGGCAATAGCCTTGCGCACGCGCACATCCTTGAGGTGCGGGTGCCGATGGTTCATGAGCAGCAGGCCGTTGGTCGCGGCCGCATCCCCGCGGTTTATCAACTGGAAGCGCGCATCCTTGCGCAATTGTCCGATGCGATCGTAAGGCACGATGTACCAGTGCAGGAAATCGATCTCGCCACGTTCGAACGCGACCATTCGAGCAGAAGCGTCTGGCGCAACCTTGAAAACAAGCCTGTCGAGATAAGGCTTGCCGGTCTTGAAATAGTTCGGATTGCGCTCGAGTTCGATGTGACTGCCCTTCTCCCACGTCACGAATTTGAAGGGACCCGAACCGATGGGACGGCTGTTGGCCGGGTTCGCTTTCGGATCCCCTTTTTCCCAGATGTGCTTCGGCACGATGAGTGTACCCGAAGAAAGAACGCTTCCGAGCATCGACAGGAACGGCGCAAAGGGCTGGCGCAACTTGATTTCCACACCGTGCGGCCCTGTGGCGGTCACGGAGGTGACGTTTGGCCACCAGGAGCTTGCTCTCGGATGCACCTTGCCGACGAGTTCGGTAAGGGTGAAAACCACGTCTTCAGACGTGACAGGCCGGCCATCGTGCCACTTGGCTGTCTTCACGAGTTCGAAGCTGTAGACCGTGCCATCGGGCGAGACCGTCCACTTCTCGGCCAGATCCGGAATGATCTCAAGATTGTCACCGAGCCCGACGAGGCCGTTGAAGATGTTGTAGGCCGCCATCATGGCCACGGTGTCCGTGGCGAGAAAAGCGACGAGCGACCCCGGTTCGCCTTCAATACCCAAGATGGCAGTGCCACCGCTTTTGGGTTTTTGCGCGCTTGCAGCGCCGGCCGACATCAACAAAGCCGCAAGCGCGGCACAAAAGAACCCGAAGACGTTCGACCGCCGCATAGTGCCTCCCCAGAAGGTCAAGCGACCTGTTTTGAACATGACGGACAAAGGCCAGCGCCGTCAATCAAGCATATGAGTTAGGTGGTGTTTTCAGGCCCAGCTTTGCTCGAGAAAGCGCAGCCAGTTCAGTCCCAGGACGGCGCGAATGCGCGTTTCGCTCCAGCCACGCTTCTCCATCGCCTGCGTCAGGCGCGGATACTGCGCCATGGTCTCGAGCCCCTTAACAAACGGGGCCTTTCCGCGCCCTGGATTGGCGCGCCGCGCATAGCCCTTGTCCATACGCAGCCAATCGAAGAATGCTTCATCCTGGCCCTGTGTGAAGTCCGTGCCGATGCCGATGTTGCCCTCGCCGCAGACATTGATCATGTATTCGAACAGCTCCACGCAATCATCGAGGTTCGTGTTGGCGCCGCTCTTCATGAAGGGCGGATAGATGGCCACGCCTACGAAGCCTCCGCGATCCACGATTTCCCGCAACTGCGCATCGGTCTTGTTGCGGGGGTGCGCGAAGGCACCTGCCGGTGCAACGTGACTGTAGGCGCACGGGCGCTTGGAATAGGCGATCGCATCCGAAGACGTCTTTGCCCCGACATGCGACAGGTCGACCAGGATGCCGAGGCGATTCATGGCATCGATCACCTCGCGCCCGAAGCCAGAGAGGCCGCCATTGCTCTCTTCCCAGCATCCCGAGCCGACGAGGTTCTGCGTATTGTAGGTCAACTGGATGATGCCGACGCCTGCATCCTTGAAGATCGGGAGCAAGTCCACGCGGTCCTCGATGGCGCTCGTGTTCTGCCAGCCGAGAATTATACCCACCTTGTTCGCCGCCTTTGCAGCGCGGATGTCAGCGGCCGTGCGCACCGGCATGATGAGATCGGCGTGGTCGACGAAAGCCTGCTTCCAGCGCGCGATGTTGAGCAAGGTGTCGCGCAAGCCTTCCCACACACAGCAGGTACAGTTGGCCGCCGTGAGCCCACCCCGATGCATATCCTCGAAGACCTCGCGGCTCCAGCGCGAGACGATCAGGCCATCGATCACGATGGAACTTTCATGCAGTGATCCGCCGGACATCAAGAGGCTCTTTCGGTCGAAGGTTGGATCTGGCTTTTCAGGAAGCTATCCACGGCGCTGACAAAAGTGTCTGTCAGCACCTCGGGGAACATGTGCCCGCCGTGATCGAGCACGATCAGGCGGCTTGCCGCGATAAGCCGTGCGGCCTCCTCGGCAAACCAGTGCGGCATGATGAGATCGTCGCGTATCCCCATCACAAGCGTGGGGCAGCGGATCTGCGCATAGTAGGGTCGGGCATCGAATGCCAGGATCGCGTCGAGCCGTGCACACATTCCCTGCGCGTCCGGTGGTGCCGTCTTGGCCGCCTCGGCCATGGCCGCAAACCGAGCCTGATGCATCCGCCGGAAATCTGTTCCATAGAGTAGATGCGCATTGAATTGCACGTATTGGTCCGCCGGCAGTGTCCGTATCGCAGTCTTGCGCAAGGTCTGCACATCAAGGAGATAGGGATCGGCATGCGTCCAGGGCGCCGCGAGCACGAGGCTCTTGACCCGCTCCGGGCGGGTCGCGGCCACCACCGTTGCAAAGCCCGTCCCCGTCGAATGGCTGACGAGATGGGCGTCCGCAAACCCCGCCGCATCCATCAGGCCGATGACGTCCTCTGCCAATTCGGAGATGGGATGCCCCTGCACCACCTTCTCACTGCGCCCTGTGCCCCGCTGGTCGTAGGTCAGGACCGTGTGGTGCCGCGCGAGCCCGGCAATCAGTGCGGCGCGGGCCTGCGGCCCTGTGCCTTGCCCGGTGATGTACACGAGTGGCGGCCCGCTTCCAGCCATCTCGTAGTAGATCTTGGCACCGCGGATCGCAGCCTCGGGCACATCCCCCTCCAAACGCCTGTGCACATGCGTGCATGATGCATAGTGGTGGCCGCGAGCAACAGCAAAAAGCACGAAAATATTCGCTCAAGAGCTTTGCATATATTGCAGGCGCTGCAAGCAGCAGCACAACTGTCGCGTTGGTTGCAATGCCCAATGTCAGAAGCGGAATGAACCCCGCCGTCGATACTGGGCACTTTGGCCGAATTCCCCGGGTGCTTGAGACAGGCGCTCCTCAAGGCCTTGAGGCGCAAAAGTGAACAGGATCGGCCAGCATCTGCTGCAGATCGGGCCCGGGCAGACCGCTCACTGAATTTCCGGCACTCGACTTCGGGCAGGCGCGCCGTCGCCGCTAAGGTGCTGTTATCTTTATCTTTACAGGACATGACTCTGGCACGCCTGATACTGGTAATGCAGGCGCCGCCACCCTATATATGGGGCTGAACTGTCAACTTCGGATCGCGGGTAATGGTATGTCTCGGATGCGCCTGATCGCACTCTTTATCGCACTGGCTTCAAGCCTGACGCTCGTTTCGGTCGACTATGCCGAGGCGCGTGCCGGCAACGGCGGCAGCGTCGGATCGCGGGGAACGCGCACCTACACCGCACCTCCCTCGACCAACACGGCGCCGAAGGCAGCGCCGGTCGAACGCTCTATGACGCCGCGTAGCGCAACGCCGGCTCAGGGCACGCCGCCACAAGCGTCCCGCTTTGGCGGCATGCGGGGGCTGTTGATGGGCGGCCTTTTCGCCCTGGCGCTGGGCAGCATCTTCGGCTTCGGCGCCCTCGCGAGCGTTCTGGGATTCGTCCTTCAGGCCGCGCTGATCGGCGGCCTCGTCTATCTGGCGTTCGCCTTCTTCCGGAAGCGGAACCAGCCGGCAGTCGCCAATGCTCCATCCAGTTTTGCGAGCGGCTCCAACTCGGCACGTGCGCCGATGGGTTATGCGGGCGCACAATCTGCCCCGGCAGCGTATACCGTGAGCAACGCAGACCTTGACGAGTTCGAGCGGCTGCTGGGCAAAACGCAGACTGCTTTTTCCCGCGAAGACACGGAAACGCTTGGCCGGATCACAACGCCGGAAATGCTTTCACATTTCAGTCAGGAGCTTGCAGACAACGCCAGGAACGGCGTCCGCAATGAGATCTCGAATGTGAAGCTTTTGCAGGGCGACGTGTCCGAGGCATGGCAAGAGGGCGGCACGACCTATGCGACCGTCGCCATGCGCTACGCCCTCGTGGATGCGGTTGTCGACCGAGCCACGAAGCGCGTTGTGAAAGGCGACATCTCGCGTCCCACCGAGGCGATCGAGTTGTGGACCTTCCGCAAGGACGATCGCGCCGCCGGCGAGGGCTGGCAGCTCTCGGCGATCCAGCAGGCCGCTTAGGCGACAAAGGGCGCTCCCGAGTTTCCGGGAGTGCCCTGATGTCTCGTCTGCGCGGCGCTTCCCCCGGTCTTGTCATCTTCGGCTGGCCGGTCCTACGTCGGTCAAGCGCCTAGCATCATGTCTGCGGCCTTCTCCGCGATCATGATTGTTGCGGCATTGGTATTGCCGTTGATCAACGTCGGCATCACGGATGCATCGACGACGCGCAAGCTTTCAATACCGTTGACCCGCAGCTTCGGATCGACCACCGCCGCCGGGTCGCTGCCCATCCGGCACGTGCCCACCGGGTGATATACGCTCACTGCCCGCTCCCTCACCTGCCGCTCCAATTCGGCCCGCTCGGCGGCCTGCAGCGCCTCACCGTTCGCCGCCACGAGATGCGCAAGCTCCGGCCGACGGCAGATACTTCGCACCGTCTCGACGCCCGCAAGCAGCGCTTCGAGATCATTGGGCTCGCTCAGGTAGCGAGGGTCGATGGCAGGATGCTGCATCGGATCAGCGCTTTGCAGCCGTATGCTGCCGCGGCTCATTGGCCGGCCCTGGTTGATGTAAAGGGTGAAGCCGTGACGATCGGGCAGTTTCTTGCCATGGTCGGGCACCAATGCCGTAGCGACATGTAATTGCATGTCCGGCACATCACGATCCTCGCTCGAGCGGAAGAAGCCGCCAGTCGGAAGTGCGGTCCGGCTCGCAACACCTGTACGCGTTGTGAGGTACTGAAGGCCTGCAAGGGCTGCACGCAGCGGGTTCAGGTACTTGAAATTCGAGACCGGAACCGGGCAATCCAAATGCAACTTGAAGGCAATGTGATCCTGCAGGTTCTGTCCAACCTGGGGCAGGTCCCGCATCACCTTGATGTTCAGTTTGCGCAGGTCGTCCGCCGGTCCGATGCCCGACAGCATGAGAAGTTGCGGCGAATTGATCGAACCGCCGCAAACTGCGATCTCGCGCTCGGCGTGAATGGTTTGTATCGCCCCGCCCAACATTAATTCGACAGCAGTGGCTTGGCGTCTCTCCACCACGATGCGCGTGACCATGCTGGTGGTCATAATCGTCAGGTTCGTCGGACTATTCCGCAAATAGGCCCGCGAAGCACTCCAGCGACGACCTTCGTGAATAGAGCAGTCAAAATGACCGAAGCCTTCCTGGTTCTGGCCATTGAAGCCCTTGTTGATCGGAAAGCCGGCGCTAGTCGCGGCCTCCAGAAATGCGGTGCAGAAGGGCGTGCCGGGGCTGCCCTGGCTCACACGCAAGGGGCCTTCACCACCACGCCAGTCATCGGCGCCGCCTTCGTACGTCTCGAGACGCTTGAAGATGGGAAGCACGTCGTCGTAGCTCCAGCCGTCGCAACCACGCTGGCGCCAGGTGTCATAGTCGATGCGATGCCCGCGCACGAACAACATGCCGTTGATCGAGCTCGAGCCTCCCAGCACACGCCCGCGCGGCCAGAACAGCTTTCGGCCGGCCAGCGCTGATTGTGGCTCGGTATAGTAGCCCCAATTAAACTTCGGATTTGCCACGTTGCGCACGATGGCCCCGGGCATGGCAAGCGAAGGGTCGCGATCCCTGATGCCAGCCTCAATGAGAAGCACTTTCAGGTCGCGGCGTTCCGCCAATCTCGAAGCAAGTGCGCAGCCGGCAGACCCGCCACCGACGACAATGTAATCATAGCTGGTCTTCATGCGGGCGGGCCCTCCCGACTTCGCGCCCTTCGACATCTTCGATATTCAAACTGCGGAGGCAAATTCGCTTTAGACATCGCCGCATGTGTTTTTGTTCGGAAGGCCCCATCACGTACATAAGGGGCCATCAGGTGTTCCCTGCTGCGAATTGATCGTCTAAAGATAAAAGCGGACCATGACGCCGCGTGATGCCTTCGAGAGGCGGACGCGAAACTTTGCAATGAGGCTCTTCTTCGCCAGCCAGGGGAAGCTTCCATCGGCGCAGACAGAAAGCGGCATGGGGCGGAAACGACACCAATTCAGAAGCACGGGGTGGCATCTATGCAGCTCTTGGCCCGCTTGCCCGCTTCGCCAACGCACAGCATATCCCGCGCCTGTTGCAAATTGCGTCTTGCTCTCGCGCTTCTCCTCGGCATCCTCGCCGCCGCCGTCTCGCCCTTAGAGGTGGCTGCTGCAGACAACGCAGCTGGCTTCCCTGCAGGCTCCGTCAGCATCATCGTTGGCTTCGCGCCTGGCGGCCCTACGGATTTCTCAGCCCGCGTCATCGCCGACGAGTTGACGAAAGTATGGAAGCAGCCCGTTATTATCGACAACCGGCCGGGCGGTAACTCCATCCCTGCCACGCGAGCCGTCATTTCCGCCCCACCCAACGGCCTCACGTTGCTCATGGCGGCCGGCAATCACACCACCAACCCGACCATCAAGAAGGTGCCCTACGATACCGCCCGCGCGCTCGCGCCGGTGGTGCTCGTCAGCCAGACGCCGAACGTGATTCTCGTCAATAATGCCTTGCCCGTGCGCACCCTGCCCGATCTCATCGCACACCTGAAACAGCATCCCGGCGAGTTGAACTATGCCTCTTCGGGCGTCGGCGGCACCGTGCATCTCGCGGCGGAGCTGTTTATGCAGCTCACGGGTACCAGAATTGTGCAAATCCCCTACAAAGGGGCCGCGCCCGCGATGGCTGACGTGATGGGCGGTCATGCGCAACTCTCGTTCCCGAGCCTCACGTCGGCGATGTCGCTCGTGGATGGCAAGCTACTGCGCGTGGTGGCGGTGATGAGTGCGCATCGCACGCCTTATCTGCCGGATATTCCCACTGCAACGGAGCAGGGGCTTGAAGGTCTCGACATCGACACCTGGTATGGCCTGCTCGCGCCCTTGGGCACGCCCGAGCCGGTGCTCGCCAAGATCCGCGAAGACGTGAATGGCGTACTCAGGATGCCGGAGGTCGCCGAGCGCATGCGCGTCCAAGGCATGCGCCCCACCGGCGGCAGCGGCGAGGACATGCAGAAGCTCATCGAGCGCGAACTCAGGATGTGGATGGATCTCGCGCGAAAGATCGGGCTCAAGCAGCAAGAATAGTGCGGTTGAAGGCTGAAAATGCAGGTTATCGCAGCGGCGCGGCAAGTCGCGCGAGGGCATCCACCGCCACGACCCCCTGCCCTTCCGACCGCACCAGCACGGGGTTGACCTCCATCTCCATCACGCGCGGCTCTACCTCGCCGATACGCGAGAGCCTTGCAATGGCATCCGCCAGCGCCTCGAGATCCCCACGGCGAGCGCCGCGGAAACCGCGCAACGGCGCAAAGCCCTTGATCTCTGCGATCATCTCGCGCGCGACTTCCACGCTTACTGGCGCAAGCCGAAGGGCACGATCCTTGTAGATCTCCGTCGTGACACCACCGGCCGCAACGACAATCACGGGCCCTGCCTGCGCGTCCACGCGGTAGCCGATCAGTGCCTCGCCGAGGCCTCTCTCCATGGGCTGCACGAGAATGCGCCCCGCCTCGAGTGCCGGGGCAACTGCAGCAACCTGTGCCCGGATGCGAACAGCAGCCTCTGCGAGGGCTTCCGCATGGCCAATATTGAGAGTAACGCCACCCACATCGCTCTTGTGCGCGATTTCCGCCGACAGGATCTTCGCGGCGACGGGATAGGGGAACGGCAGCGCAGCGCCTGTCTCACCAGCCGACAAGACGACGGTCGCCGCCCGGGCGATGCCGATGCGGTCGAGCAGATGATAGGCCTCCTCCTCGGTAACGGCATGGCTTGGCGCAAGTTCAAGGCTGGTTGCACGGTCGCTCGGTGTCTCGCAACGGAATACGGCCGCAATGGCGTCGGCACACGATTCAGGTGATCGGAATGCTGGGATGTTCGCCCGCGCCAGCATCTCGAGCGCCCGCGGGGCATCCGGCACCAGGAAAGCCGCAATAGCGCGATGCTGGGCCGCGATCTCGATGATCGGTGCCACTGCAAGCTCAGGATGGTTTCGCGCCGATGATCCAACGACGGCCAGCACGAGATCGAAAGCGCCGCAGGTCGCCATGCTTCCCAGCACAGTCTTCATGACATCGGGGCGCGTGCCGGCAAGCGTAAGATCGATGATGCGCGCAGGTTCGAAGGCGATGCCAGCCGCCTTGAGGCTATCAGTCAGCGCCGCAGGCGGCGGCGATACCGAGACACCACGCACGCCGAGCTGGTCGACGGCCATCGCCGCACCGCCGCCCGTAGTCGTGGCCACCCCCACCCGCGGTCGTCTTGCCCGGGAAGCGGGCGCCACGCGTTGCAGAAGAGGCATCGCCTCGATGAAGCCGTCAAGGCTGTCCACGCGGCAGATACCGCAGGCGCGCAGGAAGGCGTCGGCAATGTCGTCATCGCCGGCCAGCGCTCCTGTGTGCGAGGTGGCAAGCTCGGCCGCCTCCGCAGACCGGCCGAGCTTGTAAGCCAGCACCGGCTTGCCACGCTCATGTGCTGCCTCCGCGAAGGCGCGAAGGTCGTCGGCGTGGGCGAGAGATTCCAGAAACAGCATGTAGCTGTTGATACGATCCTCGCCGAGGGTCGCCTGGCAGATCTCCCCGAGCGTCAGATCGATTTCGTTGCCCACGGACACGAGGCCGAAATAGCCGAATCCACGCGCCTTGCTGCGCGACAGCAGCGCCCCGATCATGCTGCCGCTGTGGGAAGCGACGAACACCGAACCTTGCAGCGCGCCGCCTTCAGCGAAGGCAGCATTGGCCGTGAGGATGAGGT
Organism: Hyphomicrobiaceae bacterium; assembly: GCA_039808585.1. Taxonomy (GTDB): domain Bacteria; phylum Pseudomonadota; class Alphaproteobacteria; order Rhizobiales; family Hyphomicrobiaceae; genus AWTP1-13. The sequence goes on along the minus strand of JBDHTJ010000017.1, from coordinate 23,368 downwards.
TGTCAGCGAGGTTCACGAGGCCGAGGCTGGAGGGCCCCAGGATTCGCATGCCGCTGCTGCGCGCGCATGCCTGCAGCCGGGCGACGCGATCGGCACCCGCAGCGCCTGCCTCCGCAAATCCGCTCGCCAGGATCGTCGCAACCTTCACGCCGTGCGCCGCGCATGCCTCCGCGGCCTCGATTGCAGCTTCCGTGCCCGTGAGGATGAACGCGTGCTCCGGCACCTCTGGCAAGTCGGCGACGCTGGCCCAGGCCCGCTCGCCAAGGACTTGCGGTCGGCGCGGATTGACGGGATAGAGGCGACCGCCAAAACCGGCATCGCGCAGGTATTTGAGCGGCCGGCCATGCGTCTTGCCCGCATCGTCGGAGGCGCCGATCAATGCGATGCTTTGCGGCGACAGCAGCGCGCGGGCAACGTCAGCGTGCATGCGCGCTCACTCGGCCGCCTTGGCCTGCGTGCGGCGCCGGCCGAAGATATGCTCGGCCACGCGGTTCTTGAGAATCTCGGTTGATCCGCCGGCAATCATCCACCCGCGCGTGCGCCTCAGGCAATATTCAGCCAGGGCTTCCGAACTGTAGCCGAGCCCACCCATCACCTGCACTGCCTCGTTCGCCGCGTCGTATCCCGCCTGGTTGCAGGCGAGCTTTGCGAGCGCTGTGTCGATTGCCGAGGGCAATTGGCCCTCCGGGACGTTCGCGGCGCGATAGAGCAGAAGTTGCGCCGCCTCTAGTTTCAGGTGCGCCTCCGCGAATTTCCACTGCAGGCCTTGGAACTCGCACAGCGCGCGACCGAACTGCACGCGTGTCATGGCGTGCTCGCGTGCCAAGTCGAAGGCGTGCCGGCCGACGGCCAGCGCCCGCGCCGAGTTGCCAAGCCGCTCCACGTTGAAGCCCGAAAGCTGCCGCTTGAACCCGCCAGGACCGAGGAGGACGTTGCGCGCAGGAATACGGCAGTTCTCGAAATAGAGCTGCACCCACTCCTCGCCGCCCATGAAGCGCGTGCGCCGTCCGAACGTGAGGCCAGGGGCGTCCCGCTCCACAAGCACCGAGCCGATGCCACCCGTGCCAGGCCCGAAGCGTACGTACACCAGGAAGACCCCCGCATCCGGGCTGTGCGTGGAAAACACTTTGGTGCCGTTGATCAAATAGCCGTCGCCGTCTTCACGCGCGCTTGTGCGAAGTTCCGTGAGAGCCGATCCCGCCTCCGGCTCCGACATGCAGAGGCTGATGACCTTGCGGCCTGCGAGCAAATCCGGAGTGAAGCGCTCTTTCTGCTCCGGCGTCGCGTACTCCATGAACGTACGAATGGGTCCGAAGTTGCCGGCCTGCACGGCATCGGCGCTGCGCGGGCAGACCGCTGCCACCTGCTCGATGGCGATGATGGAGTCCATCAACGTGCCGCCCTGTCCGCCGTCCTTGACTGGCATGGCGATGCCGAGCAGCCCCTGCGCGCCCATGAGGCGCGCGACGTCGAAGGGAAAGGCCGGATTGTGGGCCCGCTCCAGCCGACCAGCGGCGAGATTCTGCTCGGCAAAGCGCCGCACAGAACTCGCGAAGGCCTGCTGCTCCTCGGTCAAGGCAAAATCCATCTATGCCCCCTGACATAATCGGCCATAGCTCGCAGCGCCGCCGCGATTTACTCGATCACATGGATGCCCCTTCGAAATCCAGTCGACAAGTTCGCAAATGTTGCGGGCATATGAGTTTTAGGTTCGCCACCCGGGCACCGCTTGACATATTTTCATTCAGCCGATCGAATGAACTTCTCGCATGAGCACCAATCATGCCGAGCGGGGAAACGCCTGCCTGGCGCGTGCCGCGAAGGGACCGAACTCGGATGTCCAAGCAGACAGGGCTACCTCCGCTTAATCCGCTTCATGTGTTCGAGGTTGCAAGTCGCCTGCTCAGTTTCACCAAGGCCGCTGACGAACTCAGCGTGACGCAATCAGCCGTCAGCCGCCAGATCGCGGCCTTGGAAGCCGCCATCAACGTGAAGCTGTTCAATCGTGAGCGTGACGGCCTTGTGCTCACAACGGCAGGGGAAGCCTATCGTAAGGAGATCGGACCGGCCTTTGCGCGCATCCTCTGGGCGACCAACGAGATCCGAGCCCATCGCCTTTCCATTCCACTGCAACTGCGTGTTTACAGTTCGTTTGCCTCGCGCTGGTTGATCCCCCGGCTCCCGAGCTTTCGGGCACGTCACCCCGGCATTGAATTGCGCATGAATACCGCAGCCCAACCGGTGGACTTCAGCCGTGACACCGTGGATCTCGCCATTCAATTCGGCGACGGGAACTGGCCAAACATATCCTCGAAGAAGATTATGGACGACGCGATCCAGCCCGTCTGCAGTCGCTCCCTCATCGACAAGGTCGGCGGCATCCGCAGCGTGGATGATCTGGTAAAGGTTCAGCTCATCTCCGCCCGCCTCCGCGCACGCGACTGGAAAGACTGGTTAAAGTCCCAGAATGCATCAGTACCTCTGCGCAACTGCATGGAGTTTCCAAGTTCCCAGCTTGCCTATGAAGCCGCGGCGACAGGATTGGGCGTTGCAATGGGCCAGCTGGCGCTTGTGGAAAGCGACCTCGCAGAGGGGCGTCTGGTGTGCCTTTTCGATAAACCGCTGAAGCGGCGCCTGGGGTATTATGCGATGTGGCCGAAGGACCTCTCGCTTAGCCCTAACATGCGCAAGTTCCTGGACTGGATTTCGAGTGAGGCCGGCGCAGAAAGCGCTGGCTAGCTAGCCAATAAGCTCCAGGTTATGCGTGAAATCGAGATCCGAATGAGTTTCGAGCGTCCAAAGCTTGTCGAGTATTTGCGCAGCACGTCCCTTGGGAAGCACGGAGCACCCGAGTTCCATGAACTTCTCGTTCAGCTTCTCGTCATCGAGCGGGAGTTCGGGGTCGCCGACCCGGTGAGGCTGAAGGTGCTGCAGCACCCTGCCGTCCTTCAGTCGGATGAGGATCTTCGCTGCACGCTGCCCCGGGAAGAGCGCATCGATCTCTGGATCGAGGGCAACCGTTATGCGTGGCATAAGTCCAAGGACACGCGCATCACTCAGACGCGCAGAGGTTGTTGCGTCGAGTCTGATGCTGCCATGCACGAGACCGCTTGCGACGATGAACGGAAGCGAGAAACGGGCTGCCGCGGGCGTATCGACGCAATAGTTTCCCGTGACTTTGAAAGTTGCGGAGTAGCCGCCAACCTCGATCGCCGCAACATCCGTATGCTTGAAGCCATGTTTCGACTTCAGATGCAGCACGCCATCGAGCGCCGCAAAGATGTGGCCGCAGCAGCCATGGTTCTTGATTGTAATGCGAGAAATATTGAAGACTTCCCGATCCTGAAGCACGCTATCCCAGTCCACGCCAGTGCTCATGGCATTGCCGAAGCCTAGCTCTCCCTCGAGCATGTCCGAAGGGGCGGTGACACCGCCACCTGCGCTCGCCACGGCGACGTGGCCAGCATCGGCGGCATGGCCTGCATGCAGCGGCTTGATACGGGCATCGCCGCGAAAAGCCTGCTGCAGTCCTGAGGCCATCGTTGCAGCCGTGGAAAGGGCGTGCGCCAGACGCTCGCGATCGAGATCGTAGAGAAGCCCCACAGCCGCCGCGGCACCAAAGGTCCCCACGGTCCCTGTGTTGTGCCAATACTTGTAGTGTGCCCGGCCCATGGCTTCCCCGATACGGGTCGAGACCTCATATCCAGCAATCACGCTTACGATGAGATCGAGCCCTGTCTTGTTAAGCGACTGCGCCGCGGCCAGCGCCGCCGCAATCGTGGGGCTGCCTGGGTGGTAGATCGCAGGCGCGAAGATATCGTCGAACTCCACAGCGTGAGAGGCTGTGCCGTTGATGAGGGCTGCAAGCCGCGCAGGCGCGCGGCGACCGCTCAGGGTCCATGCCTTTCCAACACCGAGACCATCGGCCAACCCGTTTTCCAGAGCCCTGGCCTCGGGCGTGACAGCGCCGGGAAGTGACGCGGCAAACCAGTCGATGATGCAACGCTTGGCGTCGTGGATGACATTGGAAGGTTGCCCGCATGCCGACTGACGTATTGCGATATCGGCAAAGCGCATTGCGACCGAGGTGCGCGTCGGTGCCACTTTGAAGTGCGTTGGACCTGGTTCGGTGTCCAGCGTCTGGTTGGCCCTGCTCATTCTCTTCGCAGCAGTTTTGCGCATCGATCGCTTTGTGGAGCTATGGGGTAAGCGGGATGGTCTTGCATGTGCCCTACAATGAAGCAGCCCGACAAAGCCTTGCCCAGTGATGATCAGGCAGAGCGGCATTCTATTCCCTCATGTCACCCCCGCCACTGCCGGCGCGCCAGCATTCGAAATGCGAACATTGCGATGCGCTTTTGGTAGTTGAGAGCGACCCTGCTGCCCCATACGGTATCGGCAGCTGCCGTTCTGAGGTGGCTCTGGAAGTGTCCAGCGCGACAGTTTCAACACGGTGGAGCCATGGGACTTTACGTACTGAGGCGATGTCTCTCTACGATCCCGGTAATGGGCCTGGTGGCCTTTCTTGTCTTCGCATTGCTTTACATCGCGCCGGGCGATCCGGCAGAAATCCTGGCCGGCGACAACGCAACGCCTGCACAAATCGAGGCCGTGCGCCACTCGCTCGGCCTCGACCAACCATTCACGACGCGCTTTCTCACCTGGCTCAGCGAGATCGTGCGCGGAGACCTTGGCGCTTCCATCCTGAGCCGCAAGCCTGTCGTCGAGCTAATTGCTGCACGCCTCGAGCCAACGCTCTCGCTGATGGTGCTGACGCTGGCCTTCGCCGTTGGGACCGCGATCCCACTGGGGGTCCTGGCCGCGAATTACGCCGATCGCTGGATCGATCGCATGGTGATGGGCGTGGCCGTTGCCGGCTTTTCTGTACCCGTGTTCGCGACTGGCTACGTCGTCGCCTACATCTTCGCCATCCAACTCAAATGGTTCCCCATCCAGGGTTACACGCCACTGAGCAATGGCGTGGGGGGCTGGCTGGCGCACCTGGTGCTCCCCGCGATTTCCCTTGGCACGGTTTACATGGCCCTCATTGCGCGCGTGACCCGGGCTTCCATGCTTGAGGTGCTCAGCCAGGACTACGTGCGCACCGCCCGCGCCAAGGGACAGAAGCGGGTGCGCATTCTCTTCGTTCACGCGCTCAAGAATGCCTCCAATGCCATCGTGACGGTGATCGGTCTTGGCGTTGCACTTCTGATCGGAGGGGCGGTGGTGACAGAAAGCGTCTTTGCCATTCCCGGCATCGGCCGCCTCACCATTGATGCCATCCTCCAGCGAGACTATCCCGTAATCCAGGGCGTCGTGCTGTTTTTCAGCTTCGTCTACGTGCTGCTGAACCTTCTGGTCGACATTTCCTACACCCTCCTTGACCCGAGGATCAGACTTTGAACGCGGCCCCGCCCCTGAAGCCTGAAGAAGAGGCTGCGATCGCGTCCGGGACCATCATCGCGGCACCCGAACTCGGCGATGTCTTTCCACCGCAACGGCCACGAAAGGGCGCAATTGGCTGGATGCTGCACCGCAAGGCTGCGAGCTTCGGTATCGCGCTCGTGGTGTCCATCACGCTCGTCGCGGTCTTTGCTCCCTACCTTGCCAAATTCGACCCCAGCACCATCTCGCCGACAACGCGCCTGAGGCCACCCAGTGCGCAGCACTATTTCGGCACGGACATGTTGGGGCGCGATATATTCTCCCGCATCGTCTATGGCAGCCGCGTGTCGTTGGCCGTCGGCTTCACGGTGGCGGTGATCTCAGGGATCGCGGGCCTCATGATGGGCCTTGTCGCCGGCTACGTCCGCCTGCTTGACGGACCAGTGATGCGCTTCATGGACAGCGTCATGTCCATTCCAGGCGTTCTGCTTGCCATTGCGCTGATGGCGCTGTCGGGCGGCTCCATGCGCACCGTTATCATTGCCATCACGATCGTGGAGATCCCCCGCGTGGCACGGCTCGTGCGCGGCGTCGTTCTCAGCATTCGCGAGCAACCCTATGTGGAAGCCGCGATCGCGGCCGGCACGTCATCGATCATGATCATGCTGCGTCACATCCTCCCCAATACGCTAGCACCCTTGATGGTGCAGGCGACGTATGTGTGTGCCGCCGCGATGCTGCTGGAATCAATACTTTCCTTCGTCGGTGCCGGCATCCCACCGACCATCCCATCCTGGGGCAACATCATGGCCGACGGTCGCGCGTTGTGGCAGCTCAAGCCCAGCATCATCTTCATTCCGGCCGCGTGCCTCTCCGTAACAATCCTCGCCATCAATATGATCGGCGACGGGCTTCGCGATGCGCTTGATCCACGCGCCCAGAAGAAGGTGTGAGATGGCGCTGCTCGAGGTGAAAGACCTGCAAGTCCATTTCCGATCACCGAAGGGCGTGAACCGGGCCGTCGATGGAATTTCATTCACGGTCGAGGCCGGCGAGACCGTCGCCATCGTGGGCGAGTCCGGCTCCGGCAAGTCCGTGACGTCGATGTCGATCCTGCGGCTGCTGCCGGAAGGAACCACTGGAATAGCTGGTGAAATCACCTTCGACGGTCGCTCCCTCTTAAAGCTCTCGGAAAGAGACATGGAGGATTTGCGCGGCAACGAGATCAGCATGATCTTCCAGGAGCCGATGACCGCCCTCAATCCCGTACTGACTATCGGCTACCAGATTTCAGAAACGCTCGTGCTGCATCAGCATCTGGGCCGTGCCGAGGCCATGCGCAAATCCGAAGATTTGTTGCAGCGCGTAGGGATTGCGGAGCCTGGGCGCCGGCTTCACGAGTACCCGCATCAGCTCTCAGGCGGCATGCGCCAGCGGGTGATGATAGCGATGGCGCTCGCCTGCGCTCCTCGCCTGCTCATCGCAGACGAGCCCACGACGGCGCTCGACGTGACAATCCAGGCGCAGATCCTTCGCTTGATCGGCGAATTGAAGGAAACGTTTCGCACTGCGATCATCTTCGTGACGCATGACCTTGGCGTGGTTGCCGAGATCGCGGACCGCGTCATCGTCATGTACGCCGGCCACAAGCTCGAAGAGGCACCTGTGGTCGAGTTGTTCGAGCGGCCGCGGCACCCCTACACCGCTGGCCTTATCGGCGCCATGCCCGTTCTTGGAACCTCACTGGCGCTGGAAGACTGGCGCCTTGCGGAAATTCCCGGTTCCGTTCCGAGCACCATGAAGAAGCCAACAGGATGCGTGTTCGCCGACCGCTGCTCCCGCGTCGCGAATGTGTGCCGTCACGTCAGGCCCGGTCTGCGCGGATACTCCAGCGAACACATTTACGCATGCCACTTTCCGGTCGAGGCGGAGACGCGTCATGGCTGATCCGTTCCTGCGAGTGAAGGGGCTGCAGAAGCAGTTCACGATCAGCAAAGGACTGTTCGGCTGGGGCGCGCGCAGGGTCGATGCCGTCTCGGGCGTGACAATCGAAGTCTCGAAGGGCGAGACGTTGGCGGTCGTGGGCGAATCTGGTTGCGGCAAGTCCACCGTAGGTCGCTGCATCCTCAAGCTAGTCGACCGCACCAGCGGGGAGATCTATCTCGACGGCGAACGCATCGACACGCTCTCGAACTGGCGGCTGGGCAATTTCAGGCGCAAGGTCCAGGTGGTTTTCCAGGACCCCTTCAGCAGCCTCAACCCTCGTCTGCGGATCAGGGACATACTGGCCGAGCCCCTGCGCAACTTCAGGCTTTTCCCTTCCCAGAGCGAGCGCAATGCGCGGATCGCGGAGCTTCTGCGCATGGTCGGCCTGCCGCCCGAAAGCGCAGACCGCTGGCCGCATGAATTCAGCGGCGGCCAACGCCAGCGGATCGGCATAGCCCGCGCGCTCGCAACCAATCCCGAGATCGTCATCTGCGACGAGGCGGTATCGGCACTCGATGTCTCGGTGAAGGCGCAGATCATCAATCTTCTGCGCGACCTGCAGAAGCGAACGGGCGTGGCCTTCCTTTTCATTAGCCACGACCTCGCCATAGTCGAGAACGTCGCGCATCGCGTGGCGGTGATGTACCTCGGCAAGATCGTGGAGATCGCGCCGACGAAGGACCTCATCGCCGATCCGCACCATCCTTACACCGAAGCGTTGCTGTCGGCAGTCCCTATCCCCGACCCTCGCCGGCGACGCAGCCAGCGCATCATCGAGGGCGAAATCCCGAGCCCTGCCAATCCACCGAAGGGTTGCCGCTTCAATACGCGATGCCCGTTCGTTTTCGATCGCTGCCGCATCGAGGAACCCGCCCTCTCCCCAGCCACTGATGGACGCCTGCTAGCCTGCCACCTCAAAGATCTGCCCGAGGCCAAGGATCCCCTGCCCCTTGGAGCCAACAACTGATCCCGCAAATTGCCGGAGGAAAACGCGATGCAGACAAAATGGCCGGACGGCGCCCGATGTGTCGTCAACATCACCGTCGATTTCGACGGATTGTCGAACGAGACGGGCAAGAAACTTCTGCCCATCGGCAAGTACTCCCACGGCCGCTATTCGGCCAAGCGCGGCGTACCGCGGTTCCTGGCTCTGTTCGACGAGCTTGGCATCAAGGCGACGTTCTTCGTACCGGGTTACGACGCGGAGTGCTTTCCGGATTCGGTGCGCTCCATCGCCACCGCCGGGCACGAGATCGGTGCACACGGATACCTGCACGAGGCCTTTGATCTCGGCGATGAGGAACCGTTTTATCTCAAGAAATCGCACAAGATCCTCACCGATCTCCTGGGCACGGCGCCTGTAGGATGGCGCAATCCTGGTGGCGGGAAATCGGACCGCACCATCAAGGTCCTGCGCGAACTCGGATACATCTATGACTCCAGCGAGAAGGCGGCCGACTGGCCCTACTATCAGGTGGTGGAAGGCAAGCGCCTGACCGATTTCGTCAATCTTCCCGACAACACCTCGAGCCTCGACGACGCCCCGTTCTATCGCGACAGCATGACACCGCCGTCCGAAGTGCGTGATCAATGGCTTGCTGAATTCGATACCGCCTATCGCGAGTTCGGCTACTACGATCTCATCGTGCACCCTCGCAGCGGCTTTGGTTCCGGCGGGCCGGCACGCGCCAAGGCGCTCAAAGACACCATCCTCTACATCCAGAGCCATCCCGGCGTGCTGTTCCAGCGTCAGGTCGAGACCGCACGCTGGTGCCTCAAGAACCCATTGGATTGGCCGGAGCGGACGCATCCCTGGAGTGCAAAGTCATGAGCAAGATCGATCAGGCAACCAGCGGCATGATGGCCGTCACCGTCAACGTACATGGCGCCTCGGTGGAACTGCGCAGCGTCAGCGAGGAGCGTCTCGTCGGCCGCTATGCCTACGGCAACTACATGCCGAACGGCATCGACCGCCTCCTGCGGTTGTTTGCGACGCTCAAGATCCCTGCCACGTTCTTCGTGCCTGGCCGCGAAGTGGAGCGCCACCCGAGCCTCATCAAGGAGATCCGCGCAGCCGGTCACGAGATCGCAGCCAACGGCTACGCCCTCGAGGATCACTCATCGCTCGGCGACAAGGAACTTGAGGTCTTGAAGAAGGCGCACGGCGTCCTCGGAGACTTCCTGGGCACGGCGCCCGTCGGCTGGCGCGCTCCGGACGGACTGATGTCGACCAACACGCTGAAGCACCTTTCATCGCTCGGCTACCTCTACGACAGCAGCTTCCAGGACGATGATTTTCCCTATCGCCTCGATGCCGATGGCGCCAAGGGCATGATCGAACTGCCTCAGAACCCTACGCTGATCGACCAGAACCTGTTCTCCATCAAGATGCCCGACGCCCGCGTATTGAAGAACTGGAACGAGGAGTTCGACGGACTCAACAGCGTCGGTGCCTTCATCTGCCAGACGCTGCATCCTCGTCAGGACTACGGGGTGGGGCGGGCCCCGCGCATGGACAAGCTCGAGGAGTTCCTGCGGCGCACGCAGTACAGCCCGCGGCCGATCGTGTTCAAGACTTGTCAAGAGATCGCCCGCATCGCGCGTGAGGCAGGTTGAGCCCCATGTTCAAACGCATCCTCGTCTGCGGGGCAGGGGCGATCGGCGGCACGATTGCCGCCCATCTCGCCAGGGCGCGGCATCCGGTCAGCGTGGTCGATCTCGTGCCCGAGCATGTTGCAGCCATCCGCGCAGGCGGCTTGCGCATCACGGGGCCGGTCGCGCAGTTCACAACGGCATGCTCGGCCTTCCTGCCAGGCGAACTCGATGGCCAATTCGAACTTGTGCTGCTTGCAGTAAAGGCGCAGCACACGCGATCTGCCGTCGAGATGGTAGCGCCGCATCTGGCAGACAGCGGCGTCATCGTCTCCGTGCAGAACGGGCTCAATGAGCACGCCATAGCCGAGATGGTGGGGCGCAACCGTACCATCGGCTGCTTCATAAACTTCGGGGCCGACTACATGGAGCCCGGCCGCATCGAATATGGCGGTCGCGGCCCGGTAGTGGTGGGTGAACTCGACGGCGACATCACGGAGCGAGTCAAGGCCATCGTGACGGTGCTCAAGGATTTCGAGCCGCACGCGGAGTTGACGGACAACATCTTCGGTTACCTCTGGAGCAAGCTCGCCTTCGGCATGCTGCTCGTCTCCCAGACGCTTTCGGACCGGCCCACGGAAGAGTTCCTAGATGATCCGAATTGGCGCCCCATGACCTGCCGTACCGTTGGCGATGTCGCGGCCGTGGCGCACGCCGAAGGCGTGAAGCTCATGAGGTTCCAGGGCTTCGACACCGGCCAGTTCCTCACCAACGACCACGCCTTAATGAACAAAGCCATCTCCGACTATGCGGAGACACGCAGGGGCTCGACAAAGCTTTACAGCGGAATCTGGCGCGATCTGGCCGTACGCAAGCGGGCCACCGAAATCTCCTACCAGTATCGCCCGATCCTCGAGGCCGCGCGCAGGCATGGACTTACGGTTCGCGCACTCGAAACCGCGGTCGCGATGATCGAGGCGGTCGAAACGGGCAAGCGCAGTTTGCAGGGCGGGGATCTGGGCAAGGAACTGCTTGCCCTTGTGGAGGCAGATTCCAAGCCATCGGGCCAGGCGATGTAGGCTCCTGACGCATGGCAGCGGGTGAGTTCTAGTCATCCGCGCATACCGAACAGGCAGTTGTCCCAGGGTCCTGATCGACTAGCATGTTGCGAGGGTGCTTTTGGGACATCCAGCATCGAAGGGAGCGCCAAGTTGTCGAAGCTTTTCTCGCCATTTTCCATTCGCGGGGCCACCTTCGCCAACCGCATCGCCGTATCGCCGATGGCCCAGTACAAGGGGGACAACGGCGCCGCCACCCGTTGGCATGATCAACACCTGGGCTCGCTCGCCGTCTCGAACCCCGGCCTTGTCATTATTGAATCGACCTCGATCGAACGCGAGGGCTGGGGATCGCCCGTTTGCCTCGCCCTCCACAGCGATGCGCACGAGGCAGCAATCCGCCAGGTGCTCGCCAACATCAGAACCTATGCCAGCACGCCCTTTGGCATCCAGTTCGGCCACTCCGGACGCAAAGGCTCCGGCAAGGCACCGGATGGAGGCCGCGGGCCTCTTTCCATCGCCGATGGCGGTTGGCCGGTTTGGGGCCCGAGCGCCGTCTCCTACGGAGACGACTTTTCGGTCCCCAACGCGCTCGACGACCATGGCTTGGCGCGCGTCCGCGAAAGCTACCGGCAGGCGGCCGAGCGTGTCGGCCGCCTCGACCTCACCCTCGTAGAACTGCACGGGGCCCACGGCTATCTCCTGCACACTTTCCTGTCGCCGCTCTCCAACCGGCGCACGGATCAATACGGCGGATCGGTGCAAAAGCGCGCGGCGTTCGTAGCCGAGATCGTGCAGGGCGTGCGCAGGACGCTGCCCTCCGACAGGGCACTCGGCATCCGCCTCAACGCCCATGACTTCGCCCACGGCGGCATGACATTCGACGACACGCTTGCCATCGTGCATATCCTGAAGGACGCAGGCATCGACTATGTCTGCATCTCCGCCGGAGCCATCACGGCTAGTGCCGTCATCAAGCAGTCCCCGGGATACCTCGTCACATACGCCTCGCAGGTGCGGCGCAAGACTGGCATCCACGTCTTCGCCACGGGCGTGATCGCTACGCCGAAGCAGGCCGAAGAAATCATCGCGGATGGGCACGCGGACATGGTCGCGATTGCGCGCGCCTTTCTGGATGATCCCCGTTGGGTGTGGCACGCCGCCGAGGCCCTCGGCGTGGATCTCAAGATCATGATGCAGTTCTGGATGGCGAAACCCGACAGGTGGCAGGGTGCACGCCTCGTGCGCCCCAGTGCGCCATAGCCAGCTAGTCCAAAGAGCAACGACAATGCCATGCAGGGGCTGAAGACATGCAAAGCACCGAAAGCGAGTTTGGCGTGGTCTCGACGGACGAGAATCCGTACCTGCCAGAGCACGTGCTCAACCCTTACCCGCTCTATGCTCGCATGCGCGAGCTGACACCGGTCGTGTGGCTCAAGTCGGTCGGCGTTTGGGGCATATTCGTCGACGATGTTTGCAGAGAGATCCTTCTCGATTGGGAGCGCTTCGGCAGCGCCGGCGGCGGTGGCCTTGCCAACTACTATCGCGAGAAGCCCTGGCGGGAGCCAAGCGTGGTGTTCGAGGTCGACCCGCCCGATCACACGCGTACCCGCCGCGTATTGAGCCGCCTGCTTTCGCCGAGGACCGTGAAGGCGCTGACGGAACGTACTGCAGAACTTGCCCGCCAATGCGTGGCGAACGCTTATGCCAGGCGCCGCTTCGATTTCGTGACCGATCTCGCCAAGCCACTCGTCATGCAGATCGTGCCGGACGCTCTGGGCCTGCCCAAGGAGGGACGAGAGAACGTCCTGGTCTACAACAAGTACCTGATTAAGGGCCGCACGTATGGGCGGGAACAACCCTGGACCGAGGCCGAGATCGAGGAATCGACGCGCGTCGTCGATTGGGTGCAGCAGATTTGCAACCGCGATTCCCTCACGAGTGATGGTCTCGGGGCCGAAATCTATGCCGCCGCCGACGCAGGAGAGATTAGCCTCCACGAGGCCAATATGCTTGTCCGCTCTTTCCTGTCGGCGGGAGCCGACAATACCTTTGGCAGCATCTCGAACACCATATTCTTCCTGCTTTCGAACCCCGATCAGTGGAAGCGCCTGCGAGAGCAGCCCACGCTCGCCCGCAATGCCTATGACGAGTGCCTCCGCTACCATTCGCCAGCACAGACCATTGCACGCAACACGCGCATGGCCATGACCTTCCACGGCGCCAACATGGGCGAGCACGACAAGATCATGATGTTCGTCGGCTCCGCCAATCGAGATCCGCGCCGATGGGAGGATCCTGACATGTTCAAGATTGACCGCAACGTGACAGGCCACCTTGGCCTCGGCACAGGCATTCATGGTTGCGTCGGGCAGATGATCGCGCGGATGGAGGGCGAGCAAGTGCTGGCCGAAGTGGCGCGACGCGCAGAAGCCCTGGAGTTCGACACCGCACCTGTGGAATGGCTGAAATCCGGGCGGTCAGTCAGCAAGCTTCCAGTCGTCGTCAGTTGAGGGCGTTCAAGGGCAATCTCGCGTATGCAGCCGGGCGTCTGCTGCCGACGGACATGAGCAAACGTAATTGTGCTCCGACTGGAACGCATTTGCCGGGCAAACCGCTTGCCCCGTAGTGTGACTTGCCCGCCGAAACATTCGGCTGGCATCGTGCTAGGGCGATCAAATAGGGGCTGGTCATGAAAACATGGCGTTTCGGGCGCAAGGCCGTGGGGCTTCTGGGGGCAGCGTGTTTCACCCTCGCCGCGACGACCGCGGCTCATGCGGAAGAAAAAGTCCGCGTCGTCATGACCGCAAAGCTTGGCGTTCCCGACCCAATCGCCACCACCGATTACACAACGCTCGCATTTGGCTACCTCATCTACGACACGCTCGTGTCCATGGACTCTAAGGGCGGTTTCAAGCCCCAGCTTCTCGACAACTGGAAGGTCAGCAGCGATGGCCTCACCTACCAGTTCACCTTGCGTAACGGCGTCAAGTTCAGTGACGGTACGGCCATCACGGGCGAGGACTGCGTCGCCTCACTCAAACGCTGGTGGGAGGCCGACGCTCTTGGTCGGCGCCTGAAAGCCGCCACAAGAGAGCTGAAATCCACGGGCGAAAAGACATTCGAGTTGGTGCTTGCTCGGCCCTTCGGCCACGTCATCAGCGCCATTGGCAAGCCCAGCAGCAACCTGCCCGTGATCATGCCGGCGCGTATCGCCTCTGTGACGCCTCCAAAGGAGGCCGTAAAGGATTTCACGGGTTCGGGCCCCTTCGTGTTCGATGTCGCCAACTGGTCTCCCGGCAACACGGCCACTTTCACCAAAAACCCCCATTATGTGCCGCGCTCGGAACCAGCCGATGGCCTGTCCGGCGGCAAAGTCGTCAATATCGACAAGGTGGAACTGGTCAGCATCCCAGACAGCGCCACGCAGGTCGCGGCCCTGCAGGCTGGGGAAATCGATTTCCTCCAATCGACGCCTTACGACTTCATCGACATCCTCGACGCCAATAAGAATACCACGGTTCCTCGTTACGAGGGCATCGACATGACGCTTGGCGCCGTGGTGATAAACCATCTCCAACCGCCCTTCGACAACGTCAAAGTCCGTCGCGTCATCCAGGCTCTGGCAATCACTGATCAGTACATGGCCGGGCTCGGGCTGAAGGAGGGGATGTGGCTCAAGGACTGCTATTCACTCTTCATGTGCGGCTCAACGTACGGCACGAACGCCGGCAAGGAGGTCCTGCCGGAACGGAGCATAGCATCCGCCAAGAAGCTGCTGGCAGAGTCCGGCTACAAGGGTGAGTTGGTGCGCATTCTCCTTGCGACATCGACGACCGACATCAACAATCTGGGGCTGGTTCTCGAGGGTCTGATGCGCCAAGCTGGCTTCAATGTGGAAGTACAGGCCGCCGACTGGCCAACGGTCTCTAAGAACCGGTGGAGCAAGAAGCCCGTGTCCGAGGGCGGGTGGAGCCTCATTCCTATCACGTGGTCGGGCTACGATATGGGCTCACCCTTCACCAACTACCGCATCGCCAACAATTGCTCGGATGGCTATGCGGGATGGGCCTGCGTCGAGGAGATGTCCAAGGTAATCGACGCCTTTGAAGCGGAGTCCGATTTGCAAAAGAGCAAGGCTCTCGTCGACAGGATCCAGACCATCGCGCACGAGAACGTTCATTTCGTCGCCTTCGGGCAGTACACGAGATCCTCGGCCTATCGCTCGGATCTCAAGAACCTGGTGAAGGTGGGCGTGCCGGTATTCTGGAACGTGAAGCGGCAACGCTAGGCGCTCCAATGGCTACGTCCACCCGCGTTGCTTTGTTGAATGCTTCTGCCCAGGGCATCGGGAAGGCCACGGCGAGGCGCTTGGCGAAGGCCGGCTTCTCGCTGTTCCTGATGGATCTCGACGGCGAGAAACTGGAAGCCACCGCCGCCGAGTTGCGCCAATCCGGCGCAATCGTCGGCACGCGGGCAGGCAACGCGCTGGACGCGGGCCACGTGCAGGCGAGCGCCGCAGATGCATTACGTCAGTTCGGCCGCATTGACGCGCTTGCCTGTATAGCCGGAGGTGCCGGCGGTGTTCCAATGCACCAGGTGGACGAGATCCCCCTGGACCATTGGGAGCGCGTGATCTCCCTCAACCTCACCAGCACGTTCCTTGCCTGTCATCACATCGTGCCTGTGATGCGCCAGCAGAAGTACGGCCGCATCGTGTGCGTATCCTCCACGGTTGCGAAGGGCCGCCTCGGCCCTGTAGGCACGATGGGCGCGCGCTTGCCGTACGCCACGGCGAAGGCCGGATTACTCGGCTTCACCAAGCAACTCGCCAAGGATACCGGGATCGACGGCATCACCGTGAATGCAGTCTTGCCTTGGCTCACATTCGGCGATCCCGGCTCAAAAATTCGCTCCTCCTTCGAGAGCCAGCCAGCGGAATACCAGCAGAGGACGCTTGCAAACTCGCCGCAACGCCGTCCCATCGCAGCCGAAGGTGTCGCCTCCACCATCTGCTTCCTGCTTTCGGAAGAAGCCGAATATGTGTCCGGCACGGGCATTCCCGTTGATGGCGCTGTATTGAACTAGGGTCCGGAGGCCGAGATGCGATTGAAGGGCCGGAAAGTGCTGATCACAGGGGCTGCCTCCGGCATCGGCAAGGCTACCGCGGAGATTTTTGCCTCCGAGGGCGCTGCAGTAGCAGCCGTCGACAAGACTTGGGCAGGAGCGCCGGACGCGGAGGGCGGCGCACAGCGCTATACCTGCGATCTCACCAAGGAGAGCGAAGTCGGCACGACCGTTGAGGCGGCCATCCGCGATCTCGGCGGGCTTGACGGCGTCGTCAACTGTGCCGGCATCAGCCTGCGCAAATCGATAGAAGACACCACGTCCGAAGAGTGGAACCAGGTGATCGGCGTAAATCTCTCGGGGCCATTTCTCGTTTGCCGCGCAGCCGTGGCCGCACTCAAGGCATCTGGCAAGGCGACCATCGTCAACGTCTGTTCCGGCGCTTCCTTCCGCCCTTCCTATAACTTCAGCGCCTACTGCGCGTCGAAGGGCGGCCTGTTGATGCTCACACGCTCGCTCGCCTTCGATTTCACGCAGCATGGCATTCGGGTCAACGCGGTGTGTCCTGGTGTGATCGATACCCCCATGATCGAGCGGGCCGTCGCGCGCTCGCCTGATCCGCAGGCGAGCATCGCCCGCTTCAAGTCCAACGCCTCGGCGCGCTATGGAAAGCCAGAAGAGATCGCCCGCGTGATCCTGTTCTTGAGTTCCGACGACTCCTCCTTTGTGACCGGCTCTGCCTACGGGGCAGACGGTGGATCGGCATTCCACTAATGGCAGACGTTGACTTCAGGAAGCTCGATGCACGAGAGCGCTACAAGCTGATCGTCAGCGGGGTGGTTCCGCGCCCCATCGCGCTCGTCACCTCGCTCGGTGCGAACGGGCAGGTCAATGCCGCACCATTCAGCTTCTTCAACGCGGTGTGCAACGATCCCCCGGCGCTCGCCGTCGCCGTGAACCATCCTGACGAGGCCTCGCTGAAGGATACCGCAATCAACATCAAGCGGACCGGCGAGTTCGTGGTCAACATGGTGGACGAGGCAATTGCGCCCCAAATGAACGTTTGCGAAGTGGAGTTCGCCGAGGGCGTGAGCGAACTTTCTGCAGCCGGTTTGACCCATCGTGCATCGGCCCAGATCGATACGCCCTGGATTGCCGAGGCCCCGATCGCCTTCGAGTGCAAGCTCGCCCAGACGGTGCAGCTCGCGCCCGGCAAGTACCTGTTCATTGGCATCGCCGTCCATATGCACATCCGCGATGACCTCTATGATCCCGACAAGAACTACATTCACACGGAAAAGGCGGGCCTCGTCGCGCGCATGCACGGAGCCGGTGGCTATGCGCGCACATCAGACCTGTTCGACATGCCGCGCCTTTCCAGAGACGAGAAACTTGCAAGGTTCGGCGATCGCTTCAAGCTGCGAGAGCCGTAAAGGACCCTGCAAGGGCGAAATGAACTCCGGAACCGGGAGCAACGCGACGTGCCGAAGATCACTTTCGTTCAGCCAGACGGCCGGCGCGAAACCATCAATGCCCCCGCGGGAAAGACGGTAAAGGACTGCGCTCTCGACAACCGCGTCGCGGGCATCATCGGCGAATGCGGTGGTGCCCTCATGTGCGGCACGTGCCACGTCTATGTGGACGAAGTCGATGCCCCGCGCACTGGCGCTCCCGAGCCCCAAGAAGCCGACATGCTGGAGATGGTGGTGGCAGAGCGCCGCGCCACCAGCCGCCTGTCGTGCCAACTCGTCGTCACGGACACTCTTGACGGGCTCGTGCTGCACGTACCCGTTACGCAGAAGTGAAACCTGGAGGGCCGGCCACCGGCGAATTGTCATGACGTATGATTGCCCCCTCATCGAGATCAGCGGCGCCCCGAACCAGCGGGGGCGCCAATATGGCGAGGCCGCAAAGGTGCGCATCAAGCGTGGCCTGGCGCACTATTCCGAACAGTTGGGCCGCGGCGGCTTCACGCTTGCCCGTATGCACGAGGTGGCGCGCGAATACCTGCCCATGATGCAGAGCTTCGAGCCGACCTATGTCGAGGAGATGAAGGGCATCGCCGAAGGCGCAGGCGTCGAACTCGAGGACATAGCTTTCCTAAACGCACGCACTGAAATCGTGAAACTTGGCCAGAACAAGCATTTGCTTGACCGTCTTGGCCTTGATCTCACGTCCGACGAATGCACGAGCGCTCTGGCGTTGCCCGAGGCCACCGCGACAAGAACCGTGATCCACGGGCAGAACTGGGATTGGAAGGTCGATTGCGCCGAGGCGTCTGTCGTTCTCCGGATTAAGCGCGACGACGGGCCGGACGTTCTCACCTTCACCGAAGCAGGCGGCCTCGCGCGGTCGGGCATGAACGCGGCGGGCATCGTCGTAACATCGAACTACCTCGACTCCGATCGCGACTATCAGTCGATCGGTGTGCCGTTGCTGCTAGCCCGGCGCAAGATGCTCGAGGCGACCCATCTCGCGCTGATCAACAGGACCGTCTACGCGACGCGCCGGTCCGGCTCCAACAACCTCATGATCAGCCACATGGGCGGGGTTGGCTACGACCTCGAATGCGCGCCCGACGAGGTATTCATCTGTCTGCCCGAGCAAGGCATTCTCACGCACGCCAACCACTGGGAATCCGTGGCGGCGCAAGTGAAGGTGCGGGAGATGGGGCTGCCCAACACACCCGATAGCCTCGTGCGCGGCATCCGCATCAAGCAGCTGCTGCATGCCCAGCACGGCAAGCTCACGCGGGAGAGCTTCAAGGCAGCGTTCCTCGACGATTACCAGCATCCCTACAGCATCTGCCGGCCGCCGCGGGCCTCCTACACGATGCCGGCAAGCGCCACCGTCGCCTCACTCGTAATGGAGCCCGCCAAGGGCGTGATGGAACTCTCGATCCTTCCCGCCCTGAACCCGCACTACACAACCTACATGCTGGACATGGACCACGCCGCAGAGGCGCCAAGACCCACATGACCTTGTGATGGTGCCATCGGCGCTCGTGTAAGCGCACCCTCCCGACCGCCTTTGGGAAGACGAGACTTCGGAAGCATGAAGCGGACGCTCACGCGGCATCGCGGCAGCGGCTGTCCCGGCTAAAGCACCTCAACATGTTCTGCCGCATCTTGTATAGGCGCGAAGGGAGAGACATACTCAACGCGCATCGCTTCACGCGAATCCTCTCTGCCGACGTCGAAATGGCGGGCCTAAACATGCGCGGAACGCTTCCCACTCTAAATCGCCGGCAAATCCTTGCAGGCACAGCGTCGCTTGCGGCGGGGCTTGGCACCCAATCGCTGCAGGCCCAGGAGCCGAGCGAGGTCGTCATCGCCAATTGGGGCGGTGATTGGAATGAGCGCACGGCGCGTTTCATCGAGACGCCGCTGCTCGAGACCCGCGGCATGAAAGTGCTGCGCGACCTCGACAATGAGCCTGAGCGCCGCACCAAGCTGATTGCCGAGATGCGCTTGTCGCGGGGAAGGATCGATGTCGCTCACGTTGGCGACTACATGGCAGCCGACCTGCAGGCGCTGGGTGTCTGGCAGGAGATTGATTACAGTAAGGTTCCAAATACCCGCCACATCCAGGACGACCTGCGCAATCCGTTCTTCATGCCCTGGCAGTACAACGCCTGGGTCATTCTCTATAATCCCAACAAGATCGAGAAGCCGACAGGCTTTGCCGACCTTTTCGACCCACGGCATGCGGGTCGCGTAGGCATCAACGACACGCACTACGTGCTCAATATGGAGGCCGCGGGTCTGGTCTCCTCCGGCAGCATGACAGACTTCGATGCTGTGAAAAAAAAGTGCCTGGAATGGAAGGAAGCGGTGCGTCCAAAGATTTATCCAACGCACCAAGGGTTGCAGGCCGCATTCAAGAACGAGGAAATCTATATTGCTGCGAATTATAAGGCACGGGGCCTGCAATACGCGGCAGATGGAGTCTCAGTTGCCACGTCTTATCCCAAGGAAGGTGGCATTGCCGTGATCTACGGCGCATGCATCCCCAAACGTGCCCAACGCCGGGATGCTGCGCACGCCTATCTCAATGCCCTTATCGACGCCGAGGGCATCGGCAATCTGGTTCAGGCCTCGTTCTATATTCCTTCCGTCATGAATGCGAAGATCCGACCGGATTTCACGGCGAAGTTCGGCTTCACGGAGGACGAGCGCAAGAAGCTTCTCTTTCAGGACTTCCCCTATCTCGCCAAGAACAGCACGACCACCTGGCTTGAATGGTGGAACAAGGAATTCAAGTCGTAGACGTACCGGGGCAACCGCCCCCCGCGACTGCCATTATCAGGGGGACACATGCCAGACAGTGACGACCGAGGTGGCGCATGGCGCATTACACCCAGTGCGTATCTTGCTTCTCGCCCGGCCCTGCATGCGCTGAAAAAGCCGACCTCCCGCTACCTGACGATGCCGGATGGATGCCGGCTTGCAGCCGATATCTACCTGCCGGATGGGCCGGATGCGGGAGACCGCAAATGGCCGACCATTCTCATCCTCACGCCCTATTATCGTCGCTTCAAGGTGAAAGCCGGCGCTGCAACGGAGCCTTGCCCCAACACCTTCCGCTATCGCGACATTTTCGTGCCGCGCGGCTACGCGCTGGTCGTCGTGGACATCCGCGGCAGCGGCGCAAGCTTCGGCACGCGCGACAGCTTCCGCTCCCCGCGCGAGCGCCAGGACTGCGTTTCCATCGCGGATTGGATCGTGGCGCAGCCATGGTCGGATGGCCGCATCGGCGCCACCGGAATTTCCTATCTCGGCGCCGCAAGTGATTTCCTTGCAAGCACTGGCCATCCGGCCGTGAAGGCGATCGCGCCGCTGTTCGCAGTGTGGGACACGTATTCGGACAACTATTATCCCGGCGGCGTGCTGCTGAAGGAACTCGCAAAGGTCTACGACGGCATGATGGTGGCGCTCGATCACGATCGCCGCGACTTGCTGAAGAACTACGGCTATTACGCCGACCCGAACCTCGAGGGCCCTCATCCCGTCGACGAAGACACCGACGGCAGTTTGTGCCGAAGCGCAGTTCGCGAGCATCTCGCCAGCTTTCGGATGCCGGATTTCATCACGGAATTCAAATTCCGCGATGACACGCTGCCCTATGACCGCAGTTTC
The DNA here is from genome assembly GCA_039808585.1 of Hyphomicrobiaceae bacterium. GTDB lineage: Bacteria > Pseudomonadota > Alphaproteobacteria > Rhizobiales > Hyphomicrobiaceae > AWTP1-13. The sequence goes on along the minus strand of JBDHTJ010000017.1, from coordinate 2,142 downwards.
ACACCGGCCAAGTTCAGCCCCTTCAACTACGTCAATGGCGTGCGGGAGGATGTGGCAGTCTATGCAGTCTCGGGCTGGATGGACGGCGCCGGCTATGCCAACGGCACCATCAGCCGCTTTCTCACCCTTTCCAATGCCAACAAGTATTTGCTGCTCGGGCCTTGGGATCATGGCGCACGCGTGAATACATCGCCGTGGCGGGCAGGCGTAATGCCCCAGTTTACGGTGCTGGCCGAGATCTTGAGATTTTTCGACCAGCATTTGGCGGGGAGGGAGACGGGATTACGAGAAGAATCGCGCGTCCACTATTTCACCTATCACGAGGAGGCATGGCGCGAGAGCGCGACCTGGCCACCAGCGGCAGGGGAGATGCGTTTTCACCTTGGCGCGTCGAGGCAACTGGGCCCCGGGTCGGACAGCTCCGGGCTCGACACTTACCAGGTCGATTTCGCCTCAGGTACGGGACACGAGACGCGTTACGAGCGTATCGCAGGGCTCGACATCACGAATTACTACTCGGATTGGCACAAGCACGAAGCCGGCATGCTCTCATACGTGTCGCCGCCCTTCCCCAAAGCAACCGAAATTTCCGGCCACGCAATTGCATCACTTTGGATTTCCAGCAGCGAACCCGACGCGGCGCTGTTCGTATATCTGACCGAGATCGAGGCGGACGGTACTGCGCGCTATATCACGGAGGGGCTGCTGCGGGCACTTCATCGCAAGGAAAGCCCCTGCCCGGCGAACTACAAGACCACCTGGCCCTACCGCACCTTCACCCGCTCCGACGCCGAGCCGATGCCCATAAACACGCCGCAGCATATCCGTATCCCGCTGCTCCCGGTCTCGTGGAAGATCCAGGCAGGCAGCCGCCTGAAGCTTTCAATCGCTGGCGCAGATGCAGACCATTGCGCACAGACCCCGCATGGCAGGCCGCCAAAACTCAGCGTGCATTGGGGCGGTGAAACGCCGTCCCATGTTGTTTTGCCAATACACGACCATTAATTGCGGCTCTGCTCATAGGCATGCGCAAAGGATGCAGCGCCACGCAAGACATACACCGCCCCATTCTCGCGCCATCATGACGCGACGTCATCCAGAGCGCGCGCCGCGCAGATGTGAACGATTCCGCATCGCGTGGTGTGCTTCATTCGTGCCATCATGGAACGTGCCGAACAGCTGGTCCATTGGTGCCAAGGTGCTGCCGTAGTTGCAATCGAAATACTTGTGGTGGAGATAGTGGAAGTAGTTGTTGCTCTCCAATTGGACGCCACCGCCCACAACCACCTTGTCGAAGCCAGTATGACTGACGGCGGCATTGAAAATTGCAATTTGAATCTGGAAAAGCGCATTTATAGGGTGGACAGCAATCACCCACTGCACGCAGACAGTAGAAAAATACAAAATCAACTCGATCGGATGCATTGCCAGTCCCGACCACGGACCGACCTCTACATTGTAGTGGTGAATGCGATGTACAGTTCGATAGAGGGGCGCCCAGTGAAGAATGCGATGCGCGAGATAGAAGTGCAGAGAATGAATGGCCGGGGCAAGGAGAAGAGCAGCAAGAATACCGGCCCAAAACGCCATTGAGCCAGCCCCCACATCAAGCCGAGGAATATATTCGTTAGCAAACATCCAGTAACTCAATGCCTCGAACGCCGTTATTACGGGGACACCAGCAAAGAGGGTTCGAAAGACGTTGTCGCGCACCTGATCATGGAAGAAGAACCGCGCACTTTTCCTGGCGAAAGGCTTCGCCGAAAACTTCAGGCTGGTCCCCTGCGCCTGAAACACCAACAAATACAGATGCAGCCCGCCTACGAAGCCCCCAACCAGAACAAAATTTCGAGCCAATAATACGGCAACCCACCAGATTTCGAATGTTTTCATCTCTGACAGCCCTGGTGTCAGGAAAAACCAGGTTACCGTCGTGATGATAAGCGTCAAACTATTCATCGGCCAGAGGAAGCCAGGAAAACCGAAAAGCCATTTCGCCACGGCTCTGGGGCGGGGCGGCCAAGCGTAGATTGGCGGCAACGGGATAGGCCCCGACGGCCGCCACTCGTCAATCTCAGAACCAGATCCCATCGTTTTCATGGTTGTCCCCAATTGCTTCCTCAGCCACCGCCAACTCCAGGC
>JBDHTJ010000016.1:0-43733 GCA_039808585.1 Hyphomicrobiaceae bacterium | reverse complement strand
CCGAGGGCGAAAGTCCGAAACAGGCTTTCGACAGAGATCGGAACAGGAAAAGAACGCCGGTAGAACAGAAGGGGACGCAACGGGCAATTCCTACAACATGTTGAACCAAGCGATTGATTAATCGAGCTTTTCGATAAGCATTAACCAGATTTTTCGGGCCGCCGTCAAACGCTTCGCGTGGTTCGGCGTCGTGCGCCTACGCCTCAAAGCCGGCGCTTGGGGATCGACCAGGCCAGACACGCGCCAAGCACGGCAAAGCCCGCAATACAGAGGAATGAGACCCGGAAGGCGCGGGCAAGATCAGCCTGGAGAAGCGCAAGTCTCTCAGGCGGAACGGACTGCAAAGCCGTGCCGCCCTTGCGCAGAAGCTCGCCGAAGAGCGGCGCCGCATCGGGATGGCCGAGCGCAAGCGTCGCGAACAGAAGCGCGCCGACGAGCGCCGTGCCGACTGCCGCGCCGATCGAGCGGGAAAGCTGCACGGAGGCCGCCGCGCGCCCGAGAGAGGTGGGACCGGCCGCATTCTGCACCGTCACCTGCACGACCCCCATGACGGTGCCCATGAACATGCCGATGCTGAACAGCACGACACCCAGCATCGGCCCGCTCAATGTGCCGATCCCGAACGCGAGCATCAGAAGCGCACAGGATGCGACGGTGAGGCCGACCGAAGGAAAGATCGCCGTGTAGCCGGTGCGACCCATCACGCGGCCCGTGAGCATGGAGCCGAAGCCGATGCCGAACATCATGGGAAGCAGCACGAGGCCTGTCGCCGACGCGGACGTGCCTTGCCGCACGCGCAGGTAGATGGGCAGGAACGTGACGAGCGAAACGAGCACTGCGCCATGGCAGGCGGCAAGCGCATCGCTGCGCCAGATGGTGGGCTGGCTCAACAGGTTCACGGGAAACAGCGGATACTCGGTGGTGCGTTCCCTGCGTGCCAGGAAGGTGGCGGCGACGATCGCCACCGAAAGCAGAAAGAGAAACCCCGGCAGCGCCGTGAGCGACATGCGCTGGCCCAATTCCAGCGCCAACAGCAACGGCACCACGAAACTGATGAAAAGCAGCAGCCCCGGTACGTCGAAGCGCCATTTCTGGTCGACGCTGGAGCGCGAGGGCAGGCGCAACGTCAAGAGCAGCGCCACCAGCCCCAACGGGATATTGACGAGGAAGACGCTGCGCCATCCGAAATGCTCGGTGAGATACCCGCCCGCGACAGGGCCGAAGGTGCTGGACGTGACCATGACAGCCGCCAGATAGCCCTGGTAACGGGCTCTTTCACGCGGTGGAATGGTCTCGCCGATGAGCGACTGGGAGAGCGTCATGAGCCCGCCGCCGCCCAGGCCCTGCAGGACGCGCGCGAACGTCAGCATCTCGACACTCGTCGACATCGCACACAGCACCGAGGAGGCGATGAACACCCCGAGCGCCACGAACATCATCCGCTGGCCGCCGAACAGGTCGCGCAGCTGGCCATACATTGGCGCCGCGATCGTCGTGGCGATGAGGTAGGATACCACCACCCACGACACGCGCTCGACGCTGCCGAGGGCACCGGCAATGGCAGGCAATGCCGTGGCCACAATGGTTTGGTCGCCCACGGCCAGGAACATGGGCAGCATGATGGAAGGGAAAACCTTCAGGAAAAGGTTTTCCGGCGGCTTCAGATTGTCGTTGCGCGCGTCGATGGCGCCGTCTCCCGGCAAGGCTTCGCTGACATGCCTCGTCTCGTGCAGCGCCCCTGACGCTTGGTCCCCGCCAGCGGATGGCGTCGCAACCAAGCGTCAGGTGCAAAAGCTGCACTAGAAACATGCACGAGCTAGTGTTCCTTATGGCTGCGCCATTTGCTCTCGACCGTTACGAAACGGGATGCAAATTTCGGAGCCGGAACACTAGAACGAAGCGAAGCCTCTTGGAAGCATCGCCTGCGACAATAGTCCAGGCCTGGATGATCTTGGGCCGATCACCAGATGTTGAAGCGCAGGCCCACCCGCACCTGGTGCTCCCAGGTGTCGCCGAGCGTCGCCGTACTGACCTGGTTGGTCGAGAGACCACGCGTCGTCAGGTTGACGCTGGCGCCCTGCAGGTACAGGGCCCGGTAGTTGACGTCGATCGCCCAGCGATGATCGAAGGCGAAGCTCATACCGGCCGTGGCGGCGGCAGCGAAGGCGACGCGGCTCGTGCTGCCCTCGCCCGTGATGTCGAGTTGGTTGCTGCTCTGCGTCTCCCGCGCCAGATAGCTGCGGTTGATCTGGTGATAGACGATACCGACACCGCCACCCACGTAGGGCGTGAAGGCACCACGGGGGAGCAGATCGATGTAGCCGTTGATCAGGCCGACAGTGCTCAGCATGCGGAAACTGTCGTGCAGCGAACCCGAGACTGTGCCAGTCGACGTCGACGTGTAACTGTAGGTGCCGTAGACGTCGGTCGCCCGCTCCCCGCGGAACTCGACGGTGACGTCGCCACGCAGCCGGGGGCTGAAGTAGGCACCGAAGCCGAAACCGCCGGCGAGCGTATCGGCGGTTTTCTCCGAAAGGCTCGAGAAGCCGCTGCCTCCGTAGCTGAAACTCGACGTTCCGATGAAGACCGATCCGCCACCGGCACCATAGGTCCGGCCCCACTCTTCGAAGCTCGGCCGCTTGCCATGCGCGCCATAGATGAAATCCGTGCGCAGGTAGTAGCTGAAGCCTTCGGGAACGGGGTGCGCCATCGGCACCGGGATGGGCGCCGGAATGTCGGACATATCCTTCAAACCGGCATAGGAAGGCGCATAGTCGCTGCGCAACCCGGCCTTGAATTCCAGCGATTGCGCCGAGGCAGCGCTCGCGGCGGCGGCAAGTGCGATCGCGGCGATGGTGACACGCGCGAAGATCATGGCATTGGTCCTTGCGAAGAGAAGAGGCGGAAGGCCTCGCAGAACGCCAAGGAAGCAACCAACGCGACAAGAAACTTTCGACCCGCAGCACACACTCAATGCCGGAGCCCGCCAGGTGACGACGGGTCACCGGGCGGGCTTCACGCGACACTTCGATCGAAACTCAGAGGCACCGGCACGCGCGGGGGCACGTGCCGGGCCCTTTGCAAGAAGTGCGGGAGGCAACACCGGCCCGCACCTCGCTACTCGTCACCGCAGGTCGTAACGCAGACCGACGCGGAATTCGTGCGCATCGACATTGCCAGCCTTGGGGCCTTCGGCATTGTCGTAGGAATTGTGGCCGCTGCGGGCATCGCCGATGTTGAGATAGCGATAGCCGAGGTCGAGATGCAGGCGGCCAGGCTCGCTCACCATGGTGTAGCCGCTGTCCTTGATGCCACCGACACGCTCGGCACGCCGGTCGAGACGAATGCTGGTGCCGGCCATCAGCGCCCAGGCGAGGTTCCACTGGGTGTTGCTGGCGTAGGGCGCGCAACCGCAGGGGTTGGGCACGTAGGAGCCACCGGAGGTCTCGTTACGGGCAGCACCGATGCCGGCGCCGATGTAGGGGTTGAAACGTTCGCCGGGGCGGAAATCGTAATAGAGGTTGGCGAGAAGCACCTGGCTGCGCATGCTGAAGTGCGTGCTGGTGGAGCAGCAAGCCGTGCTCGTGGCGTCGATGTCCGTGTTGCCGCGCCACTCGTACGTGACGTCGCCGCGGAAGCCACGGCCGAAATAGCGGCCGACGCCGACACCGGCCATCCAGCTGTCGCTGATCGACGAGGAGGCAATGGTGGGGTGCGACACGGAAACGGTGTCGGAGCCCTGCCAAGCATAACCGAAGTCAGCGCGCAGATACCACGTCGACGACGTGGCGACGGGCGCATAGTCGTCCTTGATGCTGCCACGCAGGTCGCCGCCTGCGGTTGCGGCCGAGACGCCGCCGAGAATTGCCAAACCAGCCACAACGGCACGCGCAATCATACGCATGATAGGTCCTCTCACATCACAGGCTGGCCGGAGCGGCGCAGCACGCACTCGATGTGAGCAGGGTCGGGGAAAACGCTTAATTGCCGCTTAACGTCCGTCTCAGCGCAGGTCGCAGTTGCAATTGAGCAACTATGCCGGTCAGGAGGGATCGTCCAAGGGGTGCCCGGACGTGACGTGCCGGGAAGGCCAGATCTTCCGGATGAGCATGATCAAGGCGGGCAGGAACACGAGATCGGCCACCAGGGAGGCCGTGAGGGTGAGCCCCGAGATGAGACCGAAGGTGCGCAGCGAGGGCAGATCCGAGAAAACCGTGACACCGAGGCCGAAGGCCAGCACCAGCGTCGTGAGAATGATGGCGGGCCCCACGAGCACGCGCGCACGGCGGATGGCAACATCGGCCCTGGGCTCCGCCTCCTCCTCGATGCTGAGGCGGTTGAAGAAGTGGATCAGGGCATCGATGGAGAGGCCGAACACGACGAGAAGGGCCACAACCGAGGCAAACTCCAGCCCCTCGCCCTTGGCCCATAGGAACGCGCCCGAAGCCACGACGGGGTAAAGGCCGGGCAACAGACTGACGAAGCCAACGAAGACCGACCGGAACGCCAGGCCCAGCATGATCGCCGCGAAGGCCACGCACAGCGGCAGGGCCTCATTGAGCTGGGAGATCATGCGCGCGCTGTTGCGGGCGGCAATGGCCGGCAGGCCCGTCACGGAGATGCGGAACTGCGGGTATTCCTTGCGCAAGCCATCGAGCGCGTGGTCGATCTTCTCGACCACGGGCAGGATGCGGCTCGAGTCCACATCCGGAAGCCGCCCGGTCACGAGAACAGCATTGCCTTCCTTGGCGATGAAGCGGCGAACGAGGTGCTCGGGCAGAATGCCCACGTACTTCTTCACCGTGTCGATGCTGTCGTCGCCGGCTTCCTTCAGCCAGCGGCGCAGGCTTTCCACGCTCCAGACGTTACCGAGGCCGGCAGTCTTTTCCAGCACCTCGTGCGCCTTGGCGATAACCGCGAGTGGCTTGTCGGAGAAGAGGCTTTCCCCCGTGCTCCATTCGATCATGATGTGCACCGGGTTGGCGCCCGTCAGCTTCTCGTCGATGCGCCCCGTCGCACCCAGGGCCTGCTCGCGGTCGGGCACCTGATCGGCAAGGCGGTAGCGCGGCTCGAGTTGCACATAGGCAGCAGCCAGCAGCAGGAAGCTTGCAAGGCCCGCCAGGCTCACCGTGAGGGGCCAATGCACGACGCGATCGACCACCCAGCCGACGAGGCTGCCGAGTGAATCCATCAGCCGATCGGCGGGCGAACGGTCGCGCGCGAGGGAAGCCTCGTTGCGGATGAGGAACAGCCCGAGGATCGGCAGCACGAGAATGATGGCGACGAAGGAGATGCCGACGGCCATTGCCCCCGCGGTACCGAACGTGCGGATCAGGCCCGACTGCGAGAACAGCAGCGCCAGAAACGACAACAGCGCCACGCCATGGGCAAGCACGCACGCCGGCCCCACGATGCGCACGGCGAAGTCTACCGCCTGCAGCTTCGTGTCCCCCTCGCGCAGGCGGATGCGGATGGCCGACACCATCTGCATGCTGTCGGCGAAGCCCATCACCATGACGAGCGGCGTCATGATGTTGAGAAACAGGTTCAGGCGGAAGTCGAGCCAGCCCAGAAGCCCAAGCGACCACAGCACGGCAAGAACCGGCGGCAGCGCCGCGAGCAGCATCAGCGAAATGCGCTTGAAGAACACGGCCGCAATGATCGCCCCGAAGAGAAGGCCAAGCCCGTTGTAGAGGATCTGGTCGCGCTCGACCGCGTTGCGGATCTCGAGCTGCATGACAGGGGCGCCGGTCAGATGCGTCTTGAGGCCTAAAGGCGCCACCTCCTTCGCGACGGTGTCCTTGATGGCACCGATGATGTCCTTGGCGCCATGCTCGGCCACCGCCTTGCGGTCGAGCGCGATGACGGCGAGTGCCAGCTCGCCGTCAGGCGACAGGAACTTGCCGGCAACGATCTCGTTGCTGCGCATGGCGGCGACGATCTGGTCGTATTCGGCGCCATCGGGCAGGTCATCGGGCACGATGGGCGCGGCGTATCCGGACGCATCCGGCTTCCCGCGTGCCGACAGCATCGACACCACGCCGTCGACACCATCCCCGAGTTGCAGATCGACGATGGCGCGGCGGAACGCCTCCAGTTGCGGCTTCTTGAGAAGGTCCTTGCCCTCCACGACGAGCAGCACATCGTACTCGCTCGACGGGAAGCGGCGGTCGATCTCCTCGTAGCGACGGAATTCCTCGGTGTCGGTGCGGAAAAGCTCGGAAAGGCTGTCGTCCACCTTCAGGCGCGCAAGACCGAGTACGGCGAGCAACGACAGCACAACCACCATGAAGCTCGTGGCAATAGGGTGCTTCACGCTGGAGAGGCCGAGATTTTCCAGGCCCAGCGCAAATGAGCGACGGGGCCGCCGGGCGGAAGCGTCCATCAAGGTCCCTCGTGCCAAAGCGCTGGCAGCGCTGGAATTATTGTGGCAAGCCGTGGACTGTCATGCAAGGCTGGCGGTTGCCTGTGTGTGGCATTCATGGTTATAGGCTCTCCCGACACCTCGCACCGCCGGAGCAGCGCATCGATGGCCGACAAGACGCTCGATCTCAAGGGTCTCGCCTGTCCGCTCCCGATTCTCAAGACGAAGAAAGCCCTGTCGGACCTGCCCAAAGGCGGCAAGCTGGAGGTTTTCACCACCGACCCCGGCTCCGTGCCCGATTTCACAGCATTTTCCGAGGCAACAGGACACAAGCTGCTGGAGAAGAGCGAAGCGGGCGGCGTATTCCGCTTTGTACTCGAACATTCCTGAACTGAGGCTGGCGGCGCAGCCGCCGCCCGACCATCAACCGCAGAACAACGGCGCCAGAGCCGACGGGAGAGCACCATGACCGAGATGCGCTATCGGGCGCTGGGCGCCAGTGGCATGAAGGTGTCGCCGATTTGCCTTGGGACCATGATGTTCGGGGGGCAGACCGAGAAGGGCGAATCCGAACGTATCATCGCGCACGCACGCGACAACGGCGTGAATTTCATCGATACAGCCGACGTCTATGTGCAGGGCAAGTCCGAGGAGGTGGTGGGCGCCGCGATCAAGGCCGAGCGCAACCGCTGGGTGCTGGCGACGAAGGTTGCCCAGCCCATCGGCCCCAACGCGACCGACCGTGGGCTTTCCCGCCGCCACCTGATGCAGGCGGTGGAAGCAAGCCTGCGGCGGCTGCAGACCGACCATATCGACCTCTATTACATCCACCGGGTCGATCCCGACACCACCTGGGAGCAGACCATCCAGGCCTTCGGCGATCTCATTCGGCAGGGCAAGGTGCGCGAATGGGCGCTGTCCAACGTGCGCGCCTGGCATATCCCGCATGTCTGGCACCTGTGCCGGCAGTTGGGGACACCGGCGCCTGTCGCCCTGCAGCCCTATTACAACCTCATGAACCGCCAGCCCGAGGTGGACGTGTTGCCGGCCGCGAAGGCGTTCAACCTGGGCGTGGTGCCCTACTCGCCGCTGGCACGCGGCATCCTCACCGGCAAGTACAAGCCGAACCAGAAGGCCGTGGAAGGCAGCCGTGCGGCACGCAACGACAAGCGCATGATGGAGGCCGAGTGGCGTCCGGAAAGCCTGCTCATCGCGGAGAAGCTGCAGGAGACGCTGAAGGCCCGCGGCGTGAACATGGCGCACTGGGCGGTGGCGTGGGTGCTGAACAACGGCGCCGTGACATCCGCCATCGCAGGGCCGCGCACCTTCGAGCAGTGGACCGGCTATGTCGAGGCACTGGGCTACACCTGGACCGCCGAAGACGAGGTGCTGGCCAATGCGCTGGTGCCGCCGGGCCATTCCTCCGCGCATGGCCACAGCGATCCCGAGTATCCGATCGAGGGCCGTTTCCCACGCATCGGGTGAGGGCCCGATCGCGGCTCAGCGCGTGAGGCTGCGCATGAGCCCGCGCAGCGCCTCTGGATGGTTGTGCAGGCGCCAGCGCGTGGCGAGGCCCGCCGCGATGATGATGACACCGTTTATGGTCAGCGTGACCGCGAGCCCGATGTGGTCGGCGAGGAAGCCGGCGAGCAGCCCTCCCAGTGGCGCAGTGCCCGCGAAGGCCATGCTGTAGAGGCCGATCACGCGGCCTCGCCACTCATCCGGCACCGACTGCTGCAACATGGCGTTTGTCGAGTTGACACCGATGAGCGCCGCGGCGGCCATGAGCGCGATCAGCAGCATCGAAAGCGGCAACATGCGTGACCATGCGAACGCCAGAAGCGCGACGCCGGTCACCAGTGGCGCAAGGGTTTGCAGGCGAAGTTGCCGGCTGAAGCCTGGCTGCAGGGACAGATAGGCCGCCGACACCAGTGCGCCAAAACCCGCCGCGCTCATCAGCCAGCCGACGGTGGAAGATCTCGCATCGAAGAAGTGCGCGGCGATGGAGGGCATCAAGGGCACGTAGGGCGTGGCGAACAGGCCCATGGCGACGACGGCCGGCAGCAGATAGCGAACGGCCGGAAAGGCGAAGAGCGCGGAAAGGCCTGCCGCGAACCCTTGTGGAAGTGACGCCGATGGCGGACGGCCAGTGCGCGCCGCCTCCGGCAACCGCATGGCCAGCAGGGCTGCGATAATGGCGGCATAGCTCAGCGCATTCACCGCAAAGCACCACGCCTCGGAAACGTAGGCGAGTGCGAGACCTGCGATGGCAGGCCCGATCATGCGACCGGCATTGAAGAGCATGGCACTCACGCCGAGCGCACTCGAGATCAGCGCCCGCTCCTCGACGATGTCGCGGATGAGCGTCTGCCGCACCGTCATTTCAAAGGCATTGGCGATGCCGATGAGGGTAGCGATGGCGAGATACGCCGGGATGAACGTGACGTGCGCCCACGCGAGCACTGCCAGCGCGGCGGCACACGCAGCAAGCACCAGATCGATCACGATCAGCATCTGCAGCTTGGGAAAACGGTCGGATGCGGCCCCGGCCACCGGTCCAAGCAGAAGGTAGAAGATGTTGAGCAGGAAGCCGGTGATGCCCAACAGTACTGTCGAACCCGAAAGGCGAAACACCAGCCAGGCCAGCGCCACCTGCTGTATCCAGCCGCCGATCACCGATACGCTGTGTCCGGCGGCGTAGTAGCGGAAGCGCGGCTTCGCCAGCGCCGGGGGCAGCCAAAGGTGCCAATCGGCCAAGGGAGCAGCCTCTGTTCGATTGAAATGGGCGCCGTGCCCGTCGCGTCTTGAACCGCAGGCTAAGTCCGCACCGGGCCGAGGGCAAGTACCCCGGCTGGAGTTGTGCGCAGATCACGACATCGGGAACGCGGCGCTTCCGTAGAGGAAGAACACCCTCACGACTTCATCTTCGGGTCGAGCCAGTCGCGCAGGCTGTCGCCGAACAGATTGAAGGCGAAAACCGCAAGCGTGATGGCGAGACCAGGGAAGATGATCATCCAGGGTGCCGTCTGGTAGAAGTCGGCGCTGGTGCCGGAGAGCATCAGCCCCCACGCAGCCGTTGGTTCCGTGACACCGAGGCCCAGGAAGGAGAGGCTCGCCTCCAGCAGGATCGCCTGCGCCATCGACGCCGACACCATGATGAGGAACGGCGCGACGATGTTGGGCACGATGTGGCGCAGGATGATGCGCGTGTGGCTGAAGCCCGCGGCCTTGGCCGCATCGATGAACGGCATGGCGACGATCGACAGCGTCGAGGCGCGCGCCACGCGCGCCATGCGCGGAATGATCGGCAGCGTGATGGCCGCGATGAGGTTGAGATCGACACCACCGACGGTGAGCTTGCCGAGCACCGCCACCACCACCATCGCCAGGACGATGATGGGGAACGACAGCATCACGTCGACGATGCGCTGGATGAAGCTGTCGATGCGTCCGCCGAAGTAGCCCGAGGCCGCCCCCAGCAACGCACCCAGAACACAACCGATGATCGACGACAGGATGCCGACGGCAAGCGCCGTGCGCGATCCATAGACGATGCGCGAGAACACGTCGCGACCGTATTGGTCGGTCCCGAACCAGTGCGCGGCACTGGGCGGGGCGATCATGGCGGCGAAGTCGATCTCTTCGGGATCATAGGGCGCGATCCAGTGCGCGCCGAAGGCGCATGCCACGTAGATCAGGATCATGATCAGGCCGAAGAGGCCGAGCGGCTGGCTCTTGGTGAAGGCCCACAGCGCGTTTGGACGCTTCGGCAGCGTGTCGGCTTGCGGCGAGGAAGCAACGGTTGCCATGGGTGCCCCTTACGTGAGCCGGATGCGCGGGTCGAGCCAGCCGTAGAGCAGGTCGACGATGAGGTTCACGAGGATGAAGATGGTGGCGATGAGCAGAACGAGCCCCTGGATCAGATTGAAGTCGCCGCGCGTCGTGGCATCGACGAACAGCTTGCCGATGCCGTTGATGTTGAAGACCTGCTCGGTGACCACGAGGCCGCCGATCAGGAAGGCGAACTCGAGACCGATCACCGTGACCACGGGCAGCATGGCATTGCGCAGCGCGTGGCGCCGCATGATCAGCTTGCGATAGACGCCCTTTGCGCGTGCCGTGCGGATGTAGTCCTCACGCATCACCTCGAGCAGCGACGAGCGCATCATGCGCGTGGCAACCGCTGCGTAGCGGTAGCCCACGGATACCGCCGGCCAGATGGTGACGGCGAGATTGGCGACTGGATCCTGCCAGAAAGGCACATAGCCGATCTTCGGCAACCAGTTGAACAGCGTCAGCAGCATCATGATCATGAGCATGCCGAGCCAGAACGACGGGATCGCCAGCCCCGACACGGCTATGACCCGCACCACGTGATCGATCCAGGTATCTCGATATACCGCCGAGATGGTCCCGAGGGGTATCGCGATGGCGATGGCGATGAGCCCGGCCATGATGGCGATCTGGAACGAGACCGGCATGCGGATGGCAATTTCCTTCGTGACCGGCTCTCCCGTCCATAGCGACTTGCCGAGATCGAGCGTGGGCAGCCCCGCCATGTACTCGATGAACTGCTTGTAGAGCGGCTTGTCGAGGCCGAGACGCTTGCGCTCGGCCTCGATGGCTTCGTCGGAGACGGAGGCGCCATCGGCCCGCAACTTCACCACCACCACGTCGCCCGGCATCACCCGGATGAGGAAGAACACGGCAATCGCCACCCCGATCAGTGTCGGGATGGTGAGCAACAGGCGTCGGGTCAGGTACCAGAACATGGGGCGTTTCCGACGGAGGTTGAGACGACACGGAGAGCGGCGTGGATCCCCGCCTTCGCGGCGATGACGCCGTGGCTGGGGTGACGCGCATCAGCAAGCGTGACGTGGTGGGGATGGCGCGACAGCCCCCCCACACTGGCGTCATGCCCGCGCAGGCGGGCATCCACGCAAGCCGGCCGCAGGCTTCCCGCGCGGCCCCGGCCCGCAACGTTGCCGACGTCGAGAGCGGCGTGGATCCCCGCCTTCGCGGCGATGACGCCGTGGCTGGGGTGACGCGCATCAGCAAGCGCGACGTGGTGGGGACGGCGCCACAGCCCCCCCACACTGGCGTCATGCCCGCGCAGGCGGGCATCCACGCAAGCCGGCCGCAGGCTTCCCGCGCAGCCCCGGCCCGCACCGTTGCCGACGTCGAGAGCGGCGTGGATCCCCGCCTTCGCGGGGATGACGGCGTGGCTGGGGTGACGCGCATCAAAAATCGTGACGTGGTGGGGACGGCGCCACAGCCCCCCCACACTGGCGTCATGCCCGCGCAGGCGGGCATCCATGCAAGCAGGCCGCAGGCTTCCCGCGCGGCCCCGGCCCGCAACCGCCTTCACGGGGATCACGTTGTGGCCGGGGTACGTTTCCATCGCGCGGGGCCGCTTCATCACTGGTCGAGCCATACGGTGGTCAGGTCCTGCCAGAGATAGTGGCTGGGCGTCATGTACCAGCCCTTGATCTTCTTATGGTTCACGATGATGCGTTGCCACCACAGCAGCGGCACCGTGTAGGCCTGGGTCAGCGCATATTTTTCCATCTCGCGAACGAGCTTGGTGCGCTCCACGGGATCCATGATCTGCTTCTGCTTCTCGTACATCTCGTCGATCTTGGTGTCCGTGTGGCCTGAATAGCCGGACGGCGATAGCTTCTTGGTGAGGAACTTGGAGAACTGTGCCGTGGGATCGTCCATGAAGTCGGCCTGGAACTCCATCGCGACGTCGAAATCACCCGATGCGACGCGATCCTGGTAGAGCTTTGTTTCCAACTGCTCGTGCTCGACGACGACCCCGATCCGGCGCCACTGGTCGATGGTGAACACGGCACCCGGCGTATAGGGCTCTGCCACGTTGCGGTTGAGAAGCTTGAACTTCAGATCCTTCAGGCCCGCCTCCGCCAGGATCTTCTTGGCATCCTCGCGCGCCTTGTTGATGTCCTTCGAGTAGCCTGGGATCTTCACCAGCTCTTCCTCTGGAAGGGCCATGGAGTAGCCGGGGCGCATGATGCCGCCGACGTACTTGAGGATCGAGATCTTCGATAGCGCCTCCGAGCCGCCCCAGCGGTTGATCGCCATGGTCAGTGCCTGGCGCACGCGAATGTCGTCGAAGGGCTTGCGCGTGGTGTTGAAGACCAGCATCAGGTTGTTGACCCACGTGCCTTCATAGACGGCGAGGTCGTTCTTCATCTTGTCGAGCAGTTGCTTCTGCTCGGATGGGTTGCGACCGCGGAACTCGGCGTCGAACTGCCCACCGAGAATGCCCGGCACCACGCCGTTGGATTTCACGAAGTAGGCCTTGTAACCATCGAGGTAAGGCTGGCCGGACCTGAAATAGCCGTCGAAGCGCTTGCCGCTCCAGGTGGCGCCCTTGACGTGTTCCACGAACTGGAACGCCCCCGATCCCATGATTTCAGTCTCGGGGTAGCGCGGGTTCTGTTTCAGCTTGGCGGCGCTGTAGATGCAGTTGAAGGGCGAGGCGAGCGCCTCGAGTACGCCGGCCATCGGGCCTTTCAGCTTGAAGACGACCGTCGCTGGATCCGGCGCTTCCACCGCACCGACTTCGGAATAGTAGGCCTTGCGGATCGACACCACGCCCTGTGGTGGATTGATGATGCGCTCGTAGCTGGCCTTCACGTCTTCCGATGTCAGCGCGCTGCCATCGTGAAACTTCACGTTGGGACGCAGCTTGAAGGTGTAGGTCAGGCCATCCGCCGAGGCCTGCCAGCTTTCGGCGAGGTCGCCGATGACCTTGGGATACTCCTTGCCGTCGAACTTGAGCAGTGTCGAATAGTGCGGTGCGATGGGATGGATGAGCGCGAACGTCGTGCTGCCGTGGCAATCGTAATTCGGCGGCTCTGCAACGACGGCAAACGACAGCGTGCCGCCCTTCTTCGGGGTATCCTCCGCAAGTCCGGCTGTCGCGCCCGCGACAAGCCCGGCGCCCAAGGCGAGCGCTGCGATGATGTGTTTCATGCGTTTCTCCCTAGCTTTCTTCATTCGTCTTCTACGCACTCAGCCTCACGCGTGGATGCAGGCCACGAGATGATCGGGTCCGAGCTCGCGGGTTTCCGGAACGGCTTCCTTGCACGCCTGCGTCGCGCGCGGGCAGCGCGGATGGAAGACGCATCCGGAAGGGGGACGCAGCGGGCTCGGCAGCTCGCCCTTGATGATGGAGCGCGGGCGCGAGCGTTCTATCGCCGGATCGGGTATCGGCGCAGCGGCGAGCAGCGCCTGCGTATAGGGATGCTTGGGGTTCGCAAACAGTTCGTCAGAGGGCGCGTATTCGACGATGCGGCCGAGGTACATGACCGCCACGGCGCTCGAGATGTGCCTGACGACGGCAAGATCGTGTGCGATGAAGAGATACGTGAGCCCAAGCTGCTGCTGCAGATGCTCGAGCAGATTGATCACCTGGCCCTGGATCGACACATCGAGAGCCGAAACGGCCTCGTCGCATACGATCACCTTCGGCTCGACCGCCAGCGCCCGCGCGATGCCGACACGTTGCCGTTGGCCACCCGACAGCTCGTGCGGATAGCGCAGGGCCATGTAGGGATAGAGCCCCACAAGCTGCAACAGTTCCGCGACGCGGGCCGGCGTTTCCTTCTTTGGCCGCACACCGTGCACGCGCATGGGCTCGGCAATGATCTGCCCCACCGTCATGCGCGGATTGAGCGAAGAGTAGGGATCCTGGAAGATCACCTGCATCTTGCGGCGCACGTCGATCATCGCCTTGCGATCGAGATGGGCGATATCGGTGCCGTCGAAGCGGATTTCGCCGGACGTGGGGTCATCCAGGCGCAGAACGAGGCGGCCGAGGGTGGACTTGCCGCAGCCGGATTCCCCTACGAGCCCCAGCGTCTCGCCGCGACGCACGGTGAGCGAGACATCGTTGACGGCGCGCACCAGCCTGGTGCGGGAAAAGATCCCGGCCTTGATCGGGAAGTGTTTGGAGGCGTGGCGGATATCGAGGATGGGTGCCTCCCCTGCCCCGGCCGCGATGCCCTTGAGGGAATTCTCCGCCGCTGCCGTCTCGCGATCGATGACGTCCAGTTCGCGTGCGCGGAAGCAGGCAGCGAGATGGGCCGGCTCCACGGCCTCGAGCGGCGGCACCTGCTCGCACGCCTCGATGGCGAAGCGGCAGCGAGGACGGAAACGGCAGCCAGAGGGTGGCGCCAGCAGATTCGGCGGCGCGCCCTCGATCGTCGCAAGCTTAGAAGTGCGACCGCGATCGAGCCGAGGCACAGCTGAGAGAAGACCGCGCGTGTAGGGATGCAATGGCCGGCCGAACACGCGCTCCGCCGTTCCGCTCTCCACGATGCGGGCGGCGTACATGACGTTCACGCGGTCGGCATAGCGCGCCACGATACCGAGATTGTGCGTGATGATCACCACGGCGATGCCGAGGCGGCGCGACAGATCCTTCATCAGCTCCAGGATCTGCGCCTGGATAGTAACGTCGAGGGCCGTGGTCGGCTCGTCCGCGATGAGAAGCTTCGGATTGCAGGCAAGGCCGATTGCGATCATCACGCGCTGGCGCATGCCACCGGAAAGCTCGTGCGGATATTGATTGAGGCGGCTCTCGGGATCGGTGATGCCGACCAGCGTGAGCAGCTCCACGGCGCGCGCCCGCGCCTGGGCTTCGTCCAACCCCATATGGATCGTGAGCGGCTCGGTGATCTGCAGCCCGATGCGCAACACCGGGTTGAGCGACGTCATGGGCTCCTGGAAGATCATCGCGATGTCGCGACCGCGAATCTGGCGCATCTCCTCGTCGTCGAGCGAGAGAAGATCGCGACCGTCGAAGCGGATGGAACCCGATGTGACGCGCGACGTCCCCGGCGGCAGCAGGCGCATGATGGTGAGCGCCGAAACGGATTTCCCCGAGCCGGACTCGCCGACGATGGCGACCATTTCTCCCGGATGCACGGCATAGCTCAGGCTCTCGACGGCGCGCACGGTGCCGTGAGAGGTGTTGAACTGCACGCTGAGATCGGAAATCTCGATCAGGGGGCCTGCGGCAACGGAGGCGACGCCGGCCGTTGCCGGCCGGGAATGCGCCTTCCCGCCGAGGTTCGAGACCACCTCGTTGTTCACCAGCACTGCCTCCCTGGCACATTTTTCCGGATAAGCGGCCGATTTCGGCCCCTGTACATCCAGCATTTGCTTGCGCGGACAATCAAGAGAAAGGCGGCGCGCCCGCGATGCGCCACCCTTCGACATCGTGCTAGCTTACAAGGTAGGACCTCACAAGCGCATACGACGATAGAGGAAAATCGTTTGTTGGAGTTGGCAAATTTCGCCTGATTATTGTGCGATGCACACTGGTCCGACACGACTTGAATTCAGGCTGCACAACAACACTTGCGAGACACTGGCGAAAAAATGGGCGACCGGTAAAGGCTCGAACGGACGACAGCGAGGAAAGATGCGTGCACATGCATTCGGATCGGCGGAGAAGTCCGTTCCTGTGATCGGGCAGGGAACCTGGTACATCGAGCACGCGCCTCGCAAGGAAGCGGTGGCAGCACTGCAACGCGGGCTCGACCTCGGGCTCACGCACATCGACACGGCGGAGATGTACGGTTCAGGCCGCGCCGAGGAAATCGTTGCCGAGGCAATCGGAGGGAGACGGCAACAGGTTTTCCTCGTCTCGAAGGTGCTGCCTTCGAATGCCTCCAAGCGAGGCACGATCGCTGCATGCGAAGCCAGCCTCAGGCGCCTCAACACCGATCATCTCGACTGCTACCTGTTGCATTGGCCGGGCTCTTATCCATTGCAGGAAACGGTGGCGGGCTTCGAGGCCCTCAAGGCCGCCGGCAAGATCAGATCCTGGGGCGTGAGCAATTTCGACGTGCATGAGCTGGACGCAATGCTGGCAGTGGCGGGGCCCGGGCAGATCGCCTGCAATCAAGTGCTCTATCACTTGCGCGAGAGAGCCATCGAACATGCCGTGCTGCCCTGGTGCGAGCGATACGGCGTGGCGGTGGTCGCCTACAGCCCCTTCGGCCACGACGACTTCCCCGAGCCTCGGTCTGCGCAGGGCAAGGTGCTGGCCGACATCGCCGGCGGACATGACGCCACATCGCGGCAAGTTGCACTCGCCTTCCTGACGCGTCGAACGAGCCTGCTCGCGATCCCGAAAGCGGCGAGCGTGGCGCACGTGGAAGAGAATGCTGCGGCAGGCAATCTGGTGCTTTCCGATGCCGACGTGGCGCGGCTGGAGAAAGCCTTCCCCCTGGGACCGAAGGGGCGTGGCCTGCCGATGTTGTAGAGGCGAGGCTGCAGCTGAGCCTCGCGAAGGATCAGTCGCGCAGCTTCTCGGCGAGCCGGAAGGCAATCTCGAGGGCCTGGGCCGCATTCAGACGCGGATCGCACCCCGTGTCGTACTGGCGCGCCAGATCCTCTTCCGAGATGTTCATCGCGCCGCCCAGGCACTCGGTGACGTTCTGGCCGGTCATCTCCAGATGTACGCCGCCCGGATGCGTGCCCTCCGCGCGATGGATGGCGAAGAATTGCTCGACCTCGCTCACGACGTCTTCGAAGGGCCGCGTCTTGTAGCCATTGGCAGCCGTAATGGTGTTGCCGTGCATGGGGTCGCACTGCCAGACGACCGTGCGGCCTTCGGCTTCCACGCGCCGAATGAGCGCCGGCAGGTGCTTGCCGATTTTGCCCGCACCGAAGCGACCGATGAGGGTGAGACGCCCTGGCTCGTCCGAGGGGTTCAGGATGTCGATCAGGCGTATCAATTCGTCGGGATCGAGTGAGGGGCCACACTTGAGGCCGATGGGGTTCATGACACCGCGGCAGAACTCGATATGCGCCCCGTCAGGCTGGCGCGTGCGGTCGCCGATCCAGATGAAATGGCCCGATGTCGCCACCCACTGGCCAGAGCCCATGGCTTCGTCCTTTCGGGCGAGCGCCTGCTCGTAAGGCAGCAGCAGGGCCTCGTGGCTCGTATAGAAGCGGGTGGAGCGCATCTCGAGCGTGTTCTCGGCCGTGATGCCGAGAAGGCGGTTGATCTCGACGGTGCGGCGGATCTCGTCGGCGAGCTCGCGGTAGCGGGCCTCCACCGGCGAGCCTTCCATGAAATTGAGCTCCCAGCGATGCGCATTGTCGAGCGAGGCATAGCCGCCGTCGATGAGCGCGCGCAGGAAATTGAGCGTGGCCGCCGACTGCCGATAGGCCTGCAGCTGGCGACGCGGATCCGGGATGCGGGCTTCCGGCGTGAATTCGGGCCCGTTGATGATGTCGCCGCGATAGCTCGGCAGCTCGCGGCCGCCCTGCTTCTCCACCGGCGAGGACCGCGGCTTTGCGAACTGGCCCGCCACGCGGCCAACCTTCACCACCTGCGTATTGCCGCGGAAGGTGAGGATCAGCGCCATTTGCAGGAAGAGCTGGAAATAGTCGCGGATGTAGTCGGTCTTGTGCTCGCGGAAGCTCTCGGCGCAATCGCCGCCCTGCAGCAGGAAGCTCTCACCGCGCGCCACGCCCGCAAGGCTGTCCTTCAGTTCCGCCACCTCGCGGATGAAGACCAGCGGCGGGAAGTTGCGCAGGTTGCGTTCGACTTCGGCAAGGGCGGCGGCATCCGGGTATTCCGGCACCTGCACGATCGGCTTCTGTCTCCAGCTGTCCGGCGTCCAGACCGCAGGCATGGCGTATCTCCAGTGGCGTAAGCTCGGGCGGGAGGCAATCCAGCCCGGGGGCGCTTTGCACCCGTTCTCGTTGGATTTTTCTTTCGCGCTTGCACGCGAGAGCCGCCTTATAGGCGAAACCTGGTGCCGTTGCCAGCCGCGACGGCAGGGACGTTTGCGCCGGATCCGACTTTGTCCGGCACATCGACCAGCGCGGGTGACGTAAACTTTTCGGGCCCACCCTCAAGGGAGCGCGTTGCCGTACGAGCCGTGACTGGCTCTCAGGTGGTGCAAGGGGAGCCCGCTAGGCCCAGGCCCGCAAGGTGGGCGTGAAGGCATCGTCCGACCATCGCCTGGGCCGCTGGGGCCTCTCCTGCCGTTCCTCGCGGAGCATGCCGTAGTGTCGGGCGAGATGAGTGAGGGCCATGTCCAGCACCACCTTGCCAGACCGCACCGGCCATCCGCGCGCCCGTTCGGCCGCCTCGAGGCCGATGTCGTGGCAGCACACGTCGACCAGAAGGGCGCCCACTTCAGGGCCAACGGCGGCAATGGCAGCATAGACGCGATCGCGGGCGGCCATGGCGGCATCGCTGATTTCGATGCGGGCCGGTCCCCGGGCGCCGGCATTGCGCGGCGCAGTGGTGGACCAGTTGGCCGTGATACGAGCTTCGAGATGCGCGCGGCCATAGTCGGCCGCGAGGCGTTCGCCCGCGTCGAACTGGATCTGGGAGATGAGCGGCCGCCCCTGCCTGTCGCGACGGCGGCGCAACCAAGCGAGCGGCCCTTCGATCCGCTCCTTCCCCGGCGTCACCGGCCTTCCCGCCACGGCTTCCGGCGCGGCGGTGGTGGGCGGCTTTTTCACGTTGCGGCCCTGCTCGCTCAAATGGCGCCGGACGCAGCGCCTTCCGTGAGACGAAAGCTTCAGGTGCTCGCTGCCCTGCTCCGCCATGACCAGGTTTAAGGCCAATGCCCTGCGCAACACGTCCACGGGCAGCACGGCGATCGGCTTGGCGAAGGCGTTGCGCGGGGAGAAGACATGAAAGATCGGCACGTCCGTGGCTTCCACCGCGTAGGCGCCTTTGCGCGCCAGGCGTACGAGATGCGACATCAGCGCCTCCTCCTCGGAGGTCGCAACGGCAGGCGCGGAACGCGAAGTCTTCATGAAGCAACCCGGCAAGCACGAGCGAAGTGAAAAGGCAGTTCAGAGAGCTGGCATCGTCGTCATCGGCACACGGCTTGGTGGCGGGACGTTCCACAGTGCTGGCGGCTTCAGGTGGCGGACGGCGCTTTCGATCAACTCGAGCGTGTGATCGAACGCGCGATCATCGCGGCGGTCCTCCACCAGGGCACAGGCATGGGCCACCGTGGTCCTGTCGCGGGCGAAGAGGTCGCCAACCTCTGTCAGGCTCAACTCGAAGGCGACGTGGGCCAGGTACATGCCGACCTGGCGCGCGAGGGCCGCCTGCGGGTTTCCGCGTGTTACTCCCCAGAACTCGGGCTCCGTGATGCAAAAGGCGCGCGTGACGGTGTGCTGGAGAACGTAGCGGATGAGTTGATCGGGGATCCGCTTTTGCCTGCGGGACCGGTGGACACCGTGCAGGGGTTGTACCAATGCCTCGCTACACTTGCGCAATTTTCGCATACTCAAGTCCTTCTCAAAGTAAAACCAATAAAGACTTGCGATCTATTCAAATTCACATACAGATGATACGCCTCACCCTCCAGACTTCCAGTGGATTATAGGGGCTGGGTGAATCGCGGGGATAAGTAGCGATATGGTTAAGTCTTACTGAGATGTAGATGTGCGACCCGGTTGCCGCGTCCTGGCGGAAGGCGTGTGCTTGTCGCGCACAAGTGAGCCGCGGCTGCGCAGGACAAATACAGTGGAAATAGCTTCCGCACGCGGCCTAAGCCTTGCAGGCAAAGAAAAAGGCGCCCCGAACGGAGCGCCTTCGACAATTTCCGGGGGGCGCGAAGCCTATTTTTCGCGGCGGGTGCCCAGGCCCATCTGCTTTGCCAGACTGGAACGGGCGGCCGCGTAGTTGGGCGCCACCATCGGATAGTCGTGCGGGAGGTTCCACTTCTCCCGATACTCTTCAGGCGACAGGTTGTAGTGCGTCCTCAAGTGGCGCTTCAATGACTTGAACTTCTTACCGTCCTCCAGGCAGATGATGTAGTCGGGCGTGACCGACTTCTTGAGCGCCACCGCCGGTTTCAGCTCTTCCCGATCCGCAGGGGCAACGCGCAGTGCGGCCTTGCTCAGCGCCTCGTGCACATCGGCGATGATGAACGCCAGATCTTCTTTCGAGACCGTATTGTTACTTACGTAGGCGGAGATGATGCCGGCCGTGAGCCCGACCAAGTCGGATTGGGGCAATTCCTCATCCATGTGCTTTCTCCTGCAGCAGGGCTGCGCGCAATCCACGGAAAAAACCAGCTATGTTGCCTAGACTAGAAGATTTCGCCGGCCAAAGCAACAGGATACCCCAGTATTGGTGACGTGAATTCTAAGGCGATGCGGTAGCAACCGTACAGATCCCCGCAAATTACCTTCGTAGACATGCGTATGCTCATATGAATGCTTGCCTGAGCGGCAAAATACCCTTTTGTGTTGCGCCCTCATCGATCTCAACCAAGATTTAGCTGCGCTCGCAGATCGGCGAAGTGCGCACTCGAAGTCCGTTTTCGGCGGGGCCATAATGCCGACCAGGGCTTGGCCGACCCTGGTGGGCCCTGCTCCCTGAACATGCCCGTGCAGCCGGACGCGACTGCTTCCGGAACCTGCAACTCTTCCTCCTCGAGGTGTCCCATGAATGCATTTGACCGCAACAGCCTCCGCGCACCGGCTGCTCCCGCGGCGGCGCGGCGTCCCAAGGTCAGCGTGCATCACGGCGTGGAGATCGTCGACGAGTACGCGTGGCTGCGCGCGGACAACTGGCAGGAGGTGATGCGCGATCCCAGCGTGCTCGATCCGGAGATCTGCGCCTACCTCGAGGCCGAGAACGCACACACGGAAGCGGCACTCTCGGACACCAAGGACCTGCAGGCCACGCTGTTCGATGAGATGAAGGCGCGCATCAAGGAGGACGACAGCACGGTGCCGGCCGCTGACGGGCCGTTCGAGTACTACACGAGCTACGTCACCGGCGGACAGTATCCGCGGATCTGCCGGCGGCCGCGCGGAGGTGGTCCGGAAGAAATCCTGCTCGACGGCAACAAGGAGGCCGAAGGCAAGGCCTATTGGCAGCTGAGCGAAGCAGCGCATTCGCCTGATCACCGCTTCCTCGCCTACGCCGTCGACGAAAAGGGTTCGGAGCTGTTCACCGTGCGGGTGCGCGAACTCGCCACCGGCAAGGAGCTGCCAGACGAGATCCACGATACGCGCGGCTCCGTGGTCTGGGCCAACGACAGCGCCACGATGTTCTACGTCCGCCTCGACGACAACCAGCGGCCGCTGTTCGTCTACCGCCACGTACTCGGGACGCCGGCCGAGAAGGACGAGCTGATTTACGAGGAGAAGGACCACGGCTTCTACGTCGGCGTCGGCCAGACGCAATCGGGCCGCTTCATCACCATCGAGGCACACGACCACCAGACCACCGAAATCTATCTGCTCGATGCCGACGCGCCGCTCACCCCGCCGCGCCTCGTCGAACCCCGCGTCTTCGGACACGAGTATTCGATCGAGCATCACGGCGAGCGGCTGTTCATAACCACGAACTCAGGCGGTGCCGAGGACTTCCGCATCTGCGAGGCGCCGGTGGCCGATCCGCGCATGGCGAACTGGAAGGAGCTTATCGCGCACAAGGCGGGGTGCCTGATCCTCGAGGCGGTGGCATTCAAAAGGCATCTCGTGCGCCTGGAGCGCGAGGACGGCCTGCCGCGTATCGTGATCCGCAAGCTGGAGGACGGCAGCGAGCACAGCATCGCCTTCGACGAGGAAGCCTATTCGCTGGGCATGGCGGCCGGCTACGAGTTCGACACCACCAGCCTGCGCTTCACGTATTCGTCGATGACGACGCCGGTGCGCGTCTACGACTACGACATGGAAACACGCCGCCGCGACCTGAAGAAGGAGCAGGAGGTCCCGTCGGGGCACAACCCCGAAGACTACGTCACACGCCGGCTCTACGCGCCGGCTGCGGACGGAGAAATGGTGCCCATATCGCTGCTCTATCGCAAGGGGATGCCACTCGACGGCTCAGCCCCGCTTTTCCTCTACGGCTATGGCTCTTACGGCATCTCCATCCCGTCGAGCTTTTCGACCGGGCGCTTCTCGCTCGTCGACCGCGGCTATGTGTTCGCGATCGCGCATGTGCGGGGCGGCAAGGAAAAGGGATATCGCTGGTACACGGGCGGCAAGAAGGAGACGAAGCTCAACACCTTCACCGACTTCATCGCGGCAGGCGAATACCTGGCGCGTGAAGGCTATACGAGGCGCGGCCGTATCGTGGCGAACGGCGGCTCGGCCGGCGGCATGCTGATGGGCGTGGTTGCCAACATGGCGCCCGATCTCTTCCTCGGCATCATTGCCGACGTGCCCTTCGTCGACGTGCTCAACACCATGCTCGACGACACGCTGCCGCTGACGCCACCGGAGTGGCCGGAGTGGGGTGACCCGATCCGATCGAAGGCCGAGTTCGACATCATCCGCTCCTACTCGCCCTACGACAACGTCGAGGCGAAGGCCTATCCGCACATCTTCGCCTACGCCGGCCTGACCGATCCGCGCGTGACCTACTGGGAGCCGGCGAAGTGGATCGCTCGGCTCAGGGCAAGGGCCACGAGCGACAATCTGATCCTGCTCAAGACCAACATGGATGCGGGACACGGTGGTGCTTCGGGACGCTTCGAGGCGTTGAAGGAGCTGGCGCTCGACTACGCCTTCGCCCTTGCCATCGCCGGCAAGGCCGATGTGACCGTCGGGCTGCCGCGCGCGCCGGTTCGCAAAAGCGCGTAAGAGCAATGCCGAGCGGGCAAGGCCGCTCAGCGCGGGCCGATGCGCATCGGCGCGGGCAGGCTGTCGGGCAGTGCATTGAGAAGCTGCGCTGCCGCCTGCATCGCGACGATGTAGCCGTAGGTCCCCAAGCCGCAGATCACACCCTTCATGGCACTCGATAGGATCGAGTGGCGATGCAGCTCGTCGCGGGCGTGGATGTTCGAGATATGCACCTCGAACACGGGCTTCTCGAACGCCTTGATGGCGTCGTAGAGGGCGACGGACGTGAAGGAGTAGCCTGCGGGATTGATGATGATCGCATCGGCTTTCTCACGCGCGGCGTGAATGAGCTCGATAAGCGCGCCCTCGTGGTTCGACTGCTCGAAGATGAGCGTCGCATCGACATAGCGGGCAAATTCCTCGCACGCGTCGCGGATCGCGGAAAGCGTGGTGGTGCCGTAGATGTGCGGCTCACGGACGCCCAGCAGGTTGAGGTTGGGCCCGTTGAGGATCATCAATCGCATCGCCGCCGCTCCTTTATCGTCCGCGCTCATGGCAGTAAGCGCCGGGCGTGCGGCCGGGTCCAGGCAAAAACGAAGCGGGCGCCCGCAAGACGCCCGCGTCTGGAAGAAGAGGCCCCGGCTGCCGTTCGCGCAACCGGGGCTGGATGTGTAAGCGGCCTGCGTTAGATGTCGAGATCGCTGCCGCCGCTGTCGAAGCCGGGGTCGTTGCCGTCGTTGTAGGAGGCACCCGGATCGTTGTCGCTGGCGTTCATGAAGCCATGATCCTTGGAGTACCCGGCATCGCTGTCGCCGCCAAAGCCCGACTGCTCGCTGGGCGTATGCGAAGCAGCATGTGCCGAACCGCCACCCATCATGCTGCGGATGCCATCGGCGAGAAGCATACCGCCGGCGACGCCGGCAGCGGCCGAAAGGGCAGTACGCATGAAGCCGCCGCCTTGGGCAGGCTGCTGCTGCATGGGGGCTTGCGGCTGCGACCAGGGACGCTGCTGCGGCGCCTCATAGCCAGACGGGGCTGCACGGCTGCCAATGGTCGGCACGGAGCTGCCGCGCGTTGGCTCGGAACGGCCCCAGGGGGAGCGCATACCGAGGAACGAGCCGGAGGAGCGCTGCTGAGGCTCCTCGAGTTCACGCAGCCGCGCCTCGAGATCGCGAATGCGCTCGTCGGCCTGCTGCAGCGCCTGCTCCTGCACCAGTACCGACTGCACGAGCAGATACGGCGCATCGGGGTTGGCGCGAACAGAGCGATAGATCAGGTCCTCAGCCTCCCGGTCCTTCTCGGGCGCGCCGTAGCTGCGCATACGGTCGAAAAGTTCAGAGATAAGCTGGCGTTCCTCGGGCGTCATGTTTCCCTCCGGGGTTGACGGTGCCGAACATATCGTCATCCGGGACCCGGACTGCAACGGGCGCCGCCAACATGGCGAAAAATTAAAGTTGGCAGGATCCGCCGGCTGCAACTCAGCACTTAGCCTCAAGCCAGTCGCCGTTCACTAAGATTTTGATACCTCGATGCAATTCAGCTTCTTCGGTTCGCGAGACGCACCTGGTGCACCGCTTTGCGCGCCCACTCGGTAATTATCGCGTGCACCACATTTGGATCGACGTCAGTGCCGCCACCGTGCATTTGCCTGGCATAGTTTTCGGCCTGGCGCCGAATGTGTTCCGGCACCTCAATGTCGAAGCTCTGCTCCAACGAGTCGTCGGGCCGCGGGATGGAACGGCCCAGCGAGGTTGCCATCTCCTTCCATTCCTCGATCGCATCGCCGACATTCTGAAGCGCATCGAGAGCGGTTTCGCCATCCGACATGCAGCCAGGCAGGTCCGGCACGATGGCTATCCACCCCCCCCCATCTTCAACGCCTAGCGGTCGCAAAACGACAGGGTACTCGGGCTTGATCGTCATGGCATTGATCCCAGTACGGTATCGACGAACTGTACGAACCGCTTGATGTACACGACCTTTATTGGTCTTCGTGCAGGCACGGTCAAAATCTCTCTGACGGCTGGGTGTGCCACCTTGTAGTGACTGCCGCCAGAAGGTGGCTTCAGTTCAATCCCGTATCTTTCACAAACCACTATGAGGTCAAATATCTGCCAGTCGCCGGCTGGGTTGGCCCGCATAGCATCCAGGCGCTTCGCCCCTTGCGACATCGTCAGTACGCTTAAATTGAAACGTCACTATCGTGTAAGCATAACCCCTTTTGCTGTTGAGATAAAGTGGATCAATTCCATCTCGGTTGCGCTGCTGATCGCCCTAGGCTGTCGTTCGGACGTAGAGGCCAAACAGAGGGCTAGAACACGGCGCCGCGGGCTGCGACGGGGATCAGCGTTTCGACGCGCGCCTCTGGTGCATGCAGGTTGCGCACGCCGACGTACCAGTCGTGGAGATTGACGGTCGGATCGCAGTGCGCAGGCACCAGCAGGACCTTGTCGCCGCGGGCCGGCGGCTTCTCGCAGGCGGTGACATCGAGCACGCCGTGCTCATCGGAAGGGCGGCCGTAGGTCGCGCCGTGGATCTGCCAGACCAGCGGCATGCCGCTGTCGATCGGCAGCGTCTTGTGCCCCGCATCCACCACGCGGCGCTCCGGCGACGGCGCACTCATCACGGTCGCCAGGACGAACAGGGCATGCTCGAAGCTGTCGTAGGGGGTGCCGTCGCCCTTCCTGTTGCGGGCATAGTCGGCATCCATGAAGGCGTAGGAGCCCGGCTGCAGTTCGTTGTAGACGCCGCTCGCCGTCTCGATCTCATAGGTTCCTGTGCCCGCGCCTGCGATGGTATTGGCCTTGAGCCCGAGCTTCGCGAGGTCCGCAAGGGTCTGGCGGACAGCATCGACAGCGTGACCGACGGCTGAGCGCCGCTCGCCCTCGGTGCGCAGGTGCTGCGCCGAACCATGGTAGGCCTGCAGGCCCTCGAAGCGCAGGTGCTTCGAGTTGGCCAGACGCTGCGCGAGGGCAGCCGCCTCCCGCCCTGGCGCCACGCCGCAGCGCCGCCCCCCGACGTCGATCTCGACGAGAACGTGAATGACGCTGTCGGCCGCCGCCGCCGCCGCCTCCAGTTCGCCGATGCCGGCGGCGTCATCCACGCAGATGCCGATGCGCGCCTTGCGGGCGAGCACCGCGAGGCGTGCCAGCTTCTGCGCGCCGACCACTTCGTTGGAGACGAGCACGTCCGTGATGCCGCCCTCAACCAGCACCTCGGCTTCCGACACCTTCTGACAGCACTGGCCCACGGCCCCGCGCGCAATCTGATGCGCGGCAATCACCGGTGACTTGTGCGTCTTTGCGTGCGGACGGATGCGAACCCCGGTGCGTCTGGCAAATTCTGCCATCCGATCGAGGTTGCGCTCGTAGGCATCGAGATCGAGGATCAGAGCTGGCGTGTCCACCTCGGCCAGCGACTGGCCAGGGGCTGCGGGTGCACGCTGCATGAAAACCTCCGGACGCTGCCGCACGTGTCGCGATGTCGTGCCTTTAGGGCATTCGCCGCGCTGCGACAATGCCGGAGGTGCTCGGAAACCGGGAGCAGCAGGCTTCGCCGTTGGCAGAATGGCGCCAGGCACGCTTGCATCGAATGCAGTATTCACAAAAGAAAAAGGGCCGCTCGAGGCGGCCCTGGTTGAAGATTTGATCGGCAGACTAGGCTGCTCTGGTGAACGAGGCGGCTAGCCTCGGGTCTCCCTTTCGTTCCTGCGCCGATCTCAACGCGATGCCGATATAGCGGACGCGACCTCCAATCCTTTCCTTGCGTACGCCGAGTTCCTTGATCTCGCGTGAGACGCGGGGTGCCGCGAACGGCTCCTTGTCCTGCTCCTCACACCAGACGCAGTAGTCTTCGTACAGGTCCTGGGCGGTGACACTGGAGCCCTCCTGCCCCGTCACACGCTCGCGGTAGAAACGCTGGACATCGCTATCGGGAACGCCATTGGCGTACGATGCGCGGACTTGTTGTTCCGCGCGGTTGTCGTTGAGCGGCCGGCGCAACGGCGGCTCGACGGGGGCCGCGATGGCGGCCTCGGGCGCTTCGTCCAAGTCCGGCTCGTGCCGGATAGCGAGTGACGAAGCGGGTGACAGCACGCGCTGGGCCACTTGCGGGGCGGCGAGCGTGCTGCGGTGTGCGACAGCTGCCTCGCGCGGCAGGCTGTCGTCGTTGGCGGCGACCACCGGGGTCGAATAGAGGTCCGCAGCCACATCCCCGGTCTCGCGACGAGCGAGCTCGTGTTTGGGCAGCGACCGGCGATCGCGGATGTCCCACTGGGCGAAGGCAACGTACATGCCGAAGCCAGAGCCGATCTCGATCAGCAGCGCCACGAAAAGCGTGAGTGCCGTCTGGATCGTCTCGATATCGAGCCCGAGCAGCTTCGCAAGGACGCTGGCCTGGGGATCGGCTTCCGCCATCACCTGACCGTTGGTGGCCTTGCCGAGCTTGCCGTTGATCTCGGCAATCCGGGCTTCGAGTTTCTGGGCCTCCAGCGCAGACGCCTTCTCGGCCTCGAGCTTATGCACGTTCGTGCAGAAAGTCCGGGCAGCGGTCGTCGTTGTCGACGCCTCGACGCAGCCGTTGGTCCAGGTCCACATGCGCTGCGTTTTCTGGGCAGAGATGTCGGCCTCGACGGTGGCGGCGGGACGGTGCTGAGGGATCCAAGCCAACTGTTCCTGCGCACGCTTGGCATCGGCGCGCAGATCCTTGTAGTTGGCGGCTTCAACAGCGCGCTGACCGGTCGTATCGAGCCGGTTCAGAGCGGCGTGGCCCACGGCGGACGTCATCGAGTAGGCGGTGACGACGATCCACACGACGGCCGCGGCCATCGCCTGAGACCACATCTTGCTGCGTATGGCGGCGAAGAAGAAAAACGGCGCCAACGCCTTGAAGCAATCCGCGGCGGCCGAAGCCAACCCGTAGATCTGCCCATCCGTAGCTGTCTTGCCTAGACTGAACCCAAATCGGTAGTTCATAGCGGCGGAAACGGCGAGTAGAACGCCGGCCGCTATGACTCCCAGCACACCTAATGCGTGTCGGACCATAGCCCCCTCCGTCTGTCGGCGACGGCCCCGGGACAGGGCCGGCCGAATGAACGTCGTGAGAGAGCCCTACGCGCGCCTTGCTGGAAGTCCGAGCGATCTTCCCTGGGAGTGCGAATACACAAATGCAGGCTGGTGCACGTGGCACCTTGGCCGGCTACCTGTGGCAATCACACCCCACGCTCGTCCAGACTTTGGCGGAAACTGCCCGGGCACAGTGGGTTTTGCACATAGGCGCTGCGCTTCGACGCGTCGCGTTATGCACAAGCCACTGGGCCCGAACGAATGCAACGCGAACTGGGAAACGCAGCCCCCTCGGCGGCTGAAGCTACGCGATTCGTTTCTTTTTGTTAATACTTTCAGTTGCGTATGCTTTTGCCGCTGGTTTTGGCCGATTTTTGACACGCCTCCACGGCCCGGAATTGCGCACAATTTATCCACTTCGGCGCCGGAATTTTTCCACCGGACGTCCACCGCAAGGATAACTTTTCACCCGGCTTTCGCGCATCCCGTGGGCCTGCGCCGACGCGCAACACACCTGCTGCATTGCTGCAACGCAGGGGAGAGACATGCCTCGGAGGCAGGATTTGGGTTGCACCGGCCGCAGCACACGTCACACTATGCAACTTATTTCTCGCGGCTCGGCCAAGAGGCCCATCTCGAGCGTTGTCGGTCGGACTGGTTTTCACAGGGTGACCGGCTTCGGGCGCCGGAGGGTGGTGGAGAAAATCATGGGCAAGCTCGCAGGCTGCGCACTCATACTTTCCGGCATCACGCTTGCGGGGCTGACCCTGCCATTTGCCGATCAACTCGATGCGCGGACGATGCCCACCCCCGAGGCGGTGGCCACTGCGGCGCCTGCGGCTGCTCCAGCCCCGGGCCCAGCGCGCCCAGTCGCCAGCAACAACGCAGGTCGTGTTGCGAGCTTCGCGCCTGCGTCCGCGCGAGACATAGCCCTGCCCGAGGCCGCCCCGCGCAAGCCCCTGGGCGCCTTCCATACGGCGACGGTGCCCAACGATCCCGTGCATCTGGCGCGCGCCCTGCAGCAGGAGTTGCGCCGGGCCGGCTGCTATGACGGCGAGATCAACGGCGTTTGGTCGCCGGCCTCGCGCAAGGCGATGAAATCCCTCACAGATCGCGTCAATGCCAGCCTGCCGGTGGACCGGCCCGATTTCATTCTGCTGTCGTTAGCCCAGGCGCAGTCCGACAAGGTGTGCAGACAGCAATGTCCCCCGGGCCAGGCCCTCGGCGACAAGGGCCGATGCCTGCCCCAGTCGGTTCTGGCGCACGCTCGCAAGGGCCCTGTACCGGCGCGATTGGCGCACGTATCGCCGCCGGCAACCCCAGGCGCCGTAGCAAGGACGGATGGGCAAATCACGCTCAACGCGGGGCAACCGATCATCGCGCCCCCTGCACCCACGGCTCAGGCACCAGTCCCGGCATCACCGCAGTTCCGGGCAGAGACACCGCGGATGGCCCTTGCAGGGCCGGCAATACCGAACGCAGTGGATCTCAAGCCCGAGCCGGGCACGCCGCCCCAGGCGACACCGCCCCTCGCTCATCACCAGCCTGACAAGGCGCCACACAAGGCACGCGAACACAAAGCCCACCGCGAACGCGAAAAGGAACGGCGCCTGGCGCGGGAGAAACCACCGGCTTTCGGCCAGACGCGGTGGGCGCGCGAGTTCTTCAAGCGCCTGGATGGCTCGATCTGACCACGGCCGATCAGGCTGCTGCGCGCAGCCGATCGAGACCGGCCGCCAAGTCGGCCTTGATGTCCTCCACGGCCTCGAGCCCGATGTGGAGCCGTAACGTCGGCCCCTTGGGCGCCCATACGGTCACCGTCCGGGAGGGCGTGGCGTTGAAGGGGATCATCAGGCTCTCGAAGCCACCCCAGGAAGCGCCCATGCCGAACAGCTGCATGCCATCCAGCATCGCCGCCAGCGCCTGCCGCGAACATGGTTTCAACTCGATGGCAAACAGGCCGCAGGCGCCCGTGAAATCGCGCTTCCAGATATGATGCTGCGGATGGCTTTCAAGCGCAGGATGGATGACACGCGCCACCTCCGGCCGCCCCTCCAGCCAACGCGCGACCTCCACGCCCGACTGCCAATGCTGCTGCATACGTACCTTGATCGTGCGCAGGCCACGCAGGCCAAGGTACATCTCTTCCGTTCCTGCGCAGATGCCGAGCGCCTGGCTTTCCTCCAGAAGGTGCTTACCAAGATCCTTAGTCGCTGCCGTAACGCTGCCGAGCATGGCGTCTGCATGGCCCACGATGTATTTCGTCGCGGCCTGAATGGAGAGGTCGACACCGTGCGCGAACGGCTTGAAGAACACGCCGCTCGACCACGTATTGTCGATCGCCACAAGCGCGCCGTGTGCATGCGCGGCCTTGGAGATGGCAGGGATGTCCTGCAGCTCGAATGTGAGCGAGCCCGGGCTTTCCGTGAAGACGAGCTTCGTGTTCGGCTTCATCAGGCGCGCGATGTCGCCGCCGATCAGCGGGTCATAGTAGCTCGTCTCCACGCCGAAGCGCTTCAGCACGCCTTCGCACATCTTGCGCGTGGGCAGATACACGCTGTCGACCATCAGCACGTGATCGCCAGCCTTCGTGAACGCCAGCAAAACGCTGGCGATCGCCGAAGCGCCCGACGGCATGAGCCAGGTCTGCGCCCCGCCCTCGAGCGCCGCAATCGTCTCGCACAGCGCGTCCGTGGTGGGTGACCCGCGGCGGCCGTATACATATTTTTGCTGCCGGCTTTCATACGCGTCGAGCGTCTTGAACAAGACTGTCGAACCGCGATAAACGGGCGTGTTGACGAAGCCGTGGTGCGCAAACGGGTCTCGCCCCGCATGCGTAACGATCGTCTCGTCGGCCTCGCTGGCATGCGGCTTTTTCTTCGTCGGCTCGGTCATCGCGGTCTCCGTTGCGAGGCGCCAGATTAACCGCAGCAAAGCGCCCTTGTCTTCCACCAAGGTTGCTGCCGGCACGCACAAGGTGTCGCGACGCAAGAGCACACCACAGGGCATGATCAAGGTCGGTTTTTCATTGTCCCGAACGATGCCATCGGGCCCTTGACCACGAACGCCTGCCGTACCATCCTGCGCCCGCATCGTGACAGTCGAACGAGCAGGCGCAGCCTTGCGGGGGCGGGCGCCGGACGGAACAACAACAAAAACGGCTGCAGGTGCCTATGCCTCGGACCCCGCGTGCTTCACTTCATCAGGTTTCAACGGAACATCCTTTGCATCGCATCGAAGGATCGCTTGCTGCTTTCGTTGCTGCCGTGCTGGTGCTGGCGGCAACGCTGTGCATCTCCGCGTCGACGCCTGCCAATGCCACCACGCTCGAGAGCGTGCGCCAGCGCGGCAAGGTCACGTGCGGCGTCAGCGAGGGTGCTAACGGCTTCTCCGCGCGCGATGCCAAGGGTGAATGGGTGGGCCTCGGGGCAGACTTCTGCCGCGCCTTGGCGCTTGCCGTCATCGGCAAGAAAGATGCTGTCGCTTTCGAACCGCTGAAGCTGTCGGAACGCATGGCGGCGCTCACGTCGGGCAGGATCGATGTACTCGCTTCAGACACCGGTCTCACGTCGAGCCGGGATGCCGGCCACGGCGTCCGCTTCACGCAGCCGCTGCTCTACGAGGGGCAGGGGTTTCTCGTGCGGCGCGCCCACGGCGTCACGAGCGCACTCGAACTTTCCGGCAGCCGCCTGTGCGTCACCGCCGAAACCGGCGACGAGCAGGGCGTGATCGACTATTTCACCGGCCTCAAGATCCCGGTCGAAATCGTCAAGCTCGAACGCTGGAGCGATGCGGTCGCCGCTTACGATCAAAAGAGCTGCCACGTGCTTTCGGCAAGCGTCTCGCGGCTCTCTGCCGTTCGCGCCAAGCACGCGAGTGCCGCCGACCAGATCATTCTGCCCGAGCTTGCCGCACGACATGCCGTGGGCGCCTTCGTCAAGCAGGGCGACGAGCAGTGGTTCAGCATCGTCCGCTGGACCACCTACGCTCTGTTCTCAGCCGAGGATCTCGGCATCTCGAGCAGCAATGTCGAGCAGATGAAGACCTCCTCCGTACCGGACGTGAAGCGCTTTCTCGCCGGTGGCAGCGATCTGTGTGCAAGCCTGGGCCTCGCGCCCGAATGGACCCAGCGCGTCGTGAAGCAGCTTGGCAACTATGGCGAGCTCTACGAGCGGCACTTCGGCCCCAAGGCCGTGCGCATGGAACGCGGCCTCAACAATCTCGTGGGCAAGGGCGGGCTGCACTTCGCGCCCTCGTTCCGCTGAGAGCAGTTGGTTGATCTACCACACGGTCATGGGCTACACGTCCAACACCCCTATGTGGCGCAACCCCGAGGCCTCATGCGCATCCTGCTCACCAACGACGACGGCATCGACGCACCGGGCCTGCACGCATTGCGCCAGATTGCGTCGGAGCTTTCCGACGACGTGTGGGTGATCGCACCGGAGACGAACCAGTCCGGCGCCAGCCACTCGCTCACGCTGCACGAACCGCTGCGCATGCGGCAACTCGACGATCGCGCCTATGCCGTGCGCGGCACCCCTACCGACTGCGTCATCATGGGTGTGCGGCACGTGCTCAAGGACGCGGTGCCGACGCTGGTCCTTTCCGGCGTCAACCGCGGCGCCAACATGGCGGAGGACGTGACCTACTCCGGCACCATCGCGGGCGCATTCGAGGGCAGCATCCTTGGCATCCGCTCGCTCGCCCTCTCGCTTGCCTGGGGCATCGAGCCCGACAAGGGACTGCGCTGGCAGACGGCCATCGCGCACGGGCCCGCCCTCATCCGCAGGCTTCTCAGCGAGGATTGGGACGCCTCGACGGTGATGAACATCAACTTCCCCGACTGCGAGCCCGACGCCGTTGCCGGTATCGCCGTGACCGAGCAGGGCCGCCGCGATCCGGGCCTCCTCAACATCGACAAGCGCACCGATACCTGGGGCACGCCCTACTATTGGCTGGCTTTCCAGCGGCGGCGCTCCAACGCCGCGCCGGGAACGGACTTGTGGGCCATCTATTCGAACCGCATCTCCGTCACGCCGCTGTACCTGAACCTCACGCACAGGCCGATGCACGAGCGACTGACGCGCGCACTGGCTTGATCCGCCGTTCAGCCTGTCGCAGCGCAGCCGCCCCACAACCATGCGGCGCCCCGCACGCCGCTGGCGTCGCCCCATTTGGGCGGCAATAGCGTGAGGCGGGGTGCGTCCGAGAAGATGAAGGCTTGCGCTAGCGCCGGCACATCGCGGTAGAGATGCGCGAGGTTGGAGAGGCCGCCTCCGAGCACGATCACCTCCGGATCGAAGATGTTGACGACGTGCGCGAGCCCCCGCGCGAGGCGGCTTGCATGCCGCGCAAGAGTTGCGCTGCAGGCGTCGTCGCCCTCGCCCGCACGCTCAGCGATTTCCAAGGCGCTCAGAACTTGATTGCTCCTGAGCGCATGATCCGCCTCGAGTGCGGGGCCCGACACCCACGTCTCCATGCAACCGCGACGCCCGCACCAGCAGCTTCGGCCCGGAAACTCCTCCGCCTCGGCCCATGGCAGCGGATTGTGCCCCCACTCGCCGCCGATGCTCAGAGGTCCATCGACGAGGCCGCCGTTGACGACGAGACCGCCACCGCAGCCCGTGCCGAGGATCACCCCGAACACACTTCTCGCGCCGCGCCCGGCACCATCGACGGCCTCCGACAGCGCAAAGCAGTTGGCGTCGTTGGCAAGCCGCACGGGCTGCGCCAGCGCGCGTTCAAGGTCGTCGCGGAACGGCTTGCCGTTGAGCCAGGTGGAATTGGCATTCTGCACAAGGCCCGTCGCCGGCGAGATCGACCCCGGCATGCCAATGCCGATGCTGGCCTGTGAAGCGCCTGCGTCCCGCGCGAGCGTCCGGGCCAAATCCCGCAGCGCCTCGACGGTACGTGCATAGTCGCCGCGGGGTGAAGGGATGCGTGTCTGCGCCAGCACTTCCCCGCCCGGTCCCAGCGCGATCCCTGCGATCTTGGTGCCGCCGAGGTCGATGCCGATGCGGCAGGATCCGCGCAACGCTTCGTTAGCCTTAACGCTTTGTTGCATGCCCGCTCACGGGGTGATGTCGCCGGCAAGAATGTGGAAGGCCCTCACCACCGCTTCCGGCTTGAGACCCGCCTCCGCCGCAAAGACGAGGAGCAGGGATTCATCGCGCACGAGATGGTCGAGCACCGCGCTCAGGAACTCGGCCTCGCCGGCACGGGCGCGGATCTCGGCGACGTCGGTACCGCTCGCAGACAGGAACGCGACGAGCCTCTGCGGGTCCGACGCAAGGAAGCCCAAGGCCTGCGCTGCCAGGGCTTCTGCGTCATTCAGGGTAAGCTTCTGCGCCTTGCTGAGGTTGAAGGACATAACAGTTGTTAGCCATGATTCGCCGTGAGATCGGCACCCTAAACAGTTGTTAGGCTCTGCCGCGCAAACTGCCCGCGACCTGGAGAATCGGTGCAAACACCTCCAGGGCATAGAACAGTGCGAGGCCCGCGACAGGCATGACCTACCAGGAGAACAGCCGCTCGTTGCAGGGCCGCGACCCGCAGGCGCGCCAGGGCGCGAAAACCGTTCTCATCGTGGAGGACAACGAGCTCAATGCCAAGCTCTTCCACGACCTGCTGGATGCCTACGGCTACAAAACGCTCCTGACGAAGAACGGCATGGAGGCCCTGCGCCTTGCACGCGAGCACCGGCCCAATCTGATCCTGATGGACATCCAGCTGCCTGAGGTCTCGGGCCTCGAGGTGACGCGCTGGCTCAAGGACGACGAGGAACTGCGCTCCATCCCCGTAGTGGCGGTCACGGCATTTGCCATGAAGGGAGACGAGGAGCGCATACGCCAGGGTGGCTGCGAGGCTTACCTTTCGAAGCCGATCTCGATCATGACTTTTCTCGAGACGGTGCGCAAATTTCTGGGCGAGTGATCAGCCCTCCCTGCATTCAGAGTGAGTAACAGCGTAGTAGGTTGCAATGACGGGTCGCGTACTGGTCGTCGACGATATCCTGGCGAACCTGAAGCTTCTCGAGGCTCGCTTGAGCGCCGAGTACTTCGATGTCATCACCGCCGAGACAGGGCGCCAGGCCCTTGCCGCTCTCGAGCGCGAGCGCATCGATGTGGTGCTGCTCGACGTGATGATGCCCGGCATCAATGGTTTTGAAGTCTGCCGCCGCATCAAGGCCTGCAGCGCCACCCAGCACATCCCGGTCATCATGCTGACCGCTCTCGACCAGCCCAATGACAAGGTGCAGGGCCTCGATGCCGGTGCCGACGATTTCCTGACGAAACCCGTCGACGACGTCGCGCTCATGACGCGCATGAAGAACCTGATGCGGCTGAAGGCGCTGAACGACGAGATGGCAATGCGGGTCGCGACGGGCGCCGACCTCGGGCTGTCGCTGCCGGCCCTTGCAAAGGCACCGCAAGGAAGTCGCATCCTGCTCGTCGACGACGATCCGAGGACCGCCCACCGCGTGACTGAGGCCCTGCAGGGCGAGCACGAGGTGGACAGCGAGACGGACATGGCGAAAGCTTTGGCCGACCTCGCCGAGGGCCGCCATGACTTGGTGGTGATCAGCCTCGACATGCGCACCGGCGACGGTCTTCGCCTGTGCAGCCAGGTGCGGTCATCTCCGAAAACGCGGCACGTGCCGATCGTGGTGCTGGTGAACCCTGGGCAGGAGGCGCGCCTGCTCCGCGCCCTGGACATGGGCGTGAACGACTACGTCACACACGTGATCGATCCCAACGAGCTCGTGGCACGCGTACGCACCCAACTCAAGCGCAAGCGCTATGCCGACCATCTGCGGCACGCCCTGGACGAGAGCGTCGAACTTTCAGTCACCGATGCGCTCACGGGCCTGCACAACCGCCGGTATCTGGAGACGCATCTTTCCGCGCATCTCGAGAAGTGCGCTGCCTCTGGCCAGCCGCTGTCGCTGCTCATCGCCGACATCGATCACTTCAAGGCCATCAACGACACCTGGGGCCATGACGCAGGCGATGCGGTGCTGCGCGAGATCGCCGTCCGCATCCGCCGCGAGGTGCGGGAGGCAGACCTTGCCTGCCGCCTAGGAGGCGAGGAATTCATCATCGTGATGCCGGATACGGGCACCGCGACCGCCACGACGATTGCCGAGCGGCTGCGTGACAGGGTTGCCGCCCAGACCTTCGCCGCGGCCCCCAACCTGCCCATCCAAGTTACACTGAGCGTCGGTGTAGCGACGGTTCAGCCGGGCGATACATCCAAGTCTCTGATGAAGCGAGCAGACCTTGCACTTTATGCTGCCAAGAACAGGGGCCGAAATCGCGTCGTCCAGGCAGCCGCGTGAGTTGTCTGTACGATTTTTTTCTCTACGCCACTGATCCGACAAAGTTTTTGCAACGTTAACTGTTAGCGGAGACACATATATATGTTGCGCAAAGCCTGAACTCTTAGGGCTAACGCGTTGGCATCAAACACAGACTATTGCAAAGCAAATGCTTATCTGCTTTGTTCAACAGGAACACTGGGGCTGGTAGCGTAGCAGAGGGGATACA
This sequence comes from Hyphomicrobiaceae bacterium, assembly GCA_039808585.1. Lineage (GTDB taxonomy): Bacteria > Pseudomonadota > Alphaproteobacteria > Rhizobiales > Hyphomicrobiaceae > AWTP1-13. The sequence continues at coordinate 7,158 of JBDHTJ010000016.1, read as the reverse complement.
CAGCGCCGCCATGAGCGCGCCCTAACGATCAGCTTTCATACCGAAATCTCACGGGGTTCAGGTCCGCCGCATCCCTGTAGCCGTGAGGTGTGGTCGTTCTTACGGCTGGGAGTGGCCTCCTCTAAGTAAAGCCGATTGGAACGACCGAACGCCAGGTCTGGCCAACGCCCTCTTTGGTCCTGACTTGGCAGGCCGGTGTCCGTGACTGCTCGGACTTCTACCCCGCTGCCGATGCCAGTCACGGACCCGGCCACCATCTCTTCCACGAGAAATGGTCATGCTTCACCACTCCGCCCACACGGGCAGAGGGTTTGCGGCGCAAGAAGCGTCCGAAGACGCTCTCCTTACTTGATCTTGGATTCCTTGAAATCCACGTGCTTCTTCGCAACCGGGTCGTACTTCTTGAACGACAGCTTCTCGGTGGCGGTGCGGGCGTTCTTCTTCGTGACGTAGAAGAAGCCGGTGCCGGCGGTGCTCAGCAGCTTGATTTTTTGCGTAACGGACTTGGCCATGACTTCAAGATACCGGTCTGGAGTTCGTGTCTCTGCACAGAGTTGGCGCGCACTCTATTCACGTGCGGCGGCTAGTCAAGCGCGGCCTGCGCCGTGATCAGGTCGCGGCGGAAACTGCCCTGGTGCCTATGGTAAAAAGGCACTGGTACGCCAGGGGCATGCAGCGCGTTTGCGGCAATTCGCTCGCCCAGATCCTCCAGGATCACGCGCGTAATGTTGGGCAATTCCAGCGATCGCGCCGATGCCAGCGAGTGCCATTCGAGGTCGGAAAGCTCACCGCTCTTGATTTCGATGCGGTGCGCAATGGCCTCCGCTGGAACGCAGAAGAAGCGGGTGTCGAAGCGGCGCGGACGGCCGGGCGGCGTGATGGCGCGGGCGAAGAACGTCAGCTGCGACAGGGAGGGCTCAAAGCCCAGCTCGAAGAAGCCCGCCCAGTCCGGCGCCTTTTCCGGCGCCTTGGCCGTGGTGGGCCTGCCGATGATCAGGCCCGCTTCCTCGAACGTCTCGCGAACGGCCGCCAGGGCCAGAGCACGCGCCCTGATCTCGCTTGGCGTCCCCTTCATGGATACGAGGAGCTTTGCCTTCTCGTCGCCCGAGAGGTCTTCTGCCACCGGCACGATGCGATCAGCGGGGTCCACGCGACCACCGGGAAAGACATAGCGGCCCGGCATGAACACCATATCCAGGCGGCGCCTGCCCAGAAGGATGCGCGGCTCACCCGACGTCGTATCCACGATGATCAAGGTGGCGGCGTCGCGGGGCTTCAAGGCCTTCTTCTTGAGCTGTGGCTTTGCCGCGGGCGGCGTCGCGCTCTGTTGTTCCTCACCGGCCATGAAGCCCGATCCCCCAAGTGTTCTGAATGCTGTGCGAGGGTCTAGCGCGCTTTCCGGGAAGGTCAAGCAGAGCGCACGTCCCCCAGATGTAGTGGCCGTCAGCGGCGCCGGCCAGGGCGGCCCGGGCGGCGCATGTTGTAGCGCCGGCCCTTCGGGATGCGGCTGCGGTTGCCAGGTTCGCGCCGGCCCTCCGACAGCATCTCGAAGCGCAGGGCGCCCGCGGTTGGGATAGCCTCCACCAGCTTGACGCGCACGTCGTCGCCGAGGCGGAAACTCTCGCCCGTGCGGTCACCGATGAGCGCGTGCTGGTCCTCGTGGTGGCGGAAGTAGTCGTTGCCGATGGTGGCGGCAGGGATGAAGCCGTCGGCACCCGTCTCGCGCAGGCGGACGAAGAGGCCGGACCGCGTCACGCCGGACACCCGGGCGTCGAACTCGGCGCCCACGCGTTCCGAAAGGAACGCGGCCACCAGCCGGTCCATGGTCTCGCGTTCGGCCATCATGGCGCGCCGCTCGGCTTCCGAGATCGACTGCGCGACCTCGCCGAGCCTCGCCCCTTCCGCGTCCGTGAGCCCGCCTTCGCCCAGGCCCAGCGCCCGCACCAGCGAACGATGCACGACAAGGTCGGCATAGCGGCGGATGGGCGAGGTGAAGTGGGCATAGCGACCGAGGTGGAGCCCGAAATGGCCGAGGTTCTCCGCCGCATACACCGCCTGCGATTGCGAGCGCAGCACCACCTCGTTGACGAGATCGGAGACAGGTAGCTGCGCCACGCGCGCCAGGATGCGGTTGAAGTCGCCAGACTTCAGCGCGCCATGTCCCGGGATCTTGAGATCGAGGCTTTCCAGGAATTCACGCAGCGCTTCGAGCTTCTCGCGCGAGGGCGCCTCGTGCACGCGATAGATCACGGGCGCCTTGCGCGCTTCCAGCGTCTCCGCAGCCGCGACGTTGGCCTGGATCATGAACTCTTCGATGAGCCGGTGCGCCTCGAGCCGTTCTGGCACGTAGATGCGCTCGATGTGGCCCTGCGCATCGAGCTTCACCCGCCGCTCCGGCAGATCGAGGTTCAAGGGCTCGCGCCGGTCGCGCGCCTCGGCAAGCGCACGATAGGCGGCCCACAAAGGCTTCAGCGCCATCTCGAGCAGCGGCTCGGCGCGTGGCGTGGGTTTGCCCTCGATTGCGGCCTGCGCCTCCTCGTAGGCGAGCTTAGCGTGCGAGCGCATCATGGCCCGCAGGAAGGTGTGGCTGCGCTTGGTTCCACTCTTATCGAAGATGATGCGGACCGCGAGGCATGGCCTGTCCTCGTTCTCGCGCAGCGAGCACAGGTCGTTCGAGATGCGCTCAGGCAGCATCGGCACGACGCGATCGGGGAAATACACGGAATTGCCGCGCAGCAACGCCTCGTGATCGAGCTTCGTGCCCGGGCGCACGTAATGGGCGACGTCGGCGATGGCCACGTGCACCACGAAGCCGCCCGGATTGCGGGGATCATCATCAGGTGCGGCATGCACGGCATCGTCGTGATCGCGCGCATCCGAGGGATCGATCGTCACGAGAGGGATATGGCGCAAGTCGGTGCGGCCCTGCAGCCTCGGCGGCGCGAGTTGCTCCACCTCGTTCAGCACGCGCTCGGGAAACTCGTTCGGCAGTCCGTGCGTGTGGATGGCGATGAGGCTGATCTGCCGCTCGTCATCCGGATTGCCGAGGCTTTCCACGATGCGCGCCTGCGGAACGCCGTGGCGGCCGGAGCGGGCAAGGTCGTAGCGCACGAGATCACCGCTCTTGGCGTCGCGTTCGTCGCCGGGTGCAATCGGCCACTCGCGCAGCTCCTTGCGGTCGATGGGGTCGATGACGCCGCCCCCCTTCTCGCGCGCCCTGAAGATGCCGAGCAGCTTGCGCTTCTCGCGCGGCAGCCGCTTGATCGGCTCGGCCTGGAACTGGATACCGTGCGGGCCGACACCATCGATGCGCGAGATGTGTGCGAGCACCCGGTCGCCCTCCTTGATGGAGGCCTCGATGCCCGTGACACGCGCCGCCACGATGACGGCGCGGGGCCGCGGGCCCTCATCCGCATCCCAGACCGCCGGCTCTGCAATGAGATCACCATCGGCGTCGCGTCCAGTAACTTCCAGCACCGCAACCGGCGGCAGTCCGCCGCGCTCCTTGAAGCCCTTGCGGTTGCCGGCGAGCAGACCTTCCTCGGTCATCTCAGCGAGAATCTGCTTCAACGCCACCCGGTCGGAGCCCTTGAGGCCGAATTCGCGCACGAGTTCGCGCTTGCCGGCGTTGCTCCCGGCAGTGCGCAGGAACGCGAGGATCTGCTCCTTGGTGGGCAAACCCTGTGCGGTGGGGGAGTGGCCGCGGCCTTTGCGACCGTGGTCTCTACTCTTTTTCAAGCGCGCGCATCCTCGATCGATCCAAGCCAGCGACACTAGAACATGTCCGATCGAGATGGAAACGGTAGGACACCAGGCATCCGCGCGATCGAAGCTTGCATGGATCTCCGCCTTCGCGGAGATGACGTTGAGAAGGGGCGAGGCCTTCGTCCCTCTCGACCGTGCAGGCCGGCGAGAGGCTTTCACTCATCCCGGCAGCGACGAGAACGGCACCGCCCGCCACACCCTCCACCATCTTGCCCGCGAAGGCGGGCACCCACGCCAGTCTCCGTATCAGGCCAGCCGGTCACCCAGGCGGCACCCTCGCCGCCAAGCTGCGGACCGCAGTGTCTTGCATGGGGCGCGCGCAAACATTCATCAGAGGCTTGCGGGGATCTCCGCCTTCGCGGAGATGACGTTGAGAGGGGGCGAGGCCTTCGTCCCTCTCGACCGTGCAGGGCGGCGCGAGGCTTTCACTCATCCCGGCAGCGACGAGAACGGCACCGCCCGCCACACCCTCCACCGTCTTGCCCGCGAAGGCGGGCACCCACGCCAGTCTCCGTATCACGCCAGCCGGTCACCCAGGCGGCACCCTCGCCGCCCCCGCGCCAAGCTGCGGACCGCAATGTCTTGCATGGGGCGCGCGCAGGCATTCATCCAGAGGCTTGCGTGGATCTCCGCCTTCGCGGAGATGACGTTGAGAGGGGGCGAGGCCTTCGTCCCTCTCGACCGTGCAGGCCGGCGAGAGGCTTTCACTCAACTCGGCAGCGACGAGAACGGCACCGACCGCCACACCCTCCACCGTCTTGCCCGCGAAGGCGGGCACCCACGCCAGTCTCCGTATCACGCCACCCGGTCACCCAGGCAGCACCCTCGCCGCCCCCGCGCCAAGCTGCGGACCGCAATGTCTTGCATGGGGCGCGCGCGGGCATTCATCCAGAGGCTTGCGTGGATCTCCGCCTTCGCGGAGATGACGTTGAGAGGGGGCAAGGCCTTCGTCCCTCTCGACCGTGCAGGGCGGCGAGAGGCTTTCACTCAACTCGGCAGCGACGAGAACGCCACCGCCCGCCACACCCTCCACCGTCTTGCCCGCGAAGGCGGGCACCCACGCCAGTCTCCGTATCACGCCACACGGTCACCCAGGCGGCACCCTCGCCGCCCTCGCGCCAAGCTGCGGACCGCTGCGCTGGCCCAGCAGAAATGCCGAAAGACGCGCGGCTGTCCGCGCGTCGCCCCTCGCGCCTCAGGCGGCGTCGCGGGTGGTCTTCGCCTTGGATTTTGGCGCTGCCTTCTTGGCCGCGGGCTTCTTCGCAGGTTTGCCAGAAGCCTCGTCGCCGGCCTCCGTCTTGTCCGCCTTGGCCTTCGGCTTCGCCTTTGCGCCCTTCTTGGGCTTCGACGGCCCCTTGGCGACGCGCTCGGCGATGATCAGCACAGCCTCGTCCATGGTGAGCTGTGCGGGATCCTTCGATTTCGGCAGCGTGGCGTTGGTGTCGCCGTGCTTCACGTAAGGACCATAACGGCCGGACAGCACCTGCACCTTGCCGCCTTCGCTGGGATGCTCGCCAAGCTCCTTCAGCACGGTGGGCGCGTTGCGCTGGAAGCGGCTCTTGCCGCCGCCCGCCCGCTTCTCGGCCAGCAGCACCACGGCGTGGTTGAGGCCGATGGTGAACACCTCTTCCGCGGCCGGCAGGTTCACATAGGTGCCGTCGTGCAGGATGAACGGGCCGAAGCGACCGAGGCCCGCGGTGACGGGTGTATTCGTCTCGGGATGAAGCCCCACCTGCCGCGGCAGGCTCAGGAGCTGCAGGGCCCGCTCCAGCGTGAGCGTATTGGCGTCCATGCCGCGCGGCACCGACGAGCGCTTGGGCTTCTCCTCCTTGCTGCCTTCGCCGAGCTGCACATAGGGCCCGAAGCGGCCCGTGCGCAGCGTGACGGGAAGGCCCGTTTCCGGATCCTGCCCGAGTAGCTTGCCGTCCGGTGTCGAGGCCTCGGCCGGGCCGTCGCCAGACTGCGACAGCTGGCGCGTGAACCGGCATTCGGGATAGCGCGAGCAGCCGATGAAGGCGCCATACTTGCCGCTGATCTTGAGGCTCAGGCGGCCTTCGCCGCAGTTCGGACATTGGCGCGGGTCGCCCCCGTCGCCGCGCGCCGGGAACACGTGCGGTCCCAGCATGTCGTTAAGGGCTTCGAGCACCTCGCCGACGCGCAGGTCCTTGATTTCGGCCACGGCCGCCGTGAAGTCGCGCCAGAAGTCGCGCAACACGTCCTTGTATTCGAGCTTGCCGTCGGAGATGAGGTCGAGCTTCTCCTCGAGGTCGGCCGTGAAATCGTATTCCACGTAGCGCTTGAAGAAGCTTTCGAGGAAGGCGATGACGAGCCGCCCCTTGTCCTCCGGGATCAGCCGCTTCTTCTCGGTGCGCACATAGTCGCGCTCCTGCAGCACGGCGAGGGTGGAGGCATAGGTAGAAGGCCGGCCGATGCCCAGCTCTTCCATGCGCTTGACGAGCGTCGCCTCCGAATAGCGCGGCGGCGGCTGCGTGAAGTGCTGCTCGGGCTCTATCTTGCGGTCGGTGACGCGATCGCCCTCGGTCAGCTGAGGCAGGCGCGCGCCGTCATCGTCCTCGGAGTGATCCTCCTTGCCCTTCTCCACCACCCGCACGCGGTCATCGCGGCCTTCCTCGTAGACCCTGAGGAAGCCTTCGAACTGCACGATCGAGCCAGAGGCGCGAAGGATGTAGGTCTTGCCGTCGCGGCCTCGCACCTCGATGTCGGCCGTCGTCTGCTCGAGTTCGGCGGACGCCATCTGGCTGGCAACGGTGCGCTTCCAGATGAGTTCGTAGAGACGCGCCTGGTCGCGCTCCAGATGCTGCGCCACGTCCTGCGGACGGCGCGACACGTCGGTAGGGCGGACGGCCTCGTGGGCTTCCTGGGCGTTCTTCGCCTTGGTCTTGTACTCGCGCACGAAGGGGGCGACGTAGCGCTGGGAATACTCGCGCGCGATGAGGCCGCGGATGGAGTTCACCGCCTCCGGGATGATCGTGACGCCGTCGGTTCGCATGTAGGTGATGAGGCCCACCGTCTCGCCGCCGATGTCGACGCCTTCATAGAGGCGCTGGGCGAGCTGCATGGTCTGCTTGGCCGAGAAGCCCAGCTTGCGCGAGGCGTCCATCTGCAGTGTCGAGGTGGCGAAAGGCGGGAAGGGATTGCGCTTCACGCCCTTCTTCTCGACGCGCACGATGCGATAGTCGCCCTTCTCGATCGCCTGCTTGATGGCGCTGGCGGTAGCCTCGTCCTTGATGTCGAGCTTGTCGAGACGGCGGCCGTCGATGGAGGCGAGCCGGGCTGCAAATTCCTCGCCCTTGGGCGTCGCGAGCGTCGCCTCGATGGTCCAGTACTCGTCCGTCCTGAAGGCCTCGATCTCGGCTTCACGGTCGCAGATGA
>JBDHTJ010000015.1:0-44377 GCA_039808585.1 Hyphomicrobiaceae bacterium | reverse complement strand
GTCGCTGAAGTGCGCAGCAAGGCCGGAAGCGCGATCCTCATCTGCCAGACGGCCGAGACGAGCGACATCGCATCCCTTGCCGAGGCTGCCGCCCTGGTGACAGCCCAGGGCGCCCGCACCTCGCACGCCGCCGTAGTGGCACGCCAGCTGAACAAGCCCTGCATGGTTGGTGTAGAGCGACTGGAAATCGACGATGCACGACGCTCGGGCGTGTTTGGTGCGATCCGAATCTCCGAAGGCGATGTCTTGTCGCTGGATTGTGCAAGAGGTGCTGTCTATGAGGGCAACTATCCTGTCCGCGTTCTGAGGCCAGACGAAATCATCAGCCAACTGAAACATTGGAGAGGCGGCCAGATGCCGCTGCCGGCCACACGCAAACCACGGCGCGCGCGTGGGGACGCCTAGGATAGTGTTCCGGTTCCGACATTTGCTACCCGTTTCGGAACGCTCGAGAGCAAATTCCGGGGCCATAAGGAACACTAGCTTCAGGTGCGCTGCACTAGGCTGAAATGACTGTCACGAAGTCCCATTAAATTTCCGCCCGAAACCAATTACGTGAGACACAATGGATACTGCAGTTCAGCGCGCGCGAGATGTGGATGCCAGCGCCGTCCGTGGCCCTGTACAACCCCCGCATCCCGGAGCACGGACCCAGCTTCCCGACGCGCAGGTCGAAGCGCTCGACTTGGCTGTACGGGCGTGGGCCGGGCGGGTGTTCGGCGGTCCGATCGCTTTTTCCATGGTCACTGCCATCTTCGATTGGTGCTGGCATATGGCTCAGTCTCCCAGTCGCGGTATCGCACTTGCACTGGAGGCCCAGAACATCGCGCTGAGACTGGCGGAGGCCTACGCGTCGATCAAGCCGCTCGGTGCTGTTCAGGCAGCCATCCCTGACATTGAGAAAAGGTTCCAGGACCCGGCATGGAACGCCCCACCTTTCGCGTTCCTTCGCGACAGCTACCTCGCGATTGAGCAGATGACGCTCCTTGCGGCGGGGGGCGTACATGGCATGACTGAGGAGAACGAGAAGCGGGTCAGATTCATGGCACGACAGGCCCTCGATTTCGTATCGCCCGCCAACAATCCGCTTGCCAATCCGATCATTCTGCATCGCACGGCGTCAGAGCATGGAATGAACATCGCGCGTGGTCTGTCGCACTACATTGCCGACAATGCCTACGCGCAGAAGGGTGATGAGGCGACAGAAGTTCGGGTCGGTCGCGACATCGCGGCGACACCCGGTTACGTCGTCTTCCGCAACGAGCTTTTTGAGTTGATCCAGTACGCGCCGGTGACGAGCAGTGTATTCCGCGAGCCGGTGCTGGTCGTGCCCGCCTGGATCATGAAGTACTACATTCTCGACCTCGCAGAGCATCACTCCCTGATCCGCAATCTGGTTACTCGCGGCCACACCGTTTTCGCGATCTCCTGGAAGAATCCGGACGAAGCTGATCGCGACATCACCTTCGACGACTATCGAAGCCGAGGCATCCTGGCGGCGCTCGATGTCATCGAGGCGATCGTACCGGGAGCGCGCGTGCACGCAGCCGGCTATTGCCTCGGCGGTACCCTGCTGGCGATTGCGGCAGCCGTGATGGCGCGCGAGGGCGACAATCGGTTGGCCAGCATGACCATGCTCGCGGCGCAGACCGATTTCAGCGAGGCCGGCGAGTTGATGCTGTTCGTCGATGCGAGCCAGGTGGCCGCCATCGAGGCCATGATGTGGCGCAGCGGCTATCTCGATGGTGTGCAGATGGCCGCAGCCTTTCGCCTGCTCAAGTCCACCGACCTCATCTGGTCACACGCCATCAAGACCTACGTACTGGGCGAGCGCGAGCCCGTGACGGACCTGACGGCCTGGAATGCGGACAAGACCCGCATGCCCTATCGCATGCATTCTGAATACTTGCGTTCGCTCTTCCTGGAGAACCGGCTGAGTGCAGGCCGCTACGCCGTCGACGGCAAGGTGGTCGCGCTCAGAGACATCAAGGTCCCCATCTTTGCTGTCGGCACGGAGACCGATCACATCGCGCCCTGGCGCTCTGTCTACAAGCTTGCACTTTTCACGGACACCGAGTTGGCTTTCGTACTAACCAACGGCGGACATAACGCCGGCATTGTTTCGGAACCGGGCCATCCTCATCGCCATTACCGCACATCGATCCGGTCACCCGGCAGCAATTACGTGAGCCCGGATGCATGGCTCGAGCGGACTACGGCCAAGGAGGGCTCCTGGTGGCCGGAGTGGTTCGGCTGGCTCGCAGCCAAGAGTTCGGGCGGTCAATGTTCCCCACCCACTGTCGGTGCTCCGAAGTCGGGCTTTCCGAAGCTTATGCCGGCGCCGGGATCTTACGTTTTTCAGAACTAAAGTGTGAACAAGAGGCCGCTACGATGAACTTTGCCGTGAGCGCACCTGCGCCCATCGAGAACCGCACCTTCGACGAACTCTCGGTCGGTGACAGCGCCAACCTTGTGCGTGTGCTCTCCAAGCGGGATATCGAACTCTTTGCAGTGGTATCGGGCGATGTAAACCCTGCCCATCTCGACCCCGCATACGCCGAGACGGATCACTTTCACGGCGTAATCGCGCACGGTATGTGGGGCGGTGCCCTAGTCTCGGCCGTACTAGGCACACAATTGCCAGGGCCAGGCACCATCTATCTCGGCCAGGACCTGCGCTTCCGCCGTCCGGTGAGGATCGGAGACGAGATCACGACGCGCGTGACGCTGCGCGACAAGCGCCCGCTTCGCAACACTTGCATCTTCGAATGTCTCCTGACGAACCAACGGGGCGAGACCGTGATCACAGGCACCGCGGAGGTCATCGCGCCGACGGAGAAAGTCAGCCGCCCGCGCCCTGCGCTGCCTGCCGTCACGCTGCACGGCAATGGACCGGACCCCTTCGATCTCGCGGGAAAGCGTGGTCTCGTCGTCGGTATCGCAAACGAGAACTCCATTGCTTTCGGCTGCGCTCGTGCGCTGCGGGATGCAGGTGCGGATCTCGCCATCACCTATCTCAATGGCAAAGCCGAGCCGCATGTGCGCCCTCTCGGAGAAGCGCTGCAATGCGCGCACATCCTGCCCTGCGATTTGCGCGAGGAAGGCGCCCTGGAGGCAGTGTTCAGCAGGCTTTCGCAGACATGGGGCAAGCTTGATTTCGTCCTGCATTCGGTGGCTTTCGCCCCACGCGAGGATCTGCACGGCCGCGTAGTGGACTGTAGTGCTGCGGGCTTCGCGCAGGCTATGGAGGTCTCTTGCCACTCCTTCGTCCGCATGGCCCGCCTTGCCGAGCCGTTGATGCAAGAAGGCGGCACGCTGCTCACCGTGACGTTCTACGGGTCGGCGCGCGTTGTCGACCATTATAACCTCATGGGCCCTGTGAAAGCGGCGCTTGAAAGCGCTGTACGCTACATGGCGTCGGAACTTGGTCCCAAGGGCATCCGGGTGCATGCGATCTCCCCTGGCCCCATCAAGACGCGGGCCGCAAGCGGGATCGACCGCTTCGACGAGCTTCTTGCGAAGGCGGCGGCGCGCGCGCCCCAACGCCATCTCGCCGAGATTTCGGACGTTGGCGGCCTCGCGCACTTCCTGGTCTCCGACGCCGCCAAGCGCATCACGGGCACAATCATTCCCGTCGACGGTGGCCAGCACATCGCAGCCTGATGCTGGCTGGCCGGGGCATAAAGCTCCCATCCAAAGCAGTCGTCCCTTGGAGGTCCGCTTGCGAGCGGCGAAGAACCGCTTGCAAACTTCTGCCTCCGACAGGGGGATAAGACGATGCCTCCACTCGTCGACTTACTGCGCTGGACCTATACGGTCTTGATCCGCTGCGATAGGCAGTGCCTCTCGCTCGTTATCAAGCACCTCACCCGCGCATGCTGGCATTCGGTTGACGTCATTGCCGGGCCAAGTTCGGCCCGCGGGCAGGGTGCAAGGTATTCGTTCAGGCAATCCCGCCCGTTGGAGCACGGAAAGGCAATTGCTGAAATCCTGCAGCCGAGGAAACGGCAGGACATCGTGTAGGCGAGATAGCAGCAAGTCGGATTGAGTTCTTCGCGAGATCCGACCGGAAACCTCGCTAGTTGGTGCCCCAGGAGGGACTCGAACCCCCACACCCTCGCGGATAACAGATTTTGAGTCTATAAAAAAACATTAAGTGCTTGTTTTTATTTGTTTTGTTGAGCGGGCATTTGGGTGCACGAGCGGCAAATGTCACGTTGTTTGTCACGCAATCGCACAGTTGAGCCAGAGACAGATGTTGCGGCCGCCACTAGCCGTCCAGCTGGTCGAAAAGCAGACCCAGTTGTTCGTCCCAAGTCGCATGAGTTATCTGACCAGGCGTATAGGTATGCTCTGACAATCGACCGCGCGTTCCTACCAAGATACCGCCAGTCCGCAGCACTCTGATGTCCATGAAGGCGTGACGCGCCGAGTTCGTGTCCGCAAGTTGGACGAACGACCGCGCGAGATCGCCGTCCGGTTGCGGCAATGGGTTATAATGGAACTTCCGTGGAATGAATTTCTCGGAGAGCTTTTTATTCCATCCTTGGACAGCCTCTTTCAATCGAAGTTCGTCTTCAATCCAACCTTTGGCCGTGAGTGCTGCGATCTCAGCAGCACGAACCGCATCCCGCTCAGCCGCCTCCGTCTCTACCTTCGACTGCTGAGCTTTCTCGCGAAGCCTTCGGTCCAAAGGGTGCTCGCCAGCCATGTGTAATCTCCTTGAGTGCGTCAAGAAGGCACCAGCTACAGTGATTCTACGAAAGGGTCGATGCAGACGGGCAGGGCGATCGATCAATGCCGCGAGCTTGGTGCGGGTGGAGGGACTCGAACCCCCATGTTCTTGCGAACGGTGGATTTTGAATCCACTGCGTCTACCGTTCCGCCACACCCGCCTGCCGGCTATGTCTCACACAGCATCCAATCGCGCAAGATAAGCCTCCGTGTCACCAAATAGTGTCACAATCGGCGCTGTTGCAGGCAACAGTCTCGTCAAAGCAGGAGACATTGCCGGAACATGCAACGGCGCGGAATGAACAAAAAAGCTGCACTACAGAGATGGCTGCCCGACAGGGAAGAAGTGAAATCTGATTTTGAGTCTGTCGCGTCTACCGTTCCGCCACTGGGGCATTCCGCATGAGCCCATGGGCTGGCGGCGGCGGCATCATAGCGGGCGATGCTCCAAGGTCAACGCTTCTGCCTTTGAAGCCCCGGCCAAAGGGCCGCGCTGGCACGCGGGGCGCGATTGCCCTAAGCTTCAAACATGACTGGACATACGCCTTCCACCAGCAACCCGACAAGCTTCGGGTTCGAACCTGTCGCTCCCGAAGAGCGGCAGGGCCGGGTCAATGCCGTGTTCGCGAGCGTGGCTGAAAGCTACGATCTCATGAACGATTTGATGTCCGGTGGTCTGCACCGGCTCTGGAAGGACGACCTGATCGGGATGCTGGCACCGCCGCGCTCGCCGAGGCCGTTCACGCTGATCGACGTGGCGGGTGGCACCGGCGACGTGGCACAGCGCTTCCTGGAGCGCGGTGGCGAGGGCTGTCGCGCCGTGCTGTGCGATATCAGCCCGCAGATGCTGTCCGTGGGCAAGAGGCGCTACGAGGGGAGCGGCCTCATCCGGAAGGCCACCTTCGCCATCGGCAACGCGGAATGCCTGCCCTTCCCCGACCGCTCTTTCGACGCCTACACCATCGCGTTCGGAATTCGCAACGTCACGCACATCGACAAGGCGCTGAAAGAGGCCCATCGCGTGCTGAAGACGGGCGGCCGCTTCCTTTGCCTCGAGTTCTCGGCCTGCAACGTACCGATGCTCGACCGGCTCTACGACTTCCACTCCTTCGAGGTGATCCCGCGCCTGGGCGCACTTGCCGCTGGCGATGCCCCCTCCTACCGCTATCTCGTGGAGAGCATCCGCAAGTTTCCGGATCAGGAACGCTTTGCCGCCATGGTGCGCGAGGCCGGCTTCTCGCGCGTGTCCTACCGCAACTTGACGGGTGGCATCGCTGCCATCCACTCGGGCTGGCGGATCTAGGGCGCTCTCTTCATCGTCTCGGCAAGTTCTGCGAAATTGGCGACGATGATGTCCGGCGCATGCTGGGTTTCGCCGAAAGGGCGCTTGCGGCGGTCGATGAAGGCCGCGCGCATGCCATAGCTTCGAGCCCCGATGCAGTCGAAGGCGTGGTTGGCCACGAACAGGCAGCTCGACCTGTCTTCACCGATCAGCTCCTCGGCCTTGGCGTAGGTCTTCCAGTGCGGCTTGAAGTAGCCAGCCTCGGCAACTGAGATGACGCGGTCGAACGGAAAACCGATGTGCGGGCCGGCGGCCTTCAGCATGTCGGGGTCGCCGTTCGACAGGATGACGAGCTTGTAGCCCGAGGCGCGCAGGCTCTCGAGCGCTGCAATGACATCCGGAAACGGCTTCAGCTTCTCGATCTCCGACACGAGCCACTGCACCTCGGCCTGACTGTAGCGGATGCCGCAGCGGTCCATCACGTAGGACACGGCCCGATGTCCGATCTGGCGATAGGGCGTGTGGCCGCGATCGCACAAGGCGTCGATCATGGAGTTCTCGAAATGGGTGCGGCGCCACCAGGTGACGAAGCTGTTGGGCTTGCCGTCCCACCCCTTCTGCTTGAGGAATGGCGTCACCGCATCCGTGAGCCCTTTCTGCATGTCGACGATGGTGCCGTACTGGTCGAACACCAGCGTCTTGATCTCGCGGCGCAGCATCTCAGGAGTGGTGGCAGCCATGATCGTCCTTCTCGCGGGGCTTCAAGCGGTACGCTGAGCTATGATTTCTTCTTCCACGTCACGCAAGCGGTCCTTGCCGAAGAAGATCTCATCGCCCACGAAGAAGGTGGGCGAGCCGAAGGTGCCGCGTGCCACCGAGCCTTCCGTATTGGCAAGCAGCTTGTCCTTCACGTCCTGGTCCTGCGTGCGGGCAAGGATGCGGGCGGCGTCGAGGCCCGATTGCGTGAGCGCAGCCGCGATCACGCCCGCATCATCCATCTTCTTGGGCTCTTCCCACATGTGATGAAACACGGCCTCGACATAGGGTGCGAGCTTCCCGTCCATCTCGGCCGCCACGGCACCGCGCATAATCTGAACCGTGTTAACGGGAAAATGCGGGTTCATCCTGAAGGCGGTGAGCCTATGCTTCCTGATGAAGCGTGCAATCTCGAGCCGCTGATATTCGAGCTTGTTCTTGATGCCCTTGAACTGCACCATCGGCGCTGCATTGCCGGTGAGCTTGAAGACGCCGCCGAGGAGCACGGGGACATAGTTGAATTTGGCGCCGGTGCGCGCCTCCACCTCCGGAATGAGCTTGTGTACGAAATAGGCGTTGGGGCTGCCGAAGTCGAAGTGGAACTCCACGCGGGGCATCATGAGGGTTTCCTCCTAGAGGTGTCGCGTCACCAGCTTTCCATCCAGGGCCTGAGGTCGAATTCATGCGTCCAGGCGCTGCGGGGCTGTTGGTGGATCATCCAGTAGGCGTCGGCAATGGCGTTCGGATCGAGAATGCCGTCCTTGTCCTTCAGGGCATAGCGCTGCGGAAAGTTGGAGCGGATGAACTCCGTGTCGATGGCGCCGTCGATAATGCTGTGGGCCACATGGATGCCCTCGGGCCCGAGTTCGCGGGCCATGCTTTGGGCGAGCGCCCGCAAGCCATGCTTGGCGCCCGCGAAAGCGGCAAAGCCAGAACCGCCGCGAAGGGACGCAGTGGCGCCGGTGAAGATGATGGTGCCGCGCGCCCGCGGAACCATGACCTTCGCCACCTCCCGCCCCATCAGGAAGCCCGCAAAACAGGCCATCTCCCATACCTTGAAGTAGACGCGAGAGGTGAGATCACGGATCGGGAAACGCACATTGGCGCCGATGTTGAAAACGGCCACCTCGATCGGGCCGATGTCGCGCTCGATCTGCGAGATGAGCGCGGTCACCTCCTCCTCCTTGCGGGCGTCTGAGCCGAAGGCGTGCGCCCTGCCGCCTGCTGCCTCGATCTCGGCCACCAGCGGCTCGAGCTTGGCCACGCTGCGGCGCGTGACGCAGGCGATATAGCCTTCCCTTGCGAAGCGACGGGCGATGGCTCCGCCCGTTGCGTCGCCCGCACCTACCACCAGGGCCACCTTGCGCTCGGCCATCGCCTCCTCCTGCGTTTCGGCCAGTGTTGCAAATGCTGCCGCTGTCGGAAAGTCACTTCCAGGGTCGCCCGTGGAGCTTCTGCCGCATGCGGTGTGCAGTTGGTTGGGGAAAACCTGCATGCGCCCCGCGACGTACCGAAACATCCTTGCTTATTGTCCAGGCTGGCTATCTCCCGTGTGGCGCGTGATTCATTGGATTGCTGGCATGAACCTGCTCTTCACAATCACTTATGCAGCCTATGCGAAGGGCACCCACCACAAGCTCGCGCTCGATGCGCTGCAGCAATTGAAGTGCCAGGACTGGGAGCAGTGGCAGCGCCTGTTCCTCAAGCATGCGAAGCTCTACGTCGAAGGCTCGAAGGCGCCCGACGACGATTTCAAGGACTTCACCAATCACGTGCTGCACACGCGCGACGGCTTGTGGGGTGGGGCCCCCGAGCGCGCCAGGACCTGGTATCAGCACGTCGTCCAGGCACTCGAGAGCAAGGACTGGCCGACGGCGATCTATTGCGCGGGGGTGCTTTCGCACTACTACACCGATCCACTGATGCCGTTTCACACGGGGCAGTCCGAGGCCGAGAACAACATCCACCGGGCCACGGAGTGGAGCATCTCCAAGTCCTATGACGCCTTGCGCGCGCAGGGCGAGAAGGAATGGTGCCTCGGTGAGGTGGACCTGCCGGTGGGCGAAAACTGGCTTGCCGAACTCGTTGTCTCCAACGCACGCATGGCGAATGCCAGCTACGAGAAGCTGATCGCGCACTACGACATCACGCGCGGTGTCAGCGATCCGCCTGCAGGCCTTGATGCGGTGGGCCGGCGCATCGTCTCGGAACTATTGCGCTTTGCCTATCTCACGTTCGCGGATGTGCTGGGTCGGGCGATCGAGGAAGCCAAGGTGCATCCGCCCGATGTGTCGCTGACGGGCCAGATGCTCGTCGCAGCCGCGGGCATTCCGATGAACATGCTGACGAAGCGGATCGCCGACGCGCAAGAGCGTAAGGTGGTGCAGGCGATGTTCGACGAATTGCAGACGACAGGCACGGTCGAGAAGACGCTTCCCGAGGACGATCGCATGGTACGCGCGGCGCACGCGGCCGAGGTGCTGGCAAAGTTGCCGGCACAGCCTGCCGTGTCGAAAGTGTTCCCCTTCAAGGCGCGCGAGGCGACGCAGATCAAGATCGAGCCGAAGTCGCGAGCAAAATCGAAGGGGGGCGAGGTGGTTGCGCTGAGGCCCGCGGTGGCAGCTACCAAAAAGCCAGTCTCGAAGGATGCAGTGCCCGCGGTACCTGCGCCTGCCCCCGCGCCTGCAACGATGCCCCTCCCGGCCAGCCCTGCAACGGCGAGCAAGCCGCATGTGCCGCCGCCACTCATGTCTGTGGTGCCGACGATTGCCAAACCGGTGGCAAGTGCCGGGTTCGTGCCGGAGCCGTTGCCTGCGCCCAACAGCCTCGTCGCGCAGCTCGCGGAGCGCGTGAAGGCTGAGATTCCCGAGCGGGCGGAGAAGCGGTTCTACCTCATGCTCGACCAGGACGTCGTTGATGCTCCCTCCATCGGGCCGAAAACCGCGGAGCGCCTCGCGGCAGCCGGAATCAAGACGGTGCGCGATCTCATGAAGGCCGAGCCGGCCGCCCTGGCGGAAAAGCTCGACGTTCGTCACATCGACGCCGGTACGATCGTCGACTGGCAGGACCAGGCGAACCTCGTGTGCAAGGTGCCAGGCTTGCGCGGAACGCATGCGCAATTGCTGGTGGGGGCGGGGTATCGCACCGCCGATGCCATCGCGGAAGCGGATGCCGACAAACTGTGCGCTGCGGTGCTGGAGTATGCGAAGTCGAGCGAGGGCCAACGCCTGCTGCGCAATGGCGAGCCGCCCGACATCGAGAAGATCAAGGGCTGGCTGACGGCAGCACGCAGCACGATCGCGGCTTAACGGCTTTCATGTATTAGCGAGGCCGCGACTTCCGCTCGAGGTGCTCGCGCAGGATACGGATGTTGCGGCGATTGGCGCGGAAGGCCATGTCGAACACGTCGCCGGCAATGGGGATGGCGCCGATGACACCATCGACGGCGACATTGGCGGCCATGCGCGCGATCGTGAGCTTGGATGCGCCGAGCCTGCGTGCCTCGTAGAGGATGTAGGACGAGATAGCGGTCGTCACGAGATCGCCAAGAACCGGAACGAGGCCGATGAGCCCGTCGAGACCCATGCGTACTTTGGTGCCGGGAATGGCGAAGGCGCTGTCCATCAGGATCGACAGAGCATCCAGGCGCCGCAAAGCCTCCTCGCGCGGCATTTCGCCGGGAAGCAGAATCTCAACCTTATCGTCGGCGACGCGCACGGGCTGGCACACCTCTCTTGAAGCTGCGCTGCCTACGCCGGGATAGGCTTGGCGCGGCCGCGCAGGAACAGGAACACCACGATAGATAGGTTCACCAAGTTCCAGATCAAGCCGTTGGCGAAGGCTTGCCAGTAGGACGCCGTGAAATCGAAGATGAGGCCAGATAGCCAGCCGCCAACGGCCATGCCGCCGATGGTGGACGTGAGGACGAGGCCGACGCGGGTTCCGGCCTGCTCGGGCGGGAAGAAATCGCGTGTCACGACCGCGTACATTGGAACGATGCCGCCCTGGAACAAACCGAAGAGCGCCGAGATCAGGTAGAGCGGCGTGAGGCCATCGGCCAGGAGATAGAGGAAAAGAGCCAAGCCCTGCAGCGCCGACCCAATCACAAGCGTCGCCAATCCGCCGATGCGATCGGCAACGAAGCCGGAAGCGACGCGGCTGACGATGCCGAAGCCCAGCATGAGAGCTAGCATGTTGGCACCGTTTGCCACGCCATAGCCGAGATCGGCACAGTAGGCGACGATGTGCACTTGCGGCATCGACATGGCGATGCAGCAGGCGAAGCCCGCGAGGCAAAGAACCGCGAACAGCGCGTTCGGCGAAAGCCCGATGTTGGTGGTGTGCGACTGACGCATCGTCGACACCGTGTCGGACCCGCCGCTGTGCACCAGGCGCCGCCGCAGCAACAACAGCAGCGGCAACATCGAGAGCAGGCAGAAGATGCCGATGATGATCTGGTTGTTGCGCCAGCCGGCATAGGCGATGAGATGCTGCACGACCGGCGGCCAGATGGCCCCGCCGACATAGTTGCCTGCGGCGCAGATCGAGACGGCGATGCCGCGGCGGTGTGTGAACCAATGCGAGACGTCCGCAAGGATCGGGGCGAAGGTGGCTGAGCTGCCGAAGCCGATCGCAAAATTCAGGATGGCAAACGTGAGTAGGCTGGGGGCGAAGCCCGAGGCGACGAAGGCGATAGACAAGATGCACGTTGCAATGATCGACGGGATGATGATGCCCCATTTGTCGACCAGCCGGCCAAAACCTACTGCACCGCAGCCGAAGCCGATCATCGCCAACGTGTAGGGCATCGATGCGCCTGCACGCGCGCTGGCGAACTCCGCCTGGACAGCGGGCAGCGCCACGACCACGGACCACATACCGACGCTGCCGATGGTGCCCAGGAGCATGGACACGCCCAGGCGCAGCCACGCGTAAGGTGACTCCGGCTCGGCTTCTGCGGTGGACATCAGTGAGGCGGGCAGCGCCATGAGATGCTCTTGCCTATGGATCGGGCAGCCGTAACTCCCTACGCCGGATCGGCCCTGTGGCCAAGCGACGTTTCCGCAACTCAATCTGGCAATTGCCTCAGGTCGGCGCGATGGTCTGAAAAAGCAAAGGCCCCGTCACCCGGAGCCTTCGCAAACAGATCACGAAGCCGGGCGGCTTCAGGCGGGCGGCGGGCCGAACACGAGCACGGCGTTCAGGCCGCCGAAGGCGAACGAGTTCGACATGGTGTAGGTAACGCGCTGCTCGCGGCCGACGTTCGGCACATAGTCGAGATCGCAATCGGGATCGGGTTCATCGAGGCCAACCGTGGGGGGCACCCACTGCTCCTGCATGGCCTTGACGCACGCCACGGCCTCGATGCCGCCACCAGCGCCGAGCGGATGCCCGTGCATCGACTTGGTCGAGGAAATCGCAAGCTTCTTGGCGTGATCGCCGAACACTCGCTTAATGGCGTTGGTTTCGTTGCGGTCGTTGATGGTCGTCGCGGTGCCGTGGGCGTTGAGATAGTCGATCTTCGACGCATCGAGCTTGGCATCGAGAAGGGCAAGGCGCATGGCTTCGCTCGGCCCCTCGATGTCGGGATTGACCATGTCCTTGCTGTCGGACGTCATGCCGAAGCCCATCAGCTCTGCGAGCACCTTGGCGCCGCGGTTCTTGGCATGCTCCTCGGACTCGATCACGAGCACGCCGGCGCCCTCGCCCAGCACCGTGCCGTTGCGCTTTTTCGCGAACGGGAAGCAGCCCTGCGGCGACAATACGTGCATCGCCTGCCAAGCCTTCATGGTGCCGTAGTTGATGACGCTTTCGGAGGCACCGACGATGGCGACGTCGACGAGACCAGACCGGATGAAATCGCGACCGAGGCCGATCGCGTGCGCAGCCGTGGAGCAGGCCGAGCAGGTGGCGAAGGTGGGACCTTTCACGCCGTACTCGATACCGACGTGCGCGGAGGCCGAGGAGCCGATGATCCGCAGCAGCGTCAGCGGGTGCGTTGCACGCTTGTTGTTGATGAACAGGTCGCGATAGGCCGTCTCGTAGGTAACGAGACCGCCGGCGCCCGAACCGATGATGCAAGCGGACTTGTACCCGTTCTCGAAAGGAACGGTGAGGCCGGACTGCTTAACCGCCTCGTCAGCCGCAGCCGCAGCGAACCAGGAATACCGGTCTGCATGCAGGATGATCTTGTCGCGCTTGGCGCCCTTGAGGCGGGCCTTGTGATCAAAGTCCCGGATCTGGGAGGCGATGTTGATTTTGAGGTCGTCGAGGGGGAAGCCAAAAAGCGGTCCCACCCCAACTTTGCCTTCACGGCATCCGGCCCAGAACTCGGGGACGGTGGTCCCGATGGACGTGACCACACCCATGCCCGTCACGACGACGCGGCGGGCAGCGCCTGTCTGTGTCATTTGACTGTAGTTCCCAATTAAGGGCGCAACCCGGCTTTCGCCGGAGGAGGTCAGGCCTTTGCGGCCGCCGCTCCGCCATCCACGAGGCTACGCACACGCTCTACCACCGAGCCGACGGTCTTGAAGTCCGACGCTTCCTCGTTGGCGTTGTAGGGGATCTCGATGCCGAAGCTGTCCTCGATGTCGAAGACGATCATGGCAAGGTCGAGGGACTCGATCTTAAGATCGGTAAGCGCAGTGTTGAGCCCGATGTCATCCCGGGGCTCCTTCATGTGCTTCTTGAGGATTTCGATGATCTTTGTTGCGACTTCGTCCATTGCGCTCTCCCAGCCCGCCTTGACGGCTACTCGGGACCTTTGTTGTGCCGAAAGCTCCAGCTGGGGAAGTCCAGCCGCTATCGATGCGTCTGATATACGCAAATGCCCCGTTCGTCCAGCCAACCGGCAGTGACATCCTTTCCGATGGCTAATTCTGCTCTATGCGACGTACCCAGACAAGGCGTCTCGCGCTGGCCACCGGCCCTGAAACCGTGTTGAATGCGGTCCCAACAGCCCTTGCACCTGCACCGGACAGGGATGCGTTTTAACCAACCGGGCCGGTGCATGATGTTCCAGGGGTAACAAGCCGTGTCCGGGAGCAAGTGCCCATGACATCTGTCGTGTCGACATCAGCGAAAGCAGGAGGGCCCAGCTACCAGTGGTTGCAGCGGTACCCCCAGGGGGTCGCATGGGACCAGACATTCGACCCGACACCGCTGACCGAAATGCTCGATGCCGCCGTGGCGAAATACGGCAGCCGGCCCTGCACCAGCTTTCTGGGGCGCGTGACCACCTACCGTGAGATCGCGGGCCAGATCAACAAGGCCGCCGCCGGGTTGCAGAGGCAGGGTATCGGCAAGGGCAGCAAGGTGGGCCTGTTCATGCCCAACTGTCCGACCTTCATCGTCTACTACTATGCCGTGCTGAAGGTGGGCGGCACGGTGGTGAATTATAACCCGTTGTATACTCTGGAAGAACTTGCGTTCCAGATCCGCGACAGCGAAACCGAGCTGATGGTGACGCTGGACCTCAAGGTGCTGTTCGACAAAGTCGAGGGCCTGATCCAGTCGGGCACTCTGAAGCGCGCGGTGGTGGCCTCGTTCGCGGCCCTGCTGCCGGCCACCAAGTCGGTGCTTTTCAAGCTGTTCAAGGGCAAGGAACTGGTCAACCCGGGCAAAAGCGCGGTGGCATCGCAATTGCTGATGGACGCCAAGCTCTGCGACAACGACGGCCGCTTCACGCCTGTCGTCATCGACCTGGCGGAAGATGTGGCGGTGCTTCAGTATACGGGAGGCACAACAGGCACGCCCAAGGGCGCCATGCTGACCCACGCCAACCTTTCCATCAATTGCCAGCAGGGCGCGGCCTGGGCCACGAACCTCAAGAGCGGCGAGGAACGGGCGCTCGCAGTGCTTCCCTTCTTCCATGTGTTCGCCATGACGGCGGTGATGAACTTCTCGATCGCCGAGGGGTCGGAACTCATCATCATGCCGCGGTTCGTGCTGGACGATGCAATGAAGCTCATCGACCAGACCAAGCCGACGGTGATGCCGGGCGTGCCCACCATGTTCAACGCCATGCTCAATCACCCCAAGCTCAAGAGCTTCGACCTGTCGAGCCTCAAGTACTGCATCTCGGGTGGCGCGGCGCTGCCGATCGAAGTGAAGCAGAAATTCGAAGCTCTGACTGGGTGCAAGGTGGTCGAGGGCTACGGCCTGTCGGAGGCCTCACCCAGCGTCACCTGCAATCCCGTCGACGGACCGGTGAAGGAGGGCTCGATCGGCCAACCCATGCCCGGCACCATCGTGTCGCTGCGCGACCTGGCCGACCCCACGCGCGAGGTGCCGCTGGGGGAGAAGGGCGAGATCTGCGTCAAGGGTCCGCAGGTCATGAAGGGCTACTGGAAGAAGCCCGAGGAAACGGCCAGCACCTTCGTGGGCGACTTCCTGCGCACCGGTGACGTCGGCATCATGGACGAAGACGGGTTCATCTTCATCGTCGACCGGATCAAGGACCTCATCATCTGCTCGGGCTACAACGTCTACCCTCGCCGCATCGAGGAGGCTATCTATGCGCATCCGGCGGTGGAGGAGGTGTCGGTGATCGGGATCAAGGATTCCTATCGCGGGGAGGCTCCGAAGGCCTTCATCAAGCTCAAGGCCGGCATGAAGGCCACGGAGGCGGACATCCGGCATCACCTCGAGCCGAAGCTGTCGAAGATCGAAATGCCGTCCGAGATCGAGTTCCGCGATGTGCTGCCCAAAACGATGATCGGAAAGCTTTCCAAGAAGGAACTCAAGGCCGAGGAGGATGGCAAACGGCGCAAGGCTTAAAGATCGCGCTGCATCGCCTCGCCCCCCAGCCGCACCTCGTATTCCCACCCCCAGTTGATTGGATATGAGCACAATCGTGAAAGACGACGCCGAACGGCTCTATACGATCGGGGAGCTTGCGGGAGCGCTTGGCGTCACTACCCGGGCGATCCGCTTCTACGAAGCCAAAGGGCTGATCGCTCCGGCGCGTCGCGGCGTGGCCCGCTGCTATACCCGGCGCGACCGCGCCCGCCTCAAGCTGATCCTGCGCGGCAAGAACCTGGGGTTCACGCTCGATGAGATCGCGCAGTACCTGAAGCTCTACGATACCGATCCCACCCAGAACGCCCAGACGCAACTGCTGCTGGCCAAAGTCGAGACGGCGATCGAGGATCTCAACGAGAAGCGTGCCGATCTCGACCGCACGCTGAAGGAGCTGAAGGAAATCAGGACCCAATGCCAGGCGCATCTGGCAGGCGCACAGCAGGCCAAGGCAGGCCTTGGGGAATAACGCACCGCAGATCGTCCGCGAGATGGCTCGTCTCGGGCCTTTCCGTGACGGCGAGGCCAATGATCGCTCCAGCCTCAGCGGCTGACCTCCGTCTCCGCGTGATTTGCCCGATCCTTCTCGAGCGCCTTCATCTCAGGATCGTTCCGCTCGTAGTCGAGAAGCGGGGCAAGCGGCGACAGGAGAGCGTTGGCGATGCTGTTGGTGAAGCGGAAGTATAGCCAGCGCCGAGAGACGTGCCCCCCGAACAAGAGTTTCGTCGCGTAAGTCGTCGAACCCATGTCGATGGTGCGGATGCCCTTGTTGATCGCAAAATCGATCATCTTGAGCCAATTGACGAAGTAGAGATTGAGTTCGCGCGCCTCCGGATACCTCATGCCCATGTACTTCGTGACGATGCGCTTCGAGCCCACGAGAGACAGCTGGAAGCCGACCAGCTTGTCCTCGTGCCAGCAAAGCGCGAATTGAGCCGTGTCTCCCAGCGCGGCCAGCATGCGTGGGAAATACTCGGGCGTCAGCTGCTCGAATTCGCCGTAATCGACCTTGCTGTGAGCGAGCGTCGACTGGAAGAGCGCAAAAACGTCGTGCTCGAGGCCGTCGATCGAGTTGCGGTATTCCATGCGCACCTTGGCCTCGGCGCGGGCCTTGCGCTTCAGGTAGCCGCGGGTCTTGGCAGGCAGGCTCGCAAGATACTCCTCGTAGCTCTTGAACGGCAGGTCCAGCATGACGAGAGGAACGCTGGTCGTCCGCGTGAAACCTTGCGCGGCGAATGCAGGTGCCAGAGCGTCGGCGCGGCTGTCGATGCTCTTCACTGCAATCAGCGTGCTCTTGAACTCGTGCGCAAGTTCCCGCAGCTTCGCCAGCATGGCTTCCAGCGCTGCGCATTGCTCTTCCTGCCCAAGCTCGGGCGCGAGTGCGAGTGTACAGTTGTCGGCCATGGGCGAGCCAAGCCCGATGACAGGAAGGTTTACGAGACGTGGCGCGTGCTCAAAGATCCACTGCCTCGCCTTCCGCAGCCTGCCCTGCAGTGGCGTATCGATGCGGTATTGAACCTGGAAGATGGGCGCGGCGGCAATGATGCGCCCGTTTTCCTCGACGCTGAGGGCGCCCAACTTGAAGCTTTGCAGGCCCACGTCCTCAGCGGCCTTGTAGTAGACCCAGCCCTCGGGCTCTCCCGGCAGCATCCGATCCCAGGCATCCTTTGGTATCTCGGCGATCGACGAATGGACGACGGCCCGCATGGCTTGCCTTTCCAAGTGCGGGCGAACCCGCGGTTCTTTTCTAAGCTGCTAATGACGGGGGACCCGCGCTTGGATCACACGAAGGCAGCCAAGAAAAGGCAGAGGAGAAAACACCCGCGAGGAGACAGGCCACAACGACCCGGTTGACGAATGGGTAATTACCCATGGATATTATTAAAGCATGGGCTCCACAGCAGAAAACCTCCTGGCCGAGATCGAGGCCTATCTCGCGCGCACGGGCGAGACCGCGACGAAGTTCGGGGTCGCGGCCGTTCGCGACGGGCATCTCGTATCGAAATTGCGCAAGGGCGCGAGCGTCACTTTGAAGACCGCGGACAAAGTGCGCGCGTATATGCGGGCAAAGGCCCCTGCCGGGAAAGCGCAAGCTCTGCCGCAAGCGTCGCCTGCGCGCAGCGCGCGCCGCATCGTGCTGGTCATCGGGGGGGGCATCGCTGCCTACAAGTGTCTCGACCTCATCCGGCGCCTCAAGGAACGGGGCATCACGACGCGGGCCATCATGACCAAGGCCGCGCAGCAGTTCGTGACGCCGCTTTCGGTGGGCGCGCTGAGCAACGAACGGGTCTTCACCGATCTCTTCGACCTCAACGAGGAGCGCGAGATCGGCCACATCCGATTGTCGCGGGAGGCAGACCTCATCGTCGTCGCACCGGCAACTGCCGACCTGCTGGCACGCATGGCCGGGGGGCACGCCGATGACCTTGCCACTGCCGTGCTGCTTGCCAGCGACAAGCCTATCCTGGTTGCACCGGCCATGAACCCGCGCATGTGGATGCATCCTGCGACCAAGCGCAACGTCGCGCAGTTGAAGGCGGACGGGGTGCACGTGATCGGCCCCGCCGTCGGCGAGATGGCGGAGCGGGGGGAGGCTGGTGCCGGCCGCCTCGTGGAGGTGCCAGAGTTGCTGGCCGCAATCGAAGACCTGCTGGACAGGCGGATGGAGGCTCGGGCCCCAGGGCTGCTTGCGGGCCGCCATGTGCTCGTCACCAGCGGACCGACGCACGAGCCCATCGATCCCGTGCGCTACATCGCCAACCGTTCCTCCGGCAAGCAAGGCTCGGCGATCGCGGCGGAAGCTGCCGCGCTGGGTGCACGCGTCACACTCGTGACCGGGCCGACCAACCTTGCCGATCCCGCGGGCGTGCATGTGGTGCACGTCGAGACCGCGCGGGAGATGCTGGCTGCCGTGGAGGCGCATCTGCCCGCCGATATCGGTATCTTCGCGGCCGCCGTTGCCGACTGGCGCGTGGCCTCGTCCGCCAACCAGAAGATCAAGAAGACCGGCAAGGCGCAGGCGCCACGCCTGGAGCTTGTCGAAAACCCCGATATCCTCAAGACAATTGCGCATGAAACGAGGGCTCGTCGCCCAAGCCTGGTGATCGGATTTGCCGCCGAGACCAACGATGTGATCGCCTATGCGCAGAAGAAGCGCGCGAGCAAGAACGCCGACTGGATCGTGGCCAACGACGTATCGCCTGAGACGGGCATCATGGGTGGTGATCGCAACAGCGTGCATATCGTTCGCCCCGACGGCGTTGAGAGCTGGCCTGATCTCGACAAGCAGGAAGTGGCCAAACGCCTGGTGCAGCGCGCGGCGGAGGAACTGAACCGTCGCATGTCCGGTGCTCTCCAGAAGTAGCGACGCTGCGCGCAGCCCGTTGTTTGTCGCGCTGTTCTTGACAGAGGATCGGGTCGCGATGATGCAACCTGGCACTGGCACGTGCTGTTGAAGCATGCGAGCTTTGGTCTTCAACACGATGCGGAAAGACAAACGGCCGATGGCGCGCAAGAAAGTGAAAGTCGTCCGGCTGCCGCACGCGGCTGGATTGGATTTGCCCGCCTATCAGACGCCCGGTGCGGCGGGGATGGACCTTCTGGCTGCCCTCGGCGAGGGCCGGCCCGTCGTGCTTGCACCCGGCAAGCGCGCGCTGATACCGACAGGCCTCGTGCTCGAATTGCCGAAAGGCACCGAGGCGCAGGTCCGCCCGCGCTCGGGCCTTGCGCTCAAGCACGGCGTAACGGTGCTCAACAGTCCCGGCACCATCGACAGCGATTACCGCGGCGAGGTGGGCGTGCTACTCGTCAACCTGGGCGAGGCGAAGTTCAAGATCGAGCGCGGGGCGCGGATCGCGCAACTGGTGGTGCAAAAGGTCGAGCAGATGCAGCTGATCGAGGTGACGTCCGCGGCGGCCTCGCAGCGCGGCGCGGGGGGCTTCGGCTCCACAGGCATCAGCGCCAAGGGGGACATCGTCGCGTCACGCAGAAAAAGCGCGCCTGCGGCAGAGAGCCGGACGAAGATCAGCAAAACGCCAGCTGAAAAGCCGATGGCAAAGCGGCAGGAAAAGGCCGAGAACAAGGTTGCAGGCGGCGCTCAAATTGCCCCCGGCCTGCAAAAGAGCTCTTACAAAGCAGGCCAGGCAAAAGCGGGATCGCACGCAAAATCCGTGGCGGAGGCGCAAAGCCTGCAAGCGCACAGAGTGCCTGTGAACCCGCTGAACCAGCTGCGGCTCGATGCGCACCGCGGCAAGATCCGCGCGAAGAGCCCGCTCAGGAAGCCAGTTTCGCCTCGATCGCCTTGAGGGCATCGGCCGCCTTCGAGCCGTCAGAGCCGCCGGCCTGCGCCATGTCCGGCCGGCCACCGCCACCCTTGCCGCCGAGCACCTCGGCGCCGATGCGAACGAGATCCACCGCGTTCCATGTGGCCTTGAGATCGTCCGTGACGCCGACAGCGATGGCGGCCTTGTTGTCCTCGGTGACGGCGACAATTGCTGCGATGCCCGATTCCACCTGCTTCTTGGCGTCGTCCACGAGGCCACGCAGATCCTTCGGGTTCAGCCCGTGCACCACGCGCGCCAGCAGCTTCACGTTGCCGACGGTGCGGACGGCGCTTTCCGCCGCGGCGCCGGAGCCGCCCGCGCCACCGCCTGACAGCGCCAGCTGCTTCTTGGCGTTGGCGAGTTCGCGCTCGAGTGCCTTGCGCTCGTCGACGAGGTTCTTGACGCGATCCACGACATCGTCGGGGCGCGTGCGCAGCATGCCTGCAAGCTCACGCATGCGCGCGTCCTGCTCTGCAAGGTAGGCGCGTGCTCCATCGGCTGTCAGCGCCTCGATGCGCCGCACGCCCGCGGCACTCGCACTTTCAGCAACGACGCGAACGAGGCCGATATCCCCCGTGCGGCCCACGTGCGTGCCACCGCAAAGCTCGACCGACCAGGCCTTGTTCGCCTTCTTGCCATCCTTGGATACGACTTCTCCCATGGAAACAACGCGCACCTCCTCGCCGTATTTCTCGCCGAAAAGGGCACGTGCGCCCGACTGCATCGCGTCCTCGAGCGCCATGAGGCGCGTCTCGACGGGCGCGTTCTGTAAGACCATGGCGTTGGCGAGCGCCTCGACGGATGAAAGCTCGTCGCCGGTGATGGGCTTGGGGTGCGAGATGTCGAAGCGCAGGCGCGAGGGGTCCACCAGCGAGCCCTTCTGGGCGACGTGATCGCCGAGCACCTGGCGCAGGGCCTCGTGCAGGAGGTGGG
Organism: Hyphomicrobiaceae bacterium; assembly: GCA_039808585.1. Taxonomy (GTDB): domain Bacteria; phylum Pseudomonadota; class Alphaproteobacteria; order Rhizobiales; family Hyphomicrobiaceae; genus AWTP1-13. Next base: position 23,548 of record JBDHTJ010000015.1, on the reverse strand, counting down.
TGGCCGAGTGATTGGCGCGGATCGCGGCGCGGCGGGCATGATCCACCGCCAGCTCGACATGATCGCCGGCCTTGAGGCTGCCCGCTTCCAGCGTGCCGACGTGCACGAACACGTCGCCGAGCTTCTTCTGCGTGTCCTCGACCTTGAACAGGGCGCCCTTGGGACCGCGGATGAGGCCTGTGTCACCCACCTGGCCGCCCGACTCGCCATAGAAGGGCGTCTGGTTGAGAACGAGGGCTGCCTTGTCGCCGGCCTTGAGGCTCTTGATCTCCTTGCCGTCGCGCACGATGGCGCGAATCTCGCCTTCAGCACTTTCAGCGTCGTAGCCGAGGAAGTCCGTGGCGCCCACGCGCTCGCGCAGCTCGAACCAGATGCCCTCGGTGGCCGCCTCGCCAGAGCCCTTCCACGCCTTGCGGGCCTCGGCCTTCTGCTTCTCCATGGCCTCCTCGTAGGCCTTGGTGTCGACGCTGATGCCGCGCGCCTTCAGCGCGTCCTGCGTGAGATCGAGCGGGAAACCGTAGGTGTCGTAGAGCTTGAAGGCGACGTCGCCTGCGAAGCTGTCGCCGCTCTTGAGGCTGGAACTCGCCTCATCAAGGAGGCCAAGGCCCTTGGCGAGCGTCTTGCGGAAACGGGTTTCCTCAAGCTTCAGCGTCTCGGCAATCAAGGGCTGCGCGCGCACGAGTTCGGGATAGGCCTCACCCATCTGCTGCACCAGCGTAGGTACGAGGCGCCACATCAGCGGATCCCGGGCGCCGAGCAGATGCGCGTGACGCATGGCGCGGCGCATGATGCGGCGGAGCACGTAGCCGCGGCCTTCATTGGATGGGAGCACGCCATCGGCGATGAGGAAGCTCGAAGCCCGCAGGTGGTCGGCGATGACGCGATGGCTGGCGCGATTTCCGCCCTCTGCGGCCACGCCGGTGGCGGCGACCGAGGCGCCAATCAGCGCCTTGAAGAGATCGATGTCGTAGTTGTCGTGCACGCCCTGCAGCACGGCCGAGACACGCTCGAGGCCCATGCCCGTGTCGATGGAGGGCTTCGGCAGCGGCACGCGCTCGCCCGGTCCCTTCTGGTCGAACTGCATGAACACGAGGTTCCAGACCTCAATGAAGCGGTCACCGTCGGCGTCGGGGGAGCCGGGAGGGCCGCCGGGGATCTTGGGGCCGTGGTCGAAGAAGATCTCGGAGCAGGGACCGCAGGGGCCCGTGTCCCCCGCCGACCAGAAATTGTCGGAGGTGGCGATGCGGATGATCCTGTCGTCGGAGAAGCCCGTCACCTTCTTCCAGATGCCGTAGGCCTCCTCGTCGTCGTGATAGATCGTCACGAGCAGGCGCTTGGGATCGAGCCCGAACTCCTTCGTCACAAGCTCCCAGGCAAAGGGGATGGCCGCCGACTTGAAGTAGTCGCCGAACGAGAAATTGCCGAGCATCTCGAAGAAGGTGTGATGCCGTGCCGTGTAGCCGACGTTGTCGAGGTCGTTGTGCTTGCCGCCAGCACGGACGCACTTCTGGGCGGTGGTGGCACGGGTGTAGGGACGATGCTCCTGGCCCGTGAACACGTTCTTGAACTGCACCATACCCGCCGAGGTGAACATCAGCGTCGGATCGTTGCGCGGCACGAGAGGGGACGAGGCGACGTGCTCGTGCCCGTTCTTCACGAAGTAGTCGATGAAGGCGCGGCGGACCTGGTTGACGGAAGCCATGGGTGTGTTTCGTGCCTGGTGAGCTGGTGAGACGGTTGTTCTAAAACCCGCCTCTTCTAGCTATGCCGGGATGCGATGTCCATAAACGGACGGGGAAAGGGCGCGCTTCCTTGGCAGAAGCGGCCGCCGGAGCGGCGGGTCTTGCCCCGAATGTCGGGACCAGACGCGCCAGGTTTCTCGCGGCCCTTCCCGCGACGAGCGGCGGCCGCAACGCCGAGGGCGGCGCGCTGCACGCCAGCCCGACGCAAAACCCTACGTCGCGGACGTGCGCCTCAAGTCAGATCAGCGCGGAACGCGAGCTCAGCGCTTTGCCCGGCCCTTGCGCGTACCCTCTTCCGGCTCGGCATGGATGTCGTCCTCGGGGCCAACCTCGGCATCGGCGGCCTCGTCCCCTTCGGGTGCGGCTTCGAGCATCTTGTCGACGATCAGGCCCGCGTTCTGCCGGATAGCCTTCTCGATCTGGTCCGCCATCTTGGCGTGCTCCTTGAGGAACTGCTTGGTGTTCTCGCGGCCCTGGCCGATGCGCTCGCCGTTGAAAGAGAACCAAGCCCCAGACTTCTCGACGATGCCGGCCTTGACGCCGAGGTCCACGAGTTCGCCCGTCCTGGAGATGCCCTCGCCGTACATGATGTCGAACTCGACCTGCTTGAAGGGTGGGGCAACCTTGTTCTTAACGACCTTGACGCGCGTCTGGTTGCCGACGACCTCCTCGCGCTCCTTGATCTGGCCGATGCGACGGATATCGAGCCTCACGGAGGCGTAGAACTTCAGGGCATTGCCGCCCGTCGTCGTCTCCGGGTTTCCGAACATGACGCCGATCTTCATGCGGATCTGGTTGATGAAAATGACCATGCACTTCGATTTCGAGATCGAAGAGGTGAGCTTGCGCAAGGCCTTGCTCATGAGGCGTGCCTGCATGCCTGGCTGCATGTCGGCCATTTCGCCTTCGATTTCAGCCTTTGGCGTGAGGGCCGCGACAGAATCCACCACGAGCACGTCGACGGCGCCGGAGCGCACCAGCGTGTCTGCGATCTCGAGCGCCTGCTCACCCGTGTCGGGCTGGGAGATCAACAGATCCTCGACCTTCACCCCCAGCTTGCGGGCGTAAACCGGGTCGAGCGCATGCTCGGCATCCACGAAGGCGCAGATGCCGCCGCGCTTCTGACTTTCCGCCACAACCTGCAGGGAGAGAGTGGTTTTTCCCGAAGATTCAGGACCATAGATTTCAATCACGCGCCCCTTGGGCAGGCCGCCGATGCCAAGCGCGATGTCGAGCCCCAAAGACCCCGTGGGAATAGCCTCCACGTCGATGGTGCGGTCGTTGGCCCCGAGCCGCATGATGGAGCCCTTGCCGAAGTTCTTGTCGATCTGGGCGAGCGCGGCCTCGAGAGCCTTCTGCTTGTCCATACTTCCCCCTTCAACGACCCGAAGTGCCGGTGTCTGAGACATATTTCAGTCCTCTTATTCCATGAGTTGCAGGGGGGCGTAAAAGCGACTCTTGAACCTGTCCCCATTTCAGTCAGAAATGTACTCTATTTGTTCTCCTGCGGCAACATAATTCGTATCTATTTTGTTCTTTGTGCCCGCTCCGGGTCGATGCGCTGGCTACCCCGCCGCTTTCCCTCAGGCGGACCGCGGACACAAACTACTTGCGGCGTTCCCGGGGAAACAGCGCGGGCCACATGGTTAACGTAAGGCTTCTCCTCACGAACAACGGAGAACCCAAATGATCACCGAGACCGAGAACGTGAATGGACTTGTGGCTCTGATGGCACTGTTTAGCGGCTGCGAAGGCGATTGGATCGTGGTCGAGAAGAACGGCGAGTTGCACATCCTGCCCGCTGAGAAGGAGGCAGTGGGCTAGATCGTGTCGAGGGCGGTCTTGCCCGGCGCATTGCGCCGCCTGTCTCAGAGGACAGAGCGGCGCCGGCAGGGCGGCTTCAACGCCCCAACTGCTCCTTCACCTTGGCCGCGATCTGCGGCAGCGTGAAGGGCTTGGGCAGGAAGGCATAGACCTCGTTCTCGTCGAGGCTCTTCTTGAAAGCGTCGTCCGAGTAACCCGAGACGAAGATGATCTTCAGGTCGGGGCGCGTCTTGCGCATCTCCTTCAGCATCGTGGGGCCATCCATCTCGGGCATGATCACGTCGGAGACGACAAGATCGATGCGGCCCTCCTCACGCTCCATGACTTCGAGCGCCTCCAGGCCCGATGCGGCTTCCAGCACCTCGTAGCCCTGGCGGGCGAGTGCGCGAGCGGCGAAGTTGCGCACGGCATCCTCGTCCTCCACGAGCAGGACGCGACCCGTGCCCGTGAGATCGCGCGTGGCTTCCTTCTTGGGGCCTTCCTTGAGGGCTGCAAGCTCTTCCTTTGTCACCACGTGGCGCGGCAGGTAGACACGGAAGGTGGTTCCCTTGCCGACGACACTGTCGGCATAGATGTAGCCGCCGGTCTGCTTCACGATGCCATAGACTGTGGAAAGGCCCAGGCCCGTGCCCTTGCCCACTTCCTTGGTGGTGAAGAACGGCTCGAAGATCTTGCCGATGATGTCGGCGGGGATGCCGGTGCCGGTGTCTTCAACCTCGATCAGCACATACTCTCCGGCGACCACGCCGAGGCCAGACAGCTTCAGGCTTTCGCGCTCGGAGATGTTCTTCGTCCGGATGGTGAGCGAGCCCCCGCCGGGCATGGCATCGCGGGCGTTCACGGCAAAGTTGATCACCACCTGCGTGAGCTGGCTCTTGTCGGCCTTGACGTACCAGAGATCGCGGCCAGGCTGGATCTTGAGTTCGATGGTCTCGCCCAGCGATCGGTTGATGAGCGGGGCAAGGTCGGTGAGCGCCTCGCCCAGCTCCATCACCTGCGGATGCAGCGTCTGGCGGCGGGAGAAGGCAAGCAGCTGGCTGACCAAGCTCGCGGCCCGGTTCGCGCTACTCTTGATGTTCATGATGTCGCCGTAGGCGCGATCGGTGGGGCGATGCGTCTGCAGCAGGAGGTCGGAGAAGCCGATGATGGCAGTGAGCACGTTGTTGAAGTCGTGCGCCACGCCGCCTGCAAGCTGGCCGACGGCTTCCATCTTGTGGCTCTGGGCGAATTTCAGCTCCAGCGCCTTCTGCTCCGACACGTCGAGCACGTAGAGGATGGCGCCCTGCGGCCCCTTGGCGGCGCGCTCGCCACCTGCACCCAGCGGATGGATGTAGAGACGGCGGGCATGCTCGCGCTTGGAGCCGAACGTGATCTCTATGGGAGCCGGGGTGGTGCGGCCGGAGGAGGCACGCGCCAGCGCCTTCTCCAGAACGAGAGCGGTATCGCCATCACCGAACGTGAGGTCGCCGAGCCTTGTGGGCAGGGTGCGGCCTTCCATGGCGAACATGCGCATGAAGGCCGGGTTCTGCGTGATGATCTGGCCGTCGCTTGCTACGGTTGCGATGCCGAAGGGGGCAGTTTCCGCCTGCCGCGCCAGACGCGCTTCGTCGGTATAGGCCTGTTGGCCGGAGCGATAGGTCTCGGCATTGCGGTCGAGGACCAGCACGGAGATCACTCCGCGCGGGCCATTGCCGCGACAGATCAGTTCCGCTGGGAATGTCGATCCATCCTCGCGCAGGAGGTCGAGGTCGAGGCGTGTGGAGGCCCCTGCGCCGCCGCGGGCGACGGCGCGCACAAGTGCGATGCCATCCGCCGGCAAGATGTCTGAGAGGACCGGTGCACGGCCGGGCTCCATCTTGAGGCCAAGCCACTGCACGAGCGTGGCATTCACATGAGCAAGGCGACCATCGGGCCGAACCGCGAACAAACCCTGCGGCAATCCATCGTAAAAGCCGATAGTGGCTTCGAGACTTGAAACGGTCTCGATCTCGCGCATCCGGTCGCGGGTGACGTCGCAGACGTGCCACAGGGTGCGTTTGCCGAGCGGGGCCGCAGGCTCCTGCTCGGACCCGGGCGCCGGCTGCACGGAGACACGCAACCAACGGCCGCCGGCGGAATTGGCGAGACCGGCGCGGAAATAGAATTCCTCCTCGCGGGCCTCGCCCCTCTCGGCGGCGCGGTTGAGGCGGAAGTAGGCGCGGGCGGCGTCGGTTTCCTGCGCGAACACCTCCTCCAGCGTTGCATTCCCGCCCGCGCGGCGCACGAGCATGGCTGCCAGGGCGCCGTTGCGATAGACGACGCTTCCATCGGGCGCGGTGATCTGCACGCCGTCGATAAGTGTATCGGCAGCCGTGCGTGCGAGGTCATCGCCCGCTGCGCGCTCGCCGAAATGCAGGGCACCGGACCAGAGCCCGAAGAGCAGGAAGGCGCCGCCGACAGCCAGCAGCGACAGGAGGGAAAGAAGGACCGCTTCGGCAGTCCCGCTCAGAACCAGAACGGCGGCAGCGAGAATTCCGACGCCGACAACAAGGGCGGGGGTGGCGTAAGTTCCCCTCAGCGCAGCGAGCAGCGCTCCAGGCGCGTTCTCCACGCTGGGCGTGTCCTGCCGGCTTAACTTCTGATGCGCCATGCGCCGCAGTCTTAGCTGATTCTGCTCGATAAAGAGCCGGGCTTGGCGAAGGGAACGGGCGAAGGGAGAGACGAGTGCCCCAGCGGGGCCGACTTCTGAACGCATGTACAAAACCGCATCTTCGGACAGGAGCGCTTGATGGTCGCAGCCGAGGCGCACAGGCGTGTGCCCCGCTCTGACGCCACAAGAAAGCAGTCATTCAGGTTAAGATGGAATGAAGAGCAGGCCGCGCGTGCCGAATCATGCGGGCGCGCCAAGCCACACGAAAGCCCGAAACCTGTCGCATCCGCGGGCCATCCACCTTGAATTCTGGTGCATTGTCCAAGGCCTAGAGAGGCTCGGCGCTTGGCGCTCCGGTCAAAGTGGCGCACACTGTTACGGTCTATCTTTGTTGCCGGCATCGAAACCTGACCGAGGGAACCATGGCGTTCTGGCTCTTCATGACCTTTCTGCTGGCCGTGGGGGGCGTGGCTGCGGTGCTGGGATATCGCTTCTATCAGACCGGCGATCTCGGACTGTCGCTGCCGGGCTGGTTCGCGCAGAAGCCCGAGCCACGCCTGGGCGTCTCCGAACATGTGATGGTCGACAGCCGCCGCAAGCTCCTGCTCATTCGGCGCGACGACGTCGAACACCTTGTCTTGACGGGTGGGCCGGTGGACCTGGTGATCGAGACCGGGATCAAGCCGCCGGAAGAGACCTACCAATCGCGCGAGTCCTCCTTCGAAGCCATCACTGAGCCGCCTGCTCCGCCGGTCTTCACGCGCGCCCCGAGGCCGATCGGCCAGGCCGTGAACGAATAGCCTTTCGCGTTCCAGGCAAACGATGTGAGATGCAGATCATTCGTACACTGGGCCCCAGGCGCCTGCGGGCTGCGCTCCTGACCTTGCTGCTGGCGTTGCTGGTCGTGCTGGCCGTGTCACCGGCGGGCGCACAGACTACCGAGCCACGCGAGCAACAGCCGGCTGCGCCGCCTACCATCGAATTGCCGCCGGATCTGCTCGAGCCGGTCAAACGGCTGACGACGGCCATCGACGAAGCCGAGAAGGCGATCCAGAATCTCAGCGAGATCGAGGATGACCTCAGGCGGCTTCGCAACGATGCCGAGAGCATCCTGACGGACTCCACCAGCGCCGCGGACGACCTGCGCCCCCAATTGGCTGCGGTGCGGGCGCTGATCGAAAAGCTAGGGCCGCCACCCGGCAAGGACCAGCCGCCGGAGGCACCGGCCATCGCGGCAGAGCGCGCGCGGCTGAACCAGCTTGCGGCGCAACTCGACGGTGCAATCAAGTCGACCGAGCTGACATGGGCGCGCGCCCGCCAGCTGATCGAGCGCATCACGGTGCTGCGCCACTCGCTGTTCACGAAGAACCTGATGGAGCGCATGCACAGCCCCGTGCTGCCGCAGGTCTGGCGGGATGTCTCGGCGCAGGTGCCGAACGTGTCCCGTCGCATCGTGTACCAAAGCCAGGACTGGCAACGATGGGCATCCGCGAAGGGCGCAGAACTGTTGCTGCTATTGTGCGGCGCAGTGGCGGCGTTCGTGCTGCTCAGATGGTGGACGTCGCGCTTCATTGTCCGCCACAGGGTGAAGCACGACGCACCGCCCTCGTTCTTCGAGCGCGGCATGTCGATCGCCTGGTCGGCACCGCTGCGGGCCCTGCCCGCGATCAGTGCGGGTCTCGTGCTGTACATGGGGCTCGATGTCCTCGATCTGCTTTATCCCCCTTGGCAAAGGGTCGGCGCGGGGGTTTTCACGTCCCTTATCGAGATCGTGCTGATGACATCGCTCATCGGCGCCGTACTTGCGCCACGTGATCCCTACTGGCGCATCGTTTCCCTCGACGATCGCGCCGCGCTTACCCTCACGCGCATCCTCTACGGCATCACGATCATCTACTCGCTGAACGGGGCGCTGGCAGAGCTGGCGCGCGCCTTCCTTGCGCCGCTCACCTTCACGGTGGTGCAGTCGTTCTTCGCCAGCGTCATCTTCGCGGGGCTCATGATCTGGGCCGCCTTGACGCCCTTCACGCCATTGCCGCGGGTTGCAGCGCCACCCGAAGAAGATCATGGCGAAGTGGCGACGGAACTGGTCTCTCGCCATTCGCCCTTGTGGCTGAAGCTGCCGCTGTGGCTGCTCGCGATCGGCATCATATCGTGCGCGGCGCTCGGCTATGTCGCGCTCGCGCGCTTCCTGTCGCAGCAGATCGTGCTCACGGGTATGGTGGTGGCGGTGGTTTGGCTGCTGTATCTCGCCATCCGCGCCTTCACCCGCGAGCCGAAGAAGCACAAGCTGCCCGTGACGGAAGTGCTCGAGCAGCGCTTCGGTCTGGACGAGCCGCGCCGCAACCAGCTGGCGCGGCTGACGGAAGCTGCACTCACTATGGCGCTGATCATCTGCGCCATTCCCGTCGTCATGCTGCAGTGGGGCTTTTCCGGCGCCGACATCCGCGACTGGTTCAAGGCACTGCTGTTCGGCATGGAGATCGGGTCGTTCAAGATCTCGCTGGCCCGAATCCTGATCGGCATCGTGCTGTTCATCGCACTCTTGTTCACGACGCGCCTGTTTCAGCATTGGCTGCGCGAGAGCGCGCTGAAGGAGACGCGGCTGGATCCCGGCATCGTCGACAGCATCGATACGGTGGTGGGATATGCGTGTATCGCTGTCTCGGCACTTATCGCGGTGTCCTACGCCGGCTTCGACGTGACGAACCTCGCCATCGTAGCAGGCGCTCTCTCCGTCGGCATCGGCTTCGGCCTGCAGTCCATCGTCAACAACTTCGTGTCCGGGCTGATCCTGCTCATCGAACGCCCGATCAAGGTCGGCGACCGCATCGTGGTGGGTACGGAGCAGGGCAACGTGCGCCGCATCTCTGTGCGGGCGACTGAGGTCGAGACGTTCGACAAGGCGAGCCTTATCATCCCGAACTCGGAGTTGATCACCGGCAAGGTTCTCAACTGGACCCATCGCAACAAGATGGGCGCCTGCAATGTGAAGGTGGGCGTCGCCTACAATTCCGACCCCGATCGTGTGCTCGAGATCCTGACAAAATGCGCCAATGCGCATCCGGAGGTGCTGACAACGCCGGCGCCTTGGGTGGGCATGGACGGGTTCGGGGACAGCGCGCTGACCTTCACACTGCGGGTGAACCTTGCGGACATCGACCGCGCGGGAAGCGTGCAATCGGATCTTCGTATCGGCATTCTCAAGGAGTTCCGCGCGGCCGGCATCGAGATCCCGTTCCATACGGTTGATGTGAACATGCGCGACCTCGACGCCGTGAAGCGCTATGTCCAGCGCGTCATGGAGGAGCGGGCGGCGCAGAAGGCGGCGGAGGCCGCCACGGTCGACGCGTCTGCGAACGGGGCCAGCGCCGCGAAGACGTGAAGGGGTTCGGCTGTGCCGCAAGGTTTCACTTGCGCAGATGCCGACGCAAAAACGCCCGGCCAGAGGCCGGGCATTCTCGACGTGTCCCCGTTTTCCCTCGGAGAGAAATCAGTCCTCGCGGAAGACCTTCTCGCGGCGCTCGTGGCGCTCCTGTGCCTCCAGCGACAAGGTCGCAATGGGGCGGGCCTCGAGCCGCTTGACGCCGATGGGCTCACCGGTGTCCTCGCAGTAGCCGTAGCTGCCGTCTTCGATGCGGGCGAGCGCGGCGTCGATCTTGCTGATCAATTTGCGCTGGCGGTCACGGGCCCGAAGCTCGAGCGCGCGATCGGTCTCGGAAGTGGCCCGGTCGGCTAGGTCGGCGTGCTGGGCATTGTCTTCATGCAGAACCGTGAGCGTCTCGCGGTTCTGCCGGATGATTTCCTCTTTCCAGGCGAGCAGCTTGTTGCGGAAATAAAGCTTCTGCCGCTCGTTCATGAACGGCTCGCTATCGGATGGCCTGTAGCCTTCAGGAAGTACCGTAACGCTTTGCTGCTTGGCGTTTCGTGGGCTCATTGCTTCCCCAGTCTTGGTTGCAGCTTTGACCGCGGCGGCCGCGCGAGCTTTCTTGCCGGCACGGACGGGCTCCCTAGAAACGGCGCCTTTGGCGCTGCCGGGCTTGCGGGCGGCTTTCTTGATCGAACTCTGGCGATCCATTTTCCCCATGTACGCTTCCCGTCGACTGGTTGTGGCGCCGCATCAAACGCCTATCCCCCGTCTCTCGCACTACGCGGCCCGTATTTAACTCCCTGTAACTCCAAGTCAAGGCATAGGCCGCCAGCATGATTAGCATGCCCAGCACTTGCTCGTTTTCGAGGCGGATATTCGTTGTGGACAAGACCTTTCAAAGGCAGGATACACGCTGGGGTTGCATTCCGTTATAGGACCGCTTCGGCGCGGACGCTTGGGAATGGCAGACCCGAGGGCGATGGACGGCGGCGAGCGTACGGGCAAAACATATCGCTAGTGTGATGATTACGAATTCCGTTGTACGCGGCGCGCAGAAAGAGACGAAGTCAGCGTTCACGAAACTCGTCGAAAAAGCAGCCTGCAGATCCTGATGCTTGAAGCTCCGCAGAGCCGCCCCTAATGTCCGGGCGCGGTTCAACTCCCCTCCAGCAGCGGACCAACTCCTCCATGAAGTTCACGGGCACCCAGAACTACGTCGCGACCGAAGATCTCAAGGTCGCCGTCAACGCCGCGATCACGCTGCAGCGGCCGTTGCTGATCAAGGGAGAGCCGGGGACGGGCAAGACGGTTCTTGCCATCGAGGTGGCGAAGGCGCTCAAGGCTCCGCTTCTGGAGTGGCACATCAAGTCCACCACCAAGGCGCAGCAGGGCCTTTACGAGTATGACGCCGTGAGCCGGCTGCGCGACAGCCAGCTGGGCGATGCGCGCGTGAAGGACATCGCCAACTACATCAAGAAGGGCAAGCTCTGGGAAGCTTTCACTCACCCGACACGGCCGGTCCTGCTCATCGACGAGATCGACAAGGCCGACATCGAGTTCCCCAACGACCTGCTGCAAGAACTCGATCGCATGGAGTTCTTCGTTTACGAAACCGGCGAGACCATCAAGGCGCATCACCGCCCCATCGTGATCATCACCTCCAACAACGAGAAGGAACTTCCCGACGCGTTCCTGCGCCGGTGCTTCTTCCACTACATCAAGTTCCCGGACCCGGAGACGATGCGCTCCATTGTCGAGGTGCACTTCCCGAGCCTGAAGGGGCGGCTCGTCACGGAGGCGATGAAAGTCTTCTACGACGTGCGCGAAGTGCCGGGCATCAAGAAGAAGCCGTCCACGTCCGAACTATTGGACTGGATCAAGCTGCTGCTCAACGAGGACATTTCTCCTGAAACGCTGCGCGAAAACGATCCGCGCAAGCTGATCCCACCGCTGCATGGCGCCCTGCTCAAGAACGAGCAGGACGTGCATCTGTTCGAGCGGCTTGCGTTCCTCGCCCGCCGGCAGGGGAACCAGGGGCAGTAGCGCGCGGCTCCCGTCGCTGGTTGATCTTCAGTTCGTCAGCCTCGCATTGCCGCTGCCGCCGCCCGACGTGCTGTAAGGCGCTATCGTCCAATTCGCGGCGTTCAGCATCAGCGAATTTACGATGAGCTGGAACGAGCGGGTAGCCGTGATGTTTGACGTCGAGTTGAAAGTGACGTCACGGCTCGGGAGATAGATCACGCCACTGAGCGTCGAGCTGTTCGAGTCGTTGAAGGTCAACGATGATTTGTTCAAGCCAGCCCTCTCGAACATAAGCACGCCAGGATAGGCTGCGCTCGCGCTCGTGGGCGCCGCGATGTTAAGCGTCATGCCGCTGTTGAACTGGATCGAGGACTTGTCGTCGTCGAAGTAGAACGTCACCCCGTCCCCCGTCCAGGTGCCGCCGTCGACGACCCATGAACTGTTTGAGAAGACGTAGACACCGGGCTTGAACGTCGCCTTGACGCCGACGCCGTTCTTGCTGTTGAGGTTGAAGGCACCGCAATAGGTGCCAGGTTCGAAGTCGACGGTACCGCCTTCGTAGGGCTTCAAGGCCCTTATGCAGGTCTCGACTTTCGGCGAGGTGAGCTTGCCAGCGTAGGGATCGCTGTTCGTTGCGCACGACGTCTTGATATTCTTGATCGCGCCGTTGCTATTGTCATTTATGCTTGTCGAGGCGATGCAGATCTTGCTGAAATTCAATGACGCGCCGGCATTGAACATCGCAGCGCCGCCAGCAGTTGAAAGCACGTGGATCTCGCACTTGCCGGCTTCAATTGCGGGCCCGCTGTTCACGTTGAGGGCCGATGACATCTTCCCTGTCGTCCATGTTTTTGTGGTGCTGTTCCACTTGTTCCCGAGAGCCATGATGCACAGCGGAGAGGCCGCGCTCCCGCCCCCGGTCGCTGTCGACTCGACCTTGATGTCGAACTTGTTGAGGTTGAGCACCTTTAGGAAGCTGGTGTTGACGGTGGCCGTGGCCGTGCCGGTCACCTTGTTGCCCGTGACGGAGAACGTCGCGTTCACGGACTGGGCATTGAATTTCGCCGCGTTGAAATAGTTCTCGGCGATCGTCGTGGGCGTATTGGTGCTCGATGCCGCCGCGAGAACTGCCGCATCCAGCGTTGCCTGCATGTTGGCCTTGACGCCTGAAGCGTGATTGTAATCGACTGCCAGCCCCAAGAAACCCATTATAACGACAAGCGCGCACGCGAATAATGCTGCCATGACTTAGCCCTTAAACAATATCATTTGGGGCGATGGTAGGCAGACACCTCTAACTCGGCCTAAAAAAAGAAGCTTACCGAATTGCTTCGACAGCTGTGGTTAAGGCTTTCTGAATTGCCGACGGGCGCAGCGATTGCGCGCAAGCGCATCAAGGTTGCGCCATCACTGGCACCGGCACGTCGATGCGGGGCTCGCGACGCTCGACAACAGCGCTCAGGGATCGTTCTGGTTGAAGGTGTCGCAAGACTGAGTGCGGCCCGTGTCGAGGCCCTTCTTGAACCAGGCGACACGCTGTGCCGATGAGCCATGGGTGAAGCTTTCCGGCACGACGCGACCCGTCGCCTGTCGCTGCAGCTTGTCGTCGCCGATGGCGGAGGCGGCATTGAGCCCCTTCTCGACGTCGCCGGGCTCAAGGCGCGACTTCATCTGGTCGTTGAGGTTGGCCCAGACGCCGGCAAAGCAATCGGCCTGCAACTCCATGCGCACCTGAAGCTGGTTGGCGGCTGCCTGGCTCGAGGCGCGCTGGCGCAGCGACATGACCTTGTCGGAAATGCCGAGCAGCGTCTGCACGTGGTGGCCTACCTCGTGCGCGATGACGTAGGCCTGCGCGAAGTCGCCCGGGGCATTGAAGCGACGTTTCAATTCCTCATAGAAGCTGAGGTCAATGTATACGGTCCGGTCGAGCGGACAGTAGAACGGGCCCATGGCCGACTGGCCCATGCCGCATTCCGTTCGCGTGGCGCCGGAGAAGATGACGAGCTTGGGCTTTTCGTAGGTGCGGCGCGCGTTCTTGAAGACCTGCTCCCACACATCCTCGGTGTCGGCCAGGACGTGACGCACGAACTTCACCATCTCGTCGTTGGATTCGGTGACGCGGGGTTGCCGGGGCATGCCCGGCACATCCTGCGGACTGCGGCGCGGCGTGGACTCAGGCCGGGGCATGTTGGGGATCTCGATGCCCTCCCCCGTCAGCAACGTCAGCGGGTTGATGCCGAGCATGAGGCAGACGATGCCAATGACCACGAGCAGGCCGATGCTCATGCCGCCCCCCCCGAGGGGGATGGGGATGGGCATACCGCCCCGGGAGGGAAAGCCGCCCGGCGACTCACCCCGACGATCCTCGACCTGGTCGCTTTCGCGATCTTTATCGCTGTAGCGCATTGCCAGCACCCTTGCGTTCTGCCGCCGCCGAAAAGGCCGGCACCTTGACAATAACACACGAACCGAATGGCGGTTCGCAAGGCGGCTGTCAATGCAAAGCCCAGGCCGTGGCGGGGCGGGGGCCGAGCGCAGGCGATTTCGCTGACTATTCCGTGCCTTCCTTGGCGGGCTTGGCCTGACGCGCCGGGCGCAGGCTGGGCAAAGCCAGGAAGTCGCTCTTCGCCCGCGACCGCTCTGGCCGCACCAAACCATAGACGGGACGGGAGGCGGCTACCACGCCTTCGTTGGCGAAGGCCTCGTGGTTCTTCTCGATGTCGCGCAGGTCATAGCGATAGTTGCACATCAGTCCGTGCGCCTCGCGCAGCCCCTTTGGCGAGGTATCGCCTTGCCAATTGATGCGTTCGAGCCGAGCACCGTTACCGAGATGGAAGCGCGCCACGGGGTCCAGCGGCTTTCCGTCCCCCGCCTTGACGTTGAGGAAGTAATGCGCTGCCAGCCGCATGATCAGGGGTTTCAGGACCTCAGCGTCTTCCCCATCGACCCACCAATCCGCATCCTTCAGCAACTCCAGCGTCTTGCCGTCGTCCTCGTCCAGGAGTGTCTCGTCCTTGCGCTCCTTAATGCTCGCCAGCCAGTCGGCGAAGCCCGGCACCGGCGACAGCGTGACGAAGGTCTTGAGGCTCGGCCGCTCGTGCACGAGGTCCTCCACGACCTGCTTGATGAGAAAGTTGCCGAAGGAGATGCCGCGCAGCCCGTCCTGGCAGTTCGAGATCGAATAGAAGACGGCCGTTGTGGGCTCGCTGGCGTCGGCATCCTTCGGCGCCTCGCGCAGGACCGAGCGGATGTTGTCCGGAATGGCGCGCATCAGCGCCACCTCGACGAAGATGAGCGGCTCGTCCACCAGCGAGGGATGGAAGAAGGCGAAGCAGCGCCGGTCTGCCGGGTCGAGCCGGCGGCGCAGGTCGTCCCAGCCCTGGATCTCGTGCACGGCCTCGTACGCGATGATCTTTTCCAGGATGGCAGCCGGCGTCTGCCAATCGATGCGGCGCAGTACGAGGAAGCCGCGATTGAACCAGGACGACAGGAGGTGCATCAGATCGCGGTCGAGCCCCGCCAGCGCCGGGACGCGGGCATTGAGGAGGTCGACGCGCATGGCAACGATGCGCGCGGTGGCACCGGGGGCGAGGTTCAGCCGGCGGAAAAAGGCCTGTCGCCGGCCTTCGGCCGCGGCCCGCAACAGGCCGAGCGTCTTTTCGTCAGGCGTCTCGAGATAGGCGGATGCGCGGCGTTTGATCTCCTCGGCGTCGGGCTGCATGCTTTCGGCGAGAAAGCGCAGGTAATCGACGCGCTCGTTGGAGCTGAGCCGCGCATAAAGCTCGAGGATCTCGGTGGCGATGGCGACGCCGGAAGCCTCGCCGCGCACCGAGAGGAGCGCCTCGGAGAGCTCGCGGATGTCGTCGGCAGGGTGCACGCTGCGCAGCGCCTTGGGCAGCAGGTTTCGCCCCTGGCCCGCAATCGTGCTCAGCAATTCCTGGAGATAGGAGGACGGAGTGACCACAATGGCCCCCAACATCATGAGCGACATGAACCAAACCTGCCGGTCGATAGCGATCAATTACAACTTTTTCGCGACGGGAAAGGTCCACGCGCAGGGGCCATGCTAGTGCAGCGCACCTGACGCTTGGTCCCCGCCTGCCGCTTGCGTCGTTGCCAAGCGTCAGGTGCAAAAGCTGCACTAGAAACATATATGATCTAGTGTTCCTTATGGCTCCGACATTTGCTCTGGAGAATTCCGAAACGGGAAGCAAATGTCGGAGCCGGAACACTAGGATTGAACGAAAACAGCAACCGGGCGGGAGGACAGACAGGATGAGCGAGGCGAGCTACGAGATCCTGGCGTTGAAATACGCCGAACACAGCGCGCGCAAGCGCTTCGAGGCCTTCATCGCCGCCGACAACCACGATGTTCCTTTTCCCCTCGACTATTTCGTTTGGGTGGTCCGCAACAAGGCGCGCACGATCGTCATCGACACGGGGTTCGATGCCGCCGAGGCGGCCAAGCGCGGCCGGCAGGTGCTGCGGGCGCCGGCCGAGGCCCTGGCGCTGGCGGGGATCGATGCGGGGGCCATTGACGACGTGGTCATCACGCATCTGCACTACGATCACGCCGGCACGCTCGATGCGTTTCCGCGCGCGCGCTTTCACCTGCAGGCCGCGGAAATGGCCTACGCCACCGGCCCCTGCATGTGCCATGGCCACCTGCGTGCGCCCTTCACCGCCGATCACGTCTGCGCCATGGTGCGGCACCTCTACTCGGGCCGGGTGATCTTCCACGAGGGCGATGCAGAGATCGCGCCCGGCGTGACGCTGCACAAGATCGGCGGGCACAGCCGCGGCCTGCAAAGCGTACGGGTGATGACTGCGGGCGGCCCGGTGGTGCTGGCCTCGGACGCATCGCACTTCTACGAGAACTTCGAGATGGGAAAGGTCTTCCCCATCACGATCGATATCGAGGATGTGCTGAAGGGCTATCAACGGCTCGTCGCCCTGGCGGGTGGGGAGCGCCGCCGGGTGGTTCCGGGGCACGACCCGCTGGTTCTCGTGCGCTATCCCGCACTCAACGCGGCAGCGCAAGGCATCGCGCATCGGCTCGATGCGTCCAGGCTCGATTAGGCGGCAGCGGCGCTGATCAGCGGCGCCATTGCTCGAAATCAAACTGCGAAGCCACATTCGGGATAGGGTCTGCGAGACAGCCTTAAACCGGGATGCAAAGCTCGATGCTCAGCGAACGGCTTCTCAGGCGCGGCCTCGTTGTGGTCGCGCTCGCCGGCCTTGCGACGGGGGCGGCCCTGCGACTGTCCGGTTTCGGGACCGCGGCAGCTTGGGCCTGGACCGCCGGCACCCTGCCCGTGACGCTTGCCCTGCTCATTTCGATGGTCCGCGACTTCGCCGCGGGCCGGCTGGGTGTCGACGCCATCGCCTTCCTGTCGATGACGGCCGCCCTGGTGATGGGCGAGAGCCTTGCAGCCGCGGTCGTGGCGCTGATGTATGCGGGCGGCAACGTGCTCGAGGACTTCGCCGTATCGCGCGCGGAGCGGGAACTCAAGTCGCTGGTGGACCGCGCGCCGCGGACGGCTCATCGCAAGACGGGCGACAGCGTCGTCCAGGTCTCGATTGACGATGTACGGGTGGGCGATGCCATCATCGTGCGTGGCGGCGAGATCGTGCCCGTCGATGGACGCATCGAAACGCCGTTTGCCATGCTGGACGAGGCCGCACTCACGGGCGAGCCACTGCCGGTCAGGCGATCGCGCGGCGAGATCGCGCGCAGCGGGACCGTCAACGCCGGCGAAACGTTCGAGATGACTGCAGCAGCAACGGCCGGCGAGAGCAGCTACGCCGGGATCGTGCGCATGGTGACCGCGGCGCAGACCGCGAAAGCCCCTTTCATGCGCCTGGCTGATCGCTACGCGCTGCTCCTCTTGCCGGTGACCGTGCTCGTGGCGCTTGCGGCATGGGCCTTCTCCGGCGACGCAATAAGGGGGCTCGCCGTCCTCGTGGCGGCAACGCCGTGTCCGCTGATCCTCGCCGCTCCCGTGGCCTTCATCTCCGGCGTGAGCCAGGCCGCCAAGCGCGGCATCCTGATCAAGGGCGGCGGTGCGCTCGAAGCACTGGCCAGCACCCGCACCGTGATCTTCGACAAGACCGGCACGCTGACGGTGGGCGGCGCGCGGCTTATCGCCGTGGAGACGGCAGAGGGTGTCAATGCATCGGAGGTCCTGCGGCTCGCGGCCTCGCTGGAGCAGGCGTCACAGCACGTCGTTGCCGGTGCCATCGTCGCTGCCGCAAGAGCGCGCGGGCTGCCGCTCGAGTTCCCGACGCAGGTGCGCGAGGTTATGGGCTCGGGTCTCGAGGGAGACCTCGGCGGGAAACGGGTCATGGTGGGCGCGTACGGCTTCGTCAACGGCAAGCATCAGGCGGGGGACTGGGCACAACGGGCGCTGCGGCGCGCGGCCTGGCGATCGGCGCTCAGCGTGTTCGTTGCGGTCGACGGACAAATTATAGGTGCCCTGCTGCTCGGCGATGAGCTGAGGCGAGAGACACCGAGAGCCGTGCACACGCTGCGCGAACTCGGCGTGCGACGCATCCTGATGGTGACGGGCGACAACTCCGAGGCGGCGCAGACCATCGGGGCGGCGCTCGACCTCGACGCGGTGCTCGCCGACCGCGTGCCCTCCGACAAGGTCGATGCGGTCGCAACGGAACAGCGCCTGGCGCCGACGCTCATGGTGGGCGACGGCATCAACGATGCGCCCGCGTTGGCGGCGGCGCGCGTGGGCATCGCCATGGGTGCGCGTGGCGCTACTGCCTCGAGCGAGGCTGCCGACGTCGTGATCCTGCTCGACCGTCTCGATTGCGTGCCGCAGGCCGTCGCGATCGCCAAGCGCACCCGCGCCATCGCGCTGCAGAGCATATGGGTGGGACTGGGGCTTTCAGGCTTCGCCATGGTGCTCGCAGCCCTCGGACTTCTGTCTCCCGTTGCCGGTGCCCTGTCGCAAGAGGCGATCGACGTCGCGGTGATCCTCAACGCTTTGCGGGCCCTGGTGCCGGAGCGAACGTTCGGCCAGCGCCTGCTGCCGGCGTCGCGAGCGAATACGCTGCTGCTCGAACATGCGAACCTGGGTGCGGCACTCGACCGGCTGCGCGAGATCGCAGATGCGCTCGACAGCGCAGACGGAAAGCAGGCCGCAGACCTCGTCAGCGAGGCCAACATGCTGGTCGCGGGGCAGATCGTGCAGCACGAGATTGCCGACAAGACGAGCGTCTATCCGCTGCTCGAGGGCTTTCTGGCCGACAACCACGGCCTGAGCGCCATGAGCCGCGCACATCGGGAAATCTTGCACCTGGCGCGCCTCCTCGACCGCCTGGCACAGGAGGTGCGCAGTGGCCCAGTCGATCGCTTTCTCGTGCGCGATTCCCAGCGCGCCATCGAGAGCATCGAGGCGCTCGTGCGCATCCACAACGCGCAGGAAGACGATATCTACGAACACGCGGCGGCACTCGCGCACTGAAAGTGATGGGAGCCAGCGCAGCGGTGCCTGTTTCAGTCCCTCTCGAGCTGGTGCCGCATGGTCTGGAGCTGCGCGCGCCGCTCCTCGGGCAACTCGGGGGCTTTCAATTCCAGGCTCTCCAGCAGGTCCAGGATGATCTGCGAGACGATGAGGCGGGCAGTGGGCTTGTCGTCGGCGGGCACCACATACCATGGCGCCTCCTTGCTGCTCGTGGCCGAGAGACAGGCCTCGTACGCCTTACGATAGTCGCTCCAGAAGGCGCGTTCTGAGATATCCTCTGGCCTGATCTTCCAGTTCTTATCTGGCTCGAGAATGCGGTCGAGCAAGCGCTTCTTCTGCTCCTCCTTCGAAATGTGCAGGAAGATCTTGGCGATGCGCGTGCCATTTGCGACGAGGTGGCGTTCCAGGCCGTTGATCGAGCGATACCGCTCCTTCCAGATGCGGTCGAAGTCGCCGTCTTCCGGCAGCGCCTCTGCTTCCAGGATCTCCGGATGCACGCGCACAATCAGCACTTCCTCGTAGTAGGAGCGGTTGAAGATCGCGATCTTGCCGCGCTCGGGCAGGTCTCTCGTGGTGCGCCACAGGAAATCGTGGCGCAGCTCCTGCGGGGTGGGATGCGTGAAGCTGAAGACATCGCAGCCTTGCGGATTGACGCCGGACATGACGTGCTTGATGCAGCCATCCTTGCCCGCGGCATCCATAGCCTGGAAGATCACCAGCACCGCATGCTTGTTGGACGCATAGAGAAGCTCCTGCAGGTCGCTCATGCGCTTGACGTGCGCTTCGAGCATGCGCCGGTAGTCGTCCTTGGAGCCGTAGACGGGATCGACATGGGTCGCACGCTTCTTCAGGTCGACGTCGTCGCCCGGCTTCACGCGGTATGCATCGATCTCGATCTTGCCTGCCATGTGTCTCACCTGCCGTTTGCCGCCGCCTGATCTTGCGGCATGCACGGCGGTGGGTCAGCCCCTTTGTCCGTCGTGCGGCAGAGCCCGAGCTATCCCCCCACCCTACTGGCGCATCTCCTTAAGGCTGAGGATGTAAGCCGAAAGGTTGTCGAGATCCGCCTGGGGAATGATGAGGTTCGGCATCGATACGTGCGTGGACCGCGACCAGACCGTGAGTGCGGTTACGGTCATGCCAGGCGTGTTGGCGATGGCCTTGAAGCTCGGGGACTTGGGGTTCGGCGACTTCGCATCGCTGCCCGTCACGTTATGGCACTCCGCGCACATCTTCCGGGCATACTCCCTGCCCTTGGCGATGTCGCCGCTTTCAACCGCATCGGTTGTGACGCGCCAGCGGCTCTGCGGTGCCTTGCCTTTCGTGGCCGAAGCGGCACCCGGCGCAAGACCATTGATGTAGGCGATGATGCTGTCCACCTGGTCGGGCGTGAGCGTGAACTTGGGCATCCGGTCATGCGGGGCTGCGATGCCGCGCGACAAGGGCTCGCGCAGCGACAGGCCGGAATGACGAGCGCTCAATGTGCGGAACGCAGGCGCCTTCGGATTGGGACTGTCACCGGTTGCGGCGACGGCGTGGCAACCCACGCAGTAGCTGGTGACCAGCGCGCGGCCCTCGCGGATGCGAGCCTCGGTTTCTGCGGCAGACGCAGATTTCGCGCCGAGACGCGCAAGCCCATCCCTCGCGCCGACGAGCGAAGCATCAAGAAGGAGCGCGGCGCGGAAGTCTGCCACCGCTTCATCCTTGCGGCCGAGCGCCTCGTAGGCATAACCGCGGTTGTTGTAGGCGAGCGCGTAGACGGGGTTGATATTGATGGCCGACGTGTAGTCGCCGATGGCCTTTTTGACGTCGCCGGACCTGCGATAGGCGAGCCCGCGCTGGTTGTAGGCGCTGGCGCTGCTGGGATTGATGCGCAGCGCCTCGGTGAAGTCATCGATGGCAGCCTTGGCGTTGCCGCGCACATAGTGCACGTGGCCGCGCGCAATCAAAAGGCCCGCCGATTGGGGCGACAGTTTCACGGCCTCGTTGTAATCCTCCAGCGCTCCGGCCGTGTCGGAGAGCACAAGGCGCGCCCGGGCCCGGCCCGAAAGCACCGCAGAATCAGGCGTGGCGAGACGCATGGCTTGCGTGTAGTCGGCCACGGCATCGGAGGCGGCACCCGCCTCGAGACGCAGATTGGCGCGATTGCGGAAAGCGCGCGCCTTCTCGTCATTGCCGAAGGCCGCGTTGCCGATGACGTCCGAGCAGCCCTTGAGACGCGCCTGCGGATTGCGCGCCTGTGCACAATCCTCCACAGGACCCGCGCATGCGAAACCCGCCGACAGCAACACGGCTGCAAATGCCACTGCGAGATGCTTCACGAAAGCCTCCACTGCTGCGCTCGAACGCTAGTTCGCACGTAGGCGCAGCAATGCTCGTTGATGTGGGTCAAGGGCGCCGAAGTCCCTTGTGTCCATCAACAGGCTTCATCGGCGCCCGCTCAGCGTGAGGCGAGCCAGCCGAGGAGGATGCGGTTGAACTCCTCCGCGCGTTCGACGTTCGGGAAGTGGCGCGCAGCGGCGATCTCCTCATAGCGGCCACCAGGGATGAGTTCGGCAATCTTCCTGTTGCCGGCTGGGGGCGTGCCTTCGTCATCGGCGCCACAAACGACCAGTGCGGGCACCTTCACGCCCGGCAGGTGCGGCAGGAAGTCGAAGTTCATGATGGCTGCGGCGCAGCCGAGATAACCTGCCGCCGTCGTGCCGGCGATGGTGGCGTGGATCTCTTTCCAGCGGCCGGGATTCGCAGGCTTGAAGGCGGGCGTGAACCAGCGCTCCATGGTGGCATCGGCGAGGGGCGCGACGGAATTGGCCTTTTTCACCACCTCGATGCGCGGGCCCCAGGCCGCTGCCGCATTGGGCGGCGACGCAGGCGAGGTATCGCAGAGCATGGTCGAGTGCAGCCGGTGGGGATACTTCACGGCGAAGGCCTGCCCCAGCATGCCGCCGATGGAAAGGCCCACGAAGTGCGCCTTCGCGATGCCGAGGAAATCGAGAACCGCCGCGACGTCGTCGGCGAGTGCTTCCATGGTGTAGTCACCGGCGACGGGGTCCGAGCCGCCGTGCCCCCGCATGTCGAGCCGCAAGACGCGATAGCCTTTGGCCAGGAGCGGGGCCATCTGCTCGGCCCACATGCCTCCGTCGGAGGCAAGCGAGTGGGAAAAACAAACGACCGGGCCCGTTGCTGGCCCTTCCAGCGAATAATGGATGCGCCGTCCCTGCAAGGTCATGAGCATGCTGGCCTCCTCGCTTCACGCTGAGTTCGATGAAGCAGTGCTAGGTGGAAAGTGGTGATCAGGCTTTCTTTGCGGCACGATCGGGGTAGCTCTTGGCCATGCCGTCGCGGACATCGTTCTGGATGCCGTACTGCGGGAAGGGGTAGCGGAAGCCGTTCTTGGCCAGCGCCTCCATGCCGGCAATGGCTTTCTCGAGGTGCTCGGGTGGCAATGCCATCAGCATCTCGTCGTCGAGCACGCCGCCGTAGCGCCGTTCCGCAAAGCAGGGAATGGAAAGCGACGGCTCGCGCTTCTTGAGCGCGCGGCCCCAGCTGTCGGCGCACGCGCTCTCGCCCACGACGCTCCAGTCGAAGCGCTTGTAGCCGGCCCACTGCAGCCCGTTGATGAAATACATCATGGCGCCGGGCGTGGCATAGAACAGGGCGATGTCGGGGGGATCGAGCCTACCCGACGCCAGTGGCGCGACCGCCAGCGCCTCGTACTTGCCGTCCTCCACGCAGTGCATCGCCGCCTGATGCTTGCCGGCGTCCTCCAGGGTCGAGAACCAGACGCCCGTCATGTGCTTGCCGGAGTACCATGTCTCGTCCTTGGCCCGGCCGAGGCCGACGACAGCGCGACACTGATTGCCCACCAGGTCTTCCGAGGTAATGCCCACGGTCCAGCCGAGCCTGGAGGCCTGGGCCACCACCTGATCGAGCGTATGCACCGAGTTGGGACGACGGATGCGCGGTATCGCCTCCATCTCCTCGCGGCGCTCGAACAGCTTCATGCCGAAAGGGATGGAGCGCAGCTTGAGCAGGCTCTCGAGCCTGGCGGCGGTTTCGGTGAGTGTCAGAGCCATGCAAGCCTCCCTCGCGATTGTTCTGGCCTACCCTACGCCTTCGCGCATCGGCCTGGAAGCAGAAGGCAGGACAGCAGCACGCAAAGCACCTAGTTTAAAGACCGACAAGTCCGTCACGCTGCGCGCAGCTGGGCTGGGGGGCGGACCTGAAGGCAACTACCCGACGTATCGGAGGCGAGACTGCATGGACGACCGTAACGTCGAAATCTTTGCCACCGTTCTGCCGCCGCTGATGCAAGCCCTCGATGCCCTGGCATTCCTCGCCCGCCACATGCATCCGCCCGAGATCGGCGAAGTCCTTGCGGCCTTGAACGATCCGGAAGAACCGCTGCGGTTCGTCCAGAATGCCGCGGCCGAATTGCCGGAGGAACTGGGCGCCGTACGCTCGCGCCTGTCGTTCGCGACGA
>JBDHTJ010000014.1:0-45184 GCA_039808585.1 Hyphomicrobiaceae bacterium | reverse complement strand
TGGTGCCCAGGAAAGGACTCGAACCTTCACGCCTTGCGGCGCTAGTACCTGAAACTAGTGCGTCTACCAATTCCGCCACCTGGGCAGGCTCCGGAACGATCGGGCGCTCTGGTTAGGGCGCGTTGGGCCGGTTGTCAATTGCGTGCTTGGCCCCAGAGGCCCGCTGGATCCCCGTCGCAACGGCTCTCTGCCCTGCAGCCCTCGCCGGCCGGCGCATCGCGATCGATTGGGCATTGACGCCCGGCAAAACTGCTGCCGCCAAGCCGTCTTTCCTGCGGCTTCTCCGCCAGCCGCCTTCACAGCCGCGGCTGCGGGCGCTATTGCTCGGCGCGCGGCAGATCCAAGGGGGCCGGCATGCTCGCACGTCTGGAAAAAGGCAGTCTCGTCACGGTTTTCGGTGGCTCGGGGTTCGTGGGCCGCCACGTCGTCCGCGCCTTGTGCAGGGAAGGCTGGCGTGTGCGGGTGGCGGTGCGCCGCCCCGATCTTGCAGGCCACGTCCAGACCATGGGCGCGGTTGGCCAGGTTTTCCCCGTGCAGGCCAATCTTCGCTACCCGGAATCCATCAAGGCCGCGGTGCAGGGCGCCGAGGCGGTCGTCAATCTTGTCGGTGTCCTGGCCAAGTCGGGCTCGCAGTCGTTCGATGCCCTGCATGTGAAGGGTGCAGAAGCCGTGGCCGAGGCGGCCCGGCTTGCGGGCGCCACCCGCATGGTGCACGTATCGGCGCTTGGCGCCTCTCCCCGCTCCAGCTCCACCTATGCCCGCAGCAAGGCAGCGGGCGAACGTGCCGTGCTGAAGGCCTTTCCGGACGCCGTCATCCTCCAGCCCTCGCTCGTTTTCGGGCCCGAGGACGACCTCTTCAACCGCTTCGCGGATATGGCCGCCCACTCCCCGCTCTTGCCGCTCATTGGCGGTGGCCAAACGCGTTTCCAGCCGGTGTACGTGGGCGATGTCGCGCGGGCCGTGGCAGCAGCGTGCGAAGGCAAGGCAGAACCTGGCGCCATCTATGAGCTTGGCGGGCCGGAGATCGTGACCTTCCGCCAGATCCTCGATCGGGTGCAGGAATGGTCTGGTCGCAAGCGCTGGTACGTGCGCCTGCCGTTCTGGGCGGCGAAACTGGGTGCGCTGCTGACGGCGCCGCTCCCCAACGCGCTTCGTCCCCTCACCGTAGACCAGGTCCGGCTGCTGCAGGTGGATAACGTTGTCACCGCCCAGGCGATCTCCGAAGACCATACGCTGCAAGGCCTTGGCATCACCGACCCGCATACGATGGCCGCCATCGTTCCGGCTTACCTGGAACGCTTCAATCCGCACGGGCAGTTCGCCCACTATCGCGGCTGAGGACAATCAATGAAGCTCGATATCGCGCAGAAGATCGTCGCTGGCGCCTTCCAGCATGCCCGCGGCGCCGGCATGAAACCCCTCAGCGTCGCCATACTGGATGAGCGCGGGGCATTGAAGCTCGTCGCCTCCGAGGATGGCACAAGCCTGAAGCGGGCCGAGATCGCCATCGGCAAAGCGCACGGCGCCCTCGCCATGGGCCTCGGCACCCGCACGCTTTACACCCGCGCCCAGCAGCAGCCCTATTTCATCGCCGCGGTCACGCACGTGGTGGGTGGCAGCCTGATCCCTGTGCCCGGCGGCGTGCTTGTCCTCGATGCGGCGAAGTCCGTCATCGGGGCGGTGGGCGTGTCCGGTGACACCTCGGACAACGACGAGGCAGCGGCGCTCGCCGGTATCGGCATTGCAGGCCTCACGGGCGATCCCGGCGCCTGAAGGAGCGGCATGCCCGAGCTTCCCGAAGTCGAGACGGTGTGCCGGGGGCTAGCGCCCGTCCTTGCCGGACACACCATCGAGCGCGTGGAGCTGCGGCGCCCGGATCTGCGCTTTCCCCTGCCCGAGAACTTCGCCCAGCGGCTTGCCGGCCGCCGCGTTTTGGCTCTCACGCGCCGGGCGAAGTACATCCTGGCGCATCTCAATGCCGGCGAGGTGCTGGCCATGCATCTCGGCATGACCGGCCGCTTTTCGATCGCAACCCCGGCCGACGCGCAGGCCGTTCAGCTCGGCGAATACGTCTACGAG
This sequence comes from Hyphomicrobiaceae bacterium, assembly GCA_039808585.1. Classification (GTDB taxonomy): domain Bacteria; phylum Pseudomonadota; class Alphaproteobacteria; order Rhizobiales; family Hyphomicrobiaceae; genus AWTP1-13. The sequence goes on along the minus strand of JBDHTJ010000014.1, from coordinate 43,105 downwards.
CACGGCGCGGACCAGCGCCACGACCACGTCGTCTTCCGTATGAGGGGTGGTGCTTCCATCGTCTATAACGACGCGCGGCGTTTCGGTTACATGACCCTGATCCCTGAGACCCACCTGGCACAGGACGCCTTCTTCGCCAACCTTGGCGTGGAGCCTCTGAGCAATGATCTCGATGCCGCCTACCTCGCCGGCAAGGCCCACGGGCGAAAGACCGACCTGAAGGCCTTCCTGATGGATCAGCGCATCGTGGCGGGCCTCGGCAACATCTATGTGTGCGAGGCGCTCTACCGGTCGCACCTGTTGCCCACGAGCGCGGCTGCCCGGCTTGCCACCCGCTCCGGACGGCCGACCCGGCATGCCGAGCAGGTTGCCACGCATATAAAGGCCGTCCTTACGGAGGCGATCCTCGCAGGCGGTTCCACCTTGCGCGACTACCAGCACACCGATGGCTCCTCAGGCCGCTTCCAGGAAGCCTTCTCCGTCTATGGCCGCGAAGGCGAGCCTTGCCTGACGGCAGGCTGTCGGGGCACGGTGCGTCGCAAGACACAGGCAGGTCGGTCGACTTTCTATTGCCCCGCCTGTCAACGATGAGCAGGACAAGCATCCCGAGGAGAGAACGCCCATGAGCTATGCAACCATCATCGTCGAGACCAAGGGCCGGGTGGGGCTCGTCCGCCTCAACCGCCCACAGGCGCTGAACGCTCTGAATGCCGAGCTCATCGGCGAGCTATCGAAAGCGGTCGATGCCTTCGAGGACGATCCCGCCATCGGCTGCATCGTGATCACAGGCTCCGAGAAGGCCTTCGCTGCCGGCGCCGACATCAAGGAGATGCAGGCCAAGACCTACATGCAGGCCTTCAAGGAAGACTTCATCGCCAAGTGGTATCGCGTGGCCAACGCCAGGAAGCCCGTGGTCGCGGCCGTGGCCGGCTTCGCGCTGGGCGGCGGCTGCGAGCTTGCCATGATGTGTGACATCATCATTGCGGCCGATACCGCGAAATTCGGACAGCCGGAGATAAAGCTGGGCGTCATGCCGGGCGCTGGCGGCACCCAGCGCCTCATTCGCCAGATCGGCAAGGCGAAGGCGATGGAAATGTGCCTCACCGGGCGCATGATGGACGCCACCGAGGCAGAGCGCGCGAACCTGGTTGCACGCGTGGTCCCGGCCGCCAGTCTCCTCGAGGAAGCCATGAAGACCGCTACTGCGATCGCAGAGATGTCCCTCCCTGTCGCCATGATGACGAAGGAGACGGTCAACCGCGCCTACGAAACCACCCTTTCCGAAGGTCTCCGTTTCGAGCGGCGGGTTTTCCATTCCCAGTTCGCCCTCGCGGACCAGAAGGAAGGCATGTCGGCGTTCGCAGAGAAGCGAAAGCCGAATTTCAAGCACGAGTAGGAGGCCAGGCAGCGCCAAACCTGCGCCTACAATGCGCCCGGCCTGGCCGGCCGGCGCATTTGCCGCCTGCGGCGATATTGACCCTGGCATCGGGAAAGCGCTATGAGAGCGCACGAATTTCAAGGGCAGGCTTGCGGCCCAGCCCGGGATTTTCCGCGAAAACCCAGTAATAACAGCCCGGTGCAAGCCGGAGAGGAGCACTAATCCATGGCCAACACCAAGTCGGCCGCGAAGGCGACGCGCCAGATGAAGCGTCGCACCGCCGTCAACAAGGCCCGCAGTTCGCGTCTCAAGGCCTTCGTCCGCAAGGTCGAGGAAGCGATTGCATCCGGCGACAAGTCCGCAGCCTCCACCGCGCTGAAGGCCGCGGAACCCATCCTGATGCGTACTGCCCAGAAGGGCGTGATCCACAAGGCGACCGCCTCGCGCAAGGTGTCCAGGCTGTCGGCGCGCGTCAGGTCCATGGCCTGAGGCTGCACGCAGGCCGCCGCAGCCATCGCAGCGTGCCCAGTTTCGAGTCTTGTCCAGCCCGGGGCTTCGTCCCGGGCTTGTTTTTTTGCGAAATAGACAGTCTGAAGAAGCTCTAATTGCCTTCAACTACAGAGCCTTATGGGCGTTTCTGGTGCCTTGGCCAAATTGTGGCGACATTATGATTGGATTTGTTCTGCGTAATCCTCACTAAAAAATTTACGCGCGGCCGCCATAGGTGCCATTGTTGCAACATTGCATCACGGGAGCCTTGCCTCGTTCCTCCTTGCCCTGGCCTGACCTGCAAATTTTTCAGAAGCTTGCACCGCTGAGGTCGCGCGGGGGTTCACCTTGCGAGATCGGATGGATTCCAAATGACAATCGGAAAAACTAAAAATACGACGTTCAGATGACGTCCGTCGCCTCGCCTGTTGGCGGCCGCAAGAACCCAAAAATTCCACCCACAGAGTCAACGCGTTCTCCCCAGGTTTTGATGGTGAGCGCCCCTTCATCCACTGGCCCTGTGAAAAAACGAAGCGGTTCAGGCAAAGCTTGCGTGACGCTTTCGTCATGTTGCGCGCCCCCTCCAGTTGGTCTAGGACTTCCCCACGTTGGGCGGGCCAAGGGCGGCCTGAGCAACGGGTTAGACAAGCTGTGTGTGTTCCGGGGATGAGGCCAAGTTATACCCAGGATTGCAGCTAGTCTTCGATGCGGGTGTAAGTGTTTCCCATGCGTTGTTCTTGGGGTGATCTAGGGTAAAGCATCGCTTTATCTGACGGATTACTATTGTGCACACCCGCGAGTTTAATGTTGCGGTCTGTAAACGGAGAACGGCGTGGTGAGTGGTCCCATCGAACTCGTATCTGTCGAGGAAACATGGGCGCGCTTGGCCAAGGATGCTGGAGCCGTCCTGATCGATGTTCGTACAGTTGCGGAGTGGTCGTATGTGGGCATTCCTGATTTGGCGTCCATCGGCAAGCGGCCTTTGCTCGTCGAATGGCAGAAATTTCCGGCCAACGAGGTCAATGCGGCCTTCGTTGACCAGGTCAAAGAGGCCATTGCGCCCCTAGGCGCAGATCGCACGAACGAACTGTTCTTTCTTTGCCGCTCGGGGGTGCGCAGCCTCCGTGCCGCTGAAGCAATGACGGCTGCGGGTTTCTCCCGCTGTCGCAATGTGACGGATGGGTTCGAGGGGCCACTCGATCCGAACCGTCATCGGGGAACGCTTGGCGGCTGGAAGGCCAAAGGGCTCCCCTGGGTGCAAGGGTGATCTGAGGGTGATCCCGAGGCCCATATCGTAAAGCGCGAGGGTTGCAGCTGCGTCCGTGTATGGGCGTACCAGCGCGGCAGTCATCCTCGATCAGTCATGCAGTTGAAGTTCACGTGCGGGGGTTACGCATGCAACACGTTGAGCAGGTCGGCCTTGAGCCGTCCGAGCCGGTCGATCACAGCAATGCAGATCTTGACGCGAAATCGTGCAACGCACGGGGTGACAAGGTGCGCAGCATGTTGCGGGCCCGTCTCGGAGAAGACATCTTTTCCAGCTGGTTCGCTTCTTTGGAATTCGAGAGCTTCGACGGTCGCGCTGTGCGTGCGTCGGTGCCGGTGAAGTTCCTCAAGAGCTGGATCCAGTCTCACTACGCCGACGATCTGCTCGAGTGCTGCAAGGCCGAGTTCAAGGGCGCCGAGCGCGTCGATCTCGACCTGCGACAGCCGGGCCTGTCGGGCCAGCGTCCGACGGTGCAGCCCGCCGGTCTTGCTGCACGTCCGCGCAACGGCCATGAAGCCGATGCCGCCCACAGCGAGCCGCGCCGTGTGGTCATGACGCCCAGCGCCTCTTCCACCACCTCGCTCGGGCGCACCCACGTCAACGGTTTCGAAGGCTCACCGCTCGATCCGCGCTACACCTTCGACAGCTTCGTAGTCGGCGCCTCGAACCGCATGGCCCACGCCGCAGCGACCCAGGTCGCAGAGACGGTGCTGGCCGAGGATCGTGGCTTCAATCCGCTCTACATCCACGCCAGCGTGGGCCTCGGCAAGACGCACCTTCTTCATGCCATTGCCTGGGAAGTGAAGCGCCGCGCTCCCAAGGCCCAGGTGCTCTATCTCACCGCCGAGCGCTTCCGCTACCAGTTCGTGGAAGCGATCAAGAGCCAGGACGCAATGGCCTTCAAGGACAAGTTCCGGGCCATCGACATCCTGCTCATCGACGACCTCGAGTTCATGCGCGGCGAGAAGACCGAGCAGGAGTTCGAGCACATCATCAACGCGCTGCTCGATGGCGGCCGTCAGGTGGTGGTGGCATCCGCCCGTCCTCCGGCGCTGCTCGACGGCCTGAACGACCGCATGCGCTCGCGTCTCCAGCGCGGCCTTGTCACCGAGCTGATCCCGATGGACGCGCACTTGCGCCTGAAGGTCATCGAGAAGCGCATTGGAGAGAAGCGGGCCGCCGATCCGTCCTTCGAAATCTCGCCCGAGGTGGTGACGCTGCTCTCCGACCGGCTCACAGAAAGCGGCCGTGAGCTGGAAGGCGCCATCAACCGCCTCTATCTCACGTGGCAGCTGATGCGCGCGCCGATCACGCTCGACATCGCCGAGACGGTGATCCGCGATCTCGTGCAAGGCATCGAGCCGCGCCGCATCAAGATCGAGGACATCCTGCGCATCGTCTCGCGTCACTACGCGGTTTCGAAGCAGGACATCCTCTCCCAGCGCCGCCACCGCTCCGTGGTCCGGCCGCGCCAGGTTGGCATGTACCTCGCCAAGCACCTGACCTCCCGTTCTCTGCCGGAGATTGGGCGTCGCTTCGGCGACCGTGACCACACGACGGTGCTGCATGCAATCCGGAAGATCGACAAGGAGGTTGGGGAGAACCCCCGCCTGAAAGACGAGATCGAGGATCTCAAACGCCAACTCAGCCGGTAAGCCTGCGGGGGCAAACGGCAAGTACGGTTCACCAGCCGGAGGGCTCTTGGCTGGTGGATCGCTGCGGGGGAGGAGCGGTGCGCAGGGGATACCCAGCGCCCGCTCCTATTTCTTTGACGTCCGCAGTGTCAGGACCATGCGTATCGGCGTGGACGTGCGCCGCGCAGCCCTTGCCATTTATGGCATTGCGGTCCACCTTGCGGCGACGCGCGAATCCTTCAGCGGCATCGGAGCTTTCGCGCGCACGGTGGATATCCCGTATCGGTTCAACCAGAGTGTGCATTGGCGCTCGTCGCCGCATGTCCCTGAGCCGAACCGCGTGGCCCGCCGAGCTGCGACGGCTATGAACGGCTATAGAAGGGTGAGATCTAGTCATGAAGCTCGTGATCGAACGCGGTGAGCTGCTCAGGGCCCTGGGCCATGTCACCAGCGTTGTCGAGCGGCGCACGACCATTCCCATCCTCTCCAACGTGCTCTTGAAGGCCACGGGTTCGGCCCTGCAATTCAAGGCAACCGACCTTGAGCGCGAGGTGCAGGACGAGGCGCCGGCAGACGTTTCCCAACCCGGCGCCGTTACCGTCCCCGCCCACGTGCTGCACGATATCGTGCGCAAGCTCCCCGACGGCGCCGAGGTGGAGATCCGCCGCGATCCCGAAAAGGAACGCGTCACCATCACCTCCGGCCAGTCACGCTTCGCCCTGCAGTCGCTGGCGCCCGAGGACTTTCCTGACCTCGCCACGGGCGAGCTCAGCCACAAGTTCGAGATGGAGGCACGCGAGCTCAAGCGCCTCATCGACAAGACCAAGTTCGCAATTTCTACGGAAGAGACGCGCTACTACCTCAACGGCATCTATTTCCACGTCGCTTCGGCGCCCGGCGGCAATACATTGCGCGCCGTCGCCACCGACGGTCATCGCCTGGCCCAGGCCGAGCTGCCGATGCCCGCAGGCGCCGAAGGCATGCCGGGCGTGATCCTTCCTCGCAAGACCGTGGGCGAGCTGCATCGCCTGATCGAGGCCTCCGGCGACAAGATCACGGTTGGTATTTCAGCCGCTAAGGCCCGCTTCGAGATCGGCACGCTGGCGCTCACCTCCAAGCTTATCGACGGTACCTTCCCCGACTATGGCCGCGTGATCCCGAAGGCCAACGACAAGGAACTGAAGGTCTCCAATTCCGAGTTCATCAACGCCGTTGACCGTGTCTCGACCATCGCCAGCGAACGCGGGCGCGCCGTGAAGCTCAATCTGTCGAAGAACAAGCTGGTGCTTTCCGTGAACAATCCGGAAGGCGGCAGCGCCACGGAAGAGCTTGGCGTCGACTATGCCTCGCCCGCCCTGGAAATAGGCTTCAACGCCCGCTATCTCCTGGACATCGCCAACCAGCTTGAAAGCGAGACGGCGCTGTTCCAGCTGGCCGATCCCGGCTCGCCCACCATGGTGAAGGACGGCAGCGACGAAGGCACGCTGTACGTCCTGATGCCGATGCGCGTTTAGAGAGACCTTGGAAGACACCTCGCGCCACATGCCCACCGCCGCTGACGAGGAGATTTCCCTCACCCCGTCGCCGGCGCAGCCTTGGGCTGATGTGCGATCGCCGACCCAGATCTGGATCGAGCGGATACAGCTCACCAGCTACCGCAACTACGCCTCTGCCGTCCTTCAAACCGGGCCGCAGCCTGTCGTCCTGTGCGGCCCCAATGGCTCCGGCAAGACCAACCTTCTGGAAGCCATATCGCTGCTTACGTCGGGCCAGGGCCTGCGCCGCGCGCCCTATGCGGAACTCGCCCGCATGGGTGCCCAGGGCTGGTCCGTTGCGGCGCGCCTTGTCACTCCGCTGGGCGGCATCGACATTGGCACTGGCCTTCTGCCGGGCCACGACGCCGGCCGTACAGGTCGCACCGTACGCATAGATGGCGAAACGCAATCTGCGAACGCGCTGTCCGACATCGTCGAGATCATGTGGGTGACGCCCGCGATGGATGGCCTGTTTACCGGGCCGGCCTCGGAACGCCGCCGCTTTCTCGACCGGCTCATCGCTTGTTTCGATCCGAGCTACCGCAAACTGCTGAACCAGTACGAACGCGCCATGCAGCAGCGCAACCGGCTGCTTGCAGACAACGTCGCCGAGCCTGCCCGCTTCGAGGGCTTCGAGCGCATCATGTCGGAGACGGGCGTCGCCATTGCCGCCGCCCGGGCTGCGGCAGTCGCCGAGCTTGCGCACGCTATTTCGGCGCGACGCGATGCCGGCGTCGGCGCTGCCTTCCCATGGGCGGAACTGGCGACCGAAGGCGGCCTGGAGCAGGCCCTGGCAACCGAGGCCGCGGTCGACGTCGAGGACGCTTTCTGCGCGACCCTCGCTCGTCACCGGGAGCGCGACCGTGCCGTCGGCCGTGCGCTGGATGGACCCCATCGATCGGATCTCATCGTCGGGCATGGACCCAAGGAGATGCCCGCGAAAGTCTGTTCTACCGGCGAGCAGAAAGCACTCCTGATCGGCCTAGTGCTCGCCCACGCCGACCTCGTCAGCCGCCGCAACGACGGAGCTTCGCCAATCCTGCTGTTGGACGAGGTGACGGCGCACCTGGACCCCGTACGCCGCTCCGCGCTGTTTGAGGAAATCCTGGCGCTCGGCACGCAGGCCTGGATGTCCGGAACCGATCTCGACGCCTTTGCAGGCCTCGGCGACAGGGCTCAGAAATGGGCCGTGGAAGAGGGTCTTCTGAGCCGCATTTCCTGAAGCTGCCGCATTTGCCCGCAAGCACCTCCTAGATCATTGTGAAAAAACGCATTTTTTGGCTTGGGATGAGCGGCTTTTGCTGGTGATCTCGAGGCGCCGTTGGTGTATCTTCGAACGCTTGAAATCACCCCTCTGGAACACCTCCGAAAATGAACGATAAGCCAGCCAAGAAAGCCAATGGCGCGGACAGCTATGGCGCCGACGCCATCAAGGTTCTCAAGGGCCTCGACGCCGTCCGCAAGCGGCCCGGCATGTACATCGGCGATACGGACGACGGCTCCGGCCTGCACCACATGGTGTACGAGGTGGTCGACAACGCCATTGACGAGGCACTTGCCGGATACGCCTCGGAGGTAACCGTCACGCTCAACGCCGATGGCTCTGCCACCATTCGCGACAACGGCCGCGGCATCCCTACTGACATCCATGCAGAGGAAGGCGTCTCGGCGGCCGAGGTCGTGATGACCCAGCTGCATGCAGGCGGCAAATTCAACGAGGGAACCGACGACGACAATCCCTACAAGGTTTCAGGCGGCCTGCACGGCGTCGGCGTTTCGGTTGTCAACGCGCTGTCTACGGTTCTGGAACTGAAGATCTGGCGTGACGGCAAGGAGCATTTCGTCCGCTTCCGCCACGGCGTCACGGAGGCCCCGCTCAAGGTCACCGGCCCTGCCGGCGACAAGCGCGGCACCGAGGTCACATTCTGGCCGAGCCTCGAGACGTTCCATAACGTGACGGAGTTCGACTACGCCACGCTCGAGCACCGCCTGCGCGAGCTGGCCTTCCTCAATTCAGGTGTCCGCGTCGTCCTGAAAGACGAGCGGCACGCCGACCGCAAAGTCGCGGAGCTGTGCTACGAGGGCGGTCTTGCCGAATTCGTGCGCTACATCGACCGCTCGCGCGCTGCCCTCATCGAGGCGCCCATCATCGTGGCCGGTGACGCAAACGGCATCGGCGTGGAGCTGGCCTGCTGGTGGAACGACGCCTACTCAGAGCAGGTGATGGTGTTCACCAACAACATCCCCCAGCGCGATGGCGGCACGCATCTGGCCGGCTTTCGCGCTGCGCTCACTCGCATCATCAACAAGTACGCCGAGGAAACCGGCATCGCCAAGAAGGAAAAGGTGTCACTCACCGGCGACGACGCGCGCGAGGGGCTCACCGCTGTACTGAGCGTCAAGGTGCCCGACCCGAAGTTCTCCTCGCAAACGAAAGACAAGCTCGTCTCTTCGGAAGTGAAGCCGGTAGTGGAGAGCGTCGTCAGTGATCAGCTCGCCGCCTGGTTCGAGGAGCACCCGAAGGAAGCAAAGGTCATCATCTCGAAAGTGGTTGAGGCCGCCGCCGCCCGCGAGGCCGCGCGCAAGGCGCGTGAGCTGACCCGGCGCAAGGGCGTGCTCGACATCAACTCGCTGCCGGGCAAACTCGCCGAATGCCAGGATCGCGATGCCGCCAATACCGAGATGTTCATCGTCGAGGGCGACTCGGCTGGTGGCTCGGCCAAGCAGGGCCGCAACCGCGAGTTCCAGGCGGTCTTGCCGTTGCGGGGCAAGATCTTGAACGTGGAGCGTGCCCGCTTCGACAAGATGCTCTCCAGCCAGGAAATAGGCACACTCATCACCGCGCTCGGCACTGGCATCGGCCGCGATGACTTCGACCTGTCGAAGCTGCGCTATCACAAGATCATCATCATGACCGACGCCGACGTCGACGGCGCCCACATCCGCACGCTGCTGCTCACCTTCTTCTATCGGCAGATGCCGGAGCTGGTTGAGAAGGGCCATCTCTACATCGCCCAGCCTCCGCTCTACAAAGTCACCAAGGGCAAGTCCGAGACCTACTTGAAGGACCAGCGTGCCTTCGAGGACTACCTGATCGATGCGGGGCTCGAAGATGCGTCTCTCGCCATTGCCAACGGCGAGGTGCGAGCCGGCCGTGATCTGCGCGACATCGTCGAGCAGTCGCGGATCGTGAACAAGATCGTGGATGACGTGCATTCCCGCTACGCCCGCTTCGTGGTGGAGCAGGCGGCCATCGGCGGCGCTTTCGACCCCAGCCTCCTGCAATCCTCCGACAAGGCGAACGCCAAGGCGGAGGCGATCGCGGCCCGCCTCGACATGATCGCGGACGAAACGGAGCGCGGCTGGACCGGCCGCCTCGGCAACGAAGGCTATCTTTTCCGCCGGCAGGTGCGCGGCGTCACGGAGGCGCATACGCTCGACCGGCAGCTTATTTCGTCTCTCGAGGCGCGCCGCCTGCACGAGCGCCATGCGCCGCTGGAGGAAGTGTTCGGTCAGCCCGCGGCGCTGAAGCGCAAGGACGGAGAAACGCCGGTCTACGGCCCACGCACCCTTCTCGATGCCATATTCGATGTCGGCAAGAAGGGCATCTCGATGCAGCGCTACAAAGGCCTCGGCGAGATGAATCCGGACCAGTTGTGGGAGACCACGCTCAATCGGGACACGCGCACCCTGTTGCAGGTCAAGCTCGGCGATCTGGGTGAGGCCGACGAAATTTTCGCGCGCCTGATGGGCGACATCGTGGAGCCGCGGCGCGAGTTCATTCAGGCCAACGCGCTGTCCGTCTCGAACCTCGACGTGTGAGATAGGCACCGCTTGCCCCAGCTGGGCAAGCGGTGCTGGTTTCTATTCGGCCGCGGTGCGCTTGGGCTGGGCGTAGTAGCGCGTGGAAAGATCGGCCATCGCGGCATGGTATTCGCGCGTGAGCTTCGCCACGACGTCTGCCACGCTCATGATCTCGTGGATGGAGCCGACGCCCTGGCCCGCGCCCCAAATGTCGCGCCAGACCTTGTTCTTCGAAGAGCCGCCGGAGCCGAAGCTCATCTTGGTCTTCTCGCCCTCGGGAAGGTTTTTCGGATCGAGGCCCGACTTGACGATGCTGGGGCCCAGATAGTTGCCGTGCACGCCCGTGAACAACGAGCTGTAGATGATATCGCTTGCCGAGGTCTCGACCAGCATCTGCTTGTACTCGGGCATCGCATTCGCCTCGGTGCTGGCGATGAAGCGTGTGCCGATGTAGGCGAGGTCCGCCCCCATCGCCTGGGTGGCGAGGATGCTGGCGCCGTTAGCGATGGCGCCTGACAGGATTATGGCGCCCTTGAACCACTGTTTCACTTCCGAGACGAGCGCGAATGGGCTGAGTGTGCCGGCATGTCCGCCAGCACCGGCGCATACCAGAATGAGGCCGTCGACGCCCATCTCGGCCGCCTTCTCGGCGTGGCGCTGGTTGATCACGTCGTGCAGGACAATGCCGCCGTAGGAGTGAGCGGCCTGCACAACCTCGGCCGGTGGCCTGAGGCTGGTGATCATGATCGGCACCTTGTGCTTCACGCACATGGCAACGTCGTGCTCGAGGCGATCGTTGGAGCCATGTACGATCTGGTTCACGGCGAATGGGGCGACTTTCTTGTCGGGGTTCGCCTTCTGATAGGCCTCAAGCTCCGTCTTGATCTTGATGATCCACTCTTCAAGAAGCTCCTTCGGGCGCGCGTTGAGTGCGGGAAAGGAGCCGACGATGCCGGCCTTGCACTGGGCGATGACGAGATCGGGAACGGAGATGATGAAGAGCGGCGACCCGATCACGGGAATGGACAGGCGGCCTTCGAGAATATTCGGGAGCGGCATAAGTCGTCAGTCTCCGGTTGTCGAACTTCGGTTTGGATTCAATCTGTGATCGGCTCGCCGAACAGCATCCAGGTCTTGCCGTTGAAGCGCTGCAGCCGCATCGTCTGGTAAGGCAGGTAGTCGTCGGGGCTCGTTGCCACCTTGATGCCGGGCAGCAGCATTGGCAGCTCAAGGTTCTTCAGGTTGGCCGCCTGCTTGATGACGTTGTCCCGCGACAGATCATTTCCGCATTGCTTGAGGATCTGCGTCATGATCATCGCAGAATTGTAGCCGGTCACCATGCTGGTGTCGTTGGGGTCCATCGAGGGCAGGTAGTCCTTGATGAACTTGCGATAACCCTGCATGCCGGGATCGTTGTCCCACTGCGGATCGGAGACGGTTTTCACCATACTGGCCGTGACGAGGCCTGTGGACTTGTCGAGCCCTGCCGGTTCCAGGAACGCCTTCACGGACGTGCCGGAGGTGGGGATCAGGAAGTCCTTTGGCTTCCAGCCAGTGTCGAAGGCCTGCCGGATCGCCTGGGGCACGAATTTGCCGAGCACTACGGCAAAAAAAGCATCGGCGCCCGAGCCTTTGAGGGCAACGATCTGGGAATCGATCGTGGCGTCCGTGACCTCATACGACTGCTCGGCCACGATCATCTTTGCAGCCGCCGCCCCGAGACCGCGCTTGAAGCCCGTGACGTAGTCCTTGCCGAAGTCGTCATTCTGGTAGAGGACGGCGATCTTGGCATCGGGGCGCGCCTGCAGCAGATAGCGGCCGTAGATGGCGGCTTCAGTCTGGTAGGAGACCATGCCCGGCATCGTGTAGGGGAAATTCTTCGGGTCCGCCCATTTCTGTGCGCCGGTCGTAACCAGGAGGTGCGGAATCTTGCGGCTGTTCAAGTAGCGGTGAATGGCGGTGTTGGTGGGCGTGCCCAATGTGCCGACGATGGCCAGCACGTCGTCCTGCTCAACGAGCTTGCGCGTCATTTCCACCGTCTTGGGTGGGGAGTAGCCGTCGTCGAGCGAGAGGAAGGTGACCTTGCGGCCGTTAATGCCGCCTTCCTCCTTGTTGATCTTCTCGAAGTAGGCCGCCATGGCCTTGCCGACAACCCCATAGGCCGAGGCATTGCCGCTGTAGGGCATGCTCTGCCCGAGGCGAATCTCGTCCTTGGAAACGCCCGGTGTCTGGGCCGCTGCGCCCAGGAGGGCTGTGGCGAGAAACAACGCGAGCGCAAGTTGTACAATTCGGACAAGGGCCATTGCTTCCTCCACGAAGCCTGGACGCGCTTCGTGGCGCGCCATCGTTGGAGCACATCGTATATGCATTGCAAGGCATATGCAATTATGTTCATATGTGATGCTCACTTTGCTTGCGCAAAGCTTCTCCCCGGAACGCGTGATGGCCCTCGCCGAAGCGATACTCGTCTGTCTCACCGAGCGACCCATGACGGGTTACGAGCTCGCGAAGGCGTTCGACACCTCGATCGGCTTCTTCTGGCGCGCCCGCCATCAGCAGATCTACCGGGAGTTGCAGCAGTTGCGTCAGCGCGATTTCCTGGACAGCAAGGAAGTGATCCAGAGCGGCAGGCCCAACAAGACGATCTACGCCATCAATGCGCGCGGGCTTGAGCACCTCAAGGAATGGTCGGCGGAGGGCAACGAGCGGCCGCCGACGCGGGACGATCTGCTCGTAAAGCTGTATGCGCTCGACTGCGTAGATCTCGATGCCGTGCGTGCTCAGATTGCGGAGCGACTTGTCAAGCATCGGGCGCGGCTGGCGCTTTATGAACGCATTGAGGCAAAGCGTTTCTCGGGGCGGATCAACGATCTGCGGCGGACCGGCTGGAAGCTCGGGTTGCAACTGGGGCTCATTGCCGAGCGGGGCAATATCGCCTGGTGCGAGGAGGCCTTGCGCGTGCTGGCGGCGCATGCCGTGAAGCCGCAGCGGACGGCGCGGGAACGCAGGCACAAGGCCGCCGTGTGATCCGGCGCTTGCCTCCCCGGGGACGAGGCCCCGGGAAGAAGCCTCATCCACCGCCTTCCGCGCGCGAGGCGACACGATGCGGGCAGTCGTGCTAGTTCCCCAAGCAATTCCAGCCGCTTTCGGGGACGAGGGGATGCAAAGATCTTTCTTGGTGCAGCTGCGCGAATTGCTGTTCACGGTCGTTCCCGTGGCGTTGGTGATCGCCGCCGCTTTCTGGTTCGCCTGGAAGCTCGTTCCGCCGCCGCCGCCCAAGACGCTGGTAATCGGCGCAGCGACGCCAGGCAGCCCCTATTTCGAGGCGGCGCAGAAGTACGCCAAGTTCTTCGAAGGCACCGGCGTGAAGCTCGAGGTGCGGGAGACGCACGGGTCGCTCAACAACCTTGCGCTTCTGAAGGACGAGAAGTCGGGTGTCGACGCGGCTTTTCTGCAGGGCGGGCTGGCGAAGCCGGAGGACGCGACAGAGCTGTATTCGATCGGGCGCATTTCCTACGAGCCGGTGTGGATCTTCGAGCGCGCAGCGGGTGAGGCCGCGAGCCGCCTCTCGGACCTCAAAGGCAAGCGAATCCTGATCGGGCCTTCGGGCAGCGGCACGGAGATGGTGGCGTTGCGCCTGCTGGCTGCGAGTGGTGTAACGCGTGAGACGGCTACGTTTATGAATGCCGAGTTGCCCACGTATCCCGAAACGTTCGAAGCGGGGGGAGCCGACGCCGGTGTCTTGGTGCTTGCACCTGAAGCCCGCACCGTGAAGCGGCTGTTCGAAAGCACGCATGCCCGCCTCATGAATCTGGCGCAGGCAGATGCCTATGCGCAGCGCTTTCCTTTCCTTACGCGGATCGAGCTGAAGCAAGGCGTGGTGAGCTTTGCGCGCAATGTGCCGGCAACCGATACGCAGCTAGTCTCGACGACGGCTGCGGTGGTGGTGCGGCGCGACCTGCATCCGGCACTCGCCAATCTCCTGGCGCAGGCCGTGATCGCCACGCACGCGCCGCCGCGCGTGGAAGCGACGGGTGAGAATGCGCTGCTGCATCGCGCAGGAGCCTTCCCCGTCAGCGAGGATCAGGAGTTCACGCTTTCTCCCGACGCGCAGCGGGTCTACAAGAGCGGTGCGCCATTCCTGCAGCGTTACATGCCGTTCTACTGGGCTGTGATCGTGGACCGGTTCGTGGTGCTGCTGTTGCCGGCCCTCGGCATCCTGGTTCCGACATTGCGATTGGCGCCGATGCTCTACACGTGGCGAGTGCGCCGCCGCATACTCTACTGGTACAGAGAACTTAAGAAGGTGGAGGCGGGGATCAAGCCCGCACCGACAGAGATGGCGCGCGCGCTGAACGAAATCGATCGCATCGAGGAGGCCGTCAACCGCATCCCCGTGCCGCTCGCCTTCTCAAATCAGCTTTACGATCTGCGGCAGCATATCGACGTCGTGCGGCGGAAGCTAACGGTGATGCGGGCGATGCCGGAGGAGGCGTAGGCGTCGCGAATTGCGGAAGATTGCGGCTACGTGCGCCGGGATGGGGTGACGCAATTGCGTCCTGGAGCCACATTGGTTCACGCGCATGGTGATCCGATGGGGTCCGGTATGAGTGAAAGTCTCGCTACTGCTTGCACGACGGTCGGCTTGGCAGCCTTGCTTAGCTTCATGGCAGTAGGCGGAGCGGGCGCTCAGAAGGTTTCGAGTGATCGCCTGATCAAGCCCTTGCTGCCCCAGAAGGGTGACTTCGCCTGCTACAAGGGCACATACGCCGGAGCCAATGTCGATATCGAAGACTGGGCCAAGGGCAGGTCGGTGGACAGCGGCGGTCTCAAGCCGGATGGAACGCCGGCCAAGGTCATCGAATTCGATAGGACGCCGAGCGTCCCTCTTCATGGCTTGACGCTACGCCTGGACTTCGACAGTCGCAAAGCTTCCTACGACTGGATCTTCAATTTCACTCTCGTGGCAGACACGTCCACGCTCGGCGTTCTCCATGCGCGCGGAGAGTGTCCCTGGTACGACAAGCCCTACAAGGAATCCGACAGCAACTATAGTGTCGAGCCGAATACGTTGTCATTGGGTTGCGGCATCGATTGCGATGGTGGCTCGATGCTGCTCACGCGACTTCCGTCGCAGAATGCGATGCACTTGGAATTCTCGGACCTTGGCCTGCTGATGAAGCGAGGGTGTGGTGGCGGCGGCCGGTTCAGGGTCTATCCCGCCAAGGCCAGCGAAGTACTTCGGCTGGAGCGCGTGCCCAAGGAGCAGTGCAAGTCGCTCAAAAACCTGAAGTGAGATTTCGCGGCACTAATGCCCAGGAAGGCTTGGCGTCTCGTGCAGCACCTCGCTGACGCCGTAGCCTGCTTCCGCCGGAATATACAGCTTGCGCCCCTCGGGTGAGCGTTCGATGCGGGGTAGCACGGTGACGACCGGCTGCGCGCGGGTGGCGGCCACGGTCTCGGCCACGGTCTTGTACTGCGCGAGCTTCTTGAGGTTCATGGCGGTTGCGAACACGAGGGTGCGTTTGCCGGTCTCGGCCTCGTCAAGGGCCACCTGAGGCGGGATCCAGATGCCTTCCACAGACTCGCTGCCGTCATGGGCGCCGAGTTGCGAGACGGGTGCTGCCACAAGCAGGAATTGGGTGTCGAAGCGCTTGGGCACCGGTACAGGGGTGATCCAATGTGCGAAGTGGACGAGTAGATCCATTGCCACCTGCAGGCCTTCGCGCTCGAGGATCTCGGCGAAGGTCGTCTCGCCCTTGATGAGGCGTGCGCGGTCCTGCGTAACGATGCGATGCACATCGTCGTGGCCAAGGAGGTCGGCGCTGCCCTGGCGGCGGGCGAGAAGCAGGCCCGCTTCCTCGAACGTCTCGCGAGCGGCGGCGACGAAGAATTCGCGTGCTGGCGCATCAGGAGCCCCGGGCGCCAGAGCCTGCCATTCCGGTCCCTTGTCCTGCTCGTCCACCTTGCCGCCGGGGAAGACGAGTGCGCCAGAGGCGAAATCGATGGCGTGATGGCGTACCACCATGAACGTTTCGATGCCATGAGGGGCGTCCCTGAGGATCACCACCGTCGATGCCGGCCGGGCAGGTGCCGGCGTCTTCTTCTCTTCGCTCATGGCATTGTCCTCAACAGCGCGAGGCGCGCGTTCCCACCGGGTAGCGCCTCCAGTGCTTGCGGGCCCAGTGCGCGTGACCGATAGTAGAGCAAACGAGAGAAACCGGGGAAGCGCAATGTTCCAGCTGGGCAATGTCGATATTCTGCGCATCGAAGAAAGCCACGGGCCTGGGTTCCAGCCCAACGCATTGCTGCCCGACTGGACTGCGGAGGCCATCGCCCCGCACAAGAGCTGGCTCGTCCCGCTCTACTATGACGACGTAAAGGACCGCCTGGTGTCGTCGGTGCACAGCTGGCTGTTGCGCACGAAGCATCACACGATCCTGATCGATACCTGCGTGGGCAACCACAAGCATCGCCCGTCCATGCCGCGCTTCCACATGCTCGAGCGCCCGTACATGGCGAACCTTGCGGCGGCCGGTGTGCGGCCGGAGGAGATCGACTATGTGCTCTGCACGCATCTGCACGTCGACCATGTGGGCTGGAATACGCAGTTGAAGGATGGTCGCTGGGTGCCGACGTTCCCCAATGCGAAGTACGTCTTCTCGAAGGCGGATCGGGACTATTTCGATCCGTCGGGGGGCGAAGGCGGGAAAGACGCGGGGAATGCGCAGGTGTTCACCGACAGCGTGCTTCCGATCCTCGAGGCGAAGCAGGAGATGGTGGTGGAAGGCGTGGTGGAGCTTACGGATGGCATCACCATCGAGCCGGCGCCGGGGCACTCGCCGGGCCATGTGCTGATCAAGCTGGCTTCGGCTGGTGCGGAGGGGCTATTCACGGGAGACATCATGCATCACCCCATGCAGATCTACGAGGTGGCTTGGAGCAGCGCCTTCTGCTCCGATCCCGCACAGGCACGGGTGAGCCGGCGCAAGGTGCTGGAGCATGCCTGCGCGCATGGGAGCATCCTCTACCCTTGCCATTTCGGTGCGCCGCACATCGGCCGCATCACGGAGCGGCCCGGCGGATTTGCGTTCCTACCCGGCGCGGCGCCCAGGTAAAAAAGGGAGCGCCGTGCAGGGGCTGCTTTGCGCGCGCCCAAATCTGGGGCAAGCTGCAACGTGCAAGAACGGGCATTCCGATAAACGGAAGCCGACTAGGGAGAAACAACCGATGTATGCCGCCGTCCTGCGGCGTGCTGGGGGCGCATGCGCACTCGTCACTGCCATCCTTGTCGCAAGTCTGGCACCGGCCAACGCACAAACTGACTATCCGAACCGTCGCATTCACATCGTGCTGCCGTATCCGGCCGGCGGGATCGTGGACATCGTGACCCGGATCATTACCGATAACCTGCAGAAGCAGTGGGGGCAGCCGATCATCATCGAGCCCAAGCCCGCCGCCAACGGCAATCCGGCGTGGGATCAGGTGTCGCGCGCAGAGCCTGATGGCTATACGTGGACCTTCATCAGTCCGGCGACGATGGCCAATCCACGCATGCAGAACCTGCGCTGGAGCGAGAAGAGCTTTACGCCCTTCGCCGCGGCGGTGTGGGCGCCATCTGCGCTTGTCGTGCACCCGAGCATGCCGGTGACGACCGTGAAGGAATTCATCGCCTATGCGAAGGCGAATCCCGGCAAGCTGAACTACGCGCATCCCGGCGTGGGCACGTCACAATACCTGAACATGATGATCATGACCCATGCGACGAAGATCGAGGCTGTGGGCGTGCCTTACCGCGGCCAGCCGCCGGGCATCATGGATCTGATCGCCGACCGTGTGCACTTCAAGCTCGCCTCCATTGGGCTCATCGCAGAGCATGTGGAGAGCAAATCGCTCAAGGCGATTGCAGTGCTGGGCGCTTCGCGCTCGCCGTTGTTGCCTCAGACGCCGACGTTCACCGAGGCAGGCTATCCGGAGATCAACGTGGTGCCCTGGTATGGCTACGGCGTGCCGGCCGGTACGCCCAAGGCGATCGTGGAGAAAATCAACGCTGGCTTCACCAAGGCGCTGGCTGACAAAGACGTTCGGGCGGCGCTTGAAAAGCAGGCCCTGCAACCGGTCGATCCGATGGATGCGGGGCAGGTTGCAGCACTCTATGCTGCCGACACAGAAAAGTATGCCAAGGTGATCCGCGAGGCCGGAATCCGGGTCGGTGACTGAGTGCAGATGTGCGGCACGGGTTGCGGCCGCGTGCCGGCAGGGCCATGATCGCGCCGATGAACTTGAGCAGCGGAGCGGCCAATGCGCCTGTCGGTACTGGACCAGTCGATCGCGGTGGCGGGGCGGCCACAGGCCGAGGCGATCCGCAACACGATAGCCATGGCGCAGGCGTGCGAGCGTCTCGGCTATGATCGGTTCTGGGTTTCGGAGCATCATGCCAACGAGACCATCGTCGGTACGGCACCGGAGATCCTCATTGCGGCCATCGCGAGCGTGACGAGCCGCATACGGGTGGGAAGTGCCGGCGTGATGCTGCCGCACTATGCGCCGTTCAAGGTTGCAGAGCAGTTCCGCGTGCTCGAAGCCATCGCGCCAGGCCGCATCGATCTCGGGCTCGGGCGCGCGCCTGGATCGGATGGGCGCACGGCGTTCGCGCTCAACCCGCTCGCTGCAGAGCGGCCTGCGATGTTTCCCAATGATGTGCGCGACCTCATGGCGTGGGTGCGTGGGGAGCCGCTGCCGGAAGGGCATCGCTTCGGTTCGCTCAAGGCTTACCCATCGGGAGGTACGGCGCCCGAGGTGTGGATGCTCGGCAGCTCCGACTATGGCGCGCAGGTGGCGGCGCACTTCGGGCTGCCCTATGCGTTCGCGTGGTTCTTTGCCGACAGCTACACCGGCTTGCAGGCCCTCGATCTCTATCGGACGCTCTATCAGCCAAGCGAGCGGCATCCGGAGCCGCGTGGAGCGCTGTGCGTGTGGGCGCTGGCCTGCGAGACGGACGAGGAGGCGGACTATCACTTCCAGTCGCGCGCACGTTTCCGGCTGCTGCGCGACCGTGGCATCTTCGCGCCGCTGGAGCCGCCTGAGATGGCGTTGAGCCACCCCTATACGCCGATGGAAAAGGCGCAGATGAAGGCGTTCCGGGATGCGGCGTTCGTCGGCACTGCAACGCGCGTGGCCGAGCAGATCGACGAGCTCGCCAAGAAGGCCCAGGTGCAGGAAATGGCGGTCGTGACCTGGGCGACCGACGAGGCGGTGCGGCAGAACAGCTACGCGCTGCTCGCCAAGGCAATGGGCTTCGCGCCTTAGCTCAAGGCTTGGTTTGCGCGGCTGTCAGAGCGCCTTGCGGCGTGCTGCAAGCGGCAAGACCACGTGCATGACCTTGTCGTCGTCGGGATCGCGCTCGACGATGAAGCCGAGGTTGCGGCACATGCTGAGCATGGTGCGGTTTCCGCCCAGCACGAGCCCGTGCACCTCCTGGATGCCATGTGCCTCGGCATAGGCGATGAGCTGCTGCATCAGGCGCCAGCCGAGGCCGTGGCCCTTGAGATCGGAACGCACCAGGATGGCATATTCGCCATCGACGGCATCGGGATCGAGCACGAGGCGCACGACGCCCAGAAGGGCACCGGTTTCCTTGGCGATGGCGACGAAGGCCATCTCGCGCGCATAGTCGATCTGCGTGAGGCGCGCGAGGAAGCGGTGTGAGAGATCAGGCGCGGCGCTGAAGAAACGCAGGCGCTGATCATCCAGTGTCACGTTGGCGAAGAAATCCTGATAGAGCGCCTCGTCTTCCGGGCGTATCGGCCGGATCAGGATGCGGCCCAGATCTTCCAGCTCGAGATGGCGCTCCCATTCGGAGGGATAAGGCCTGATGGCCATGTCGACGCGGGGATGTTGACGCGCGTCGGCAATGCGCACGCGGGCGTCCAGTGCCAGTGCGCCAGAAGGATCTGCAAGCAGAGGGTTGATGTCGATCTCGCGGATCTCAGGATGACGCGCAACAAGGTAGCTCATGCGGACGAGCGCCTGGGCGACGGCATCGATATCGACCGGGGGCTTGTCACGATAGCCCTGCATGAGGCGCCATACGCGCGTCTCGCGCATGAGATCGTAGGCGAGGTTCAGGTCGAGCGGGGGCAATGCGTAGGAGGTGTCGCGCATCACCTCCACGGCGGTGCCGCCCCAGCCGAACATCATGAGCGGCCCGAAAGCGTCGTCGACGGTCATGCCCAGGATCAATTCCAGCCCGCGGGCGTTGTTGATCATCGCCTGCACGCTGAAGCCTTCGACGCGGGCCTGAGGCATCTTGATTGCGATTTTCGCCAGCATGTCCTCTGCGGCCTGCTTTGCCTCCTCCGGTCGAACGAGCCCGAGGCGCACGCCGCCTACGTCCGACTTGTGGGAAATGTCCTTGGAGGAAACCTTCACGACGCAGGCGCCGTATTCCTTGATAAAGCCGGCCGCGGACCAGAACACCTCTTCCGGCGTCTGCGCGAGGATCGTTGGCACCGTGGCAATCCCGTAGGTGCCGAGCAGCTCCTTTGCCTCACTTTCCGCGAGCACGGTCTTGCCGGCGGCGAGCGCGTTTTTCAGAAGGCTATCGGCCCTGCCGCTGTCGAAGGCGGGGCTCTCGGGAAGCGAAGGCGGCATGCGCGACAGCTGTTCTTGCGCGCGGGCGTGGCGGACGAGATCCATGAAACCGTCGACGGCGTCGGCCGGCATGTCGAAGCTGGCGATGCCGGCGTCGGAGAACATCTGGCGAGCGCCGCGGCTGGCTTCGACGCCCAGCCAGTTGGCGAGAATGGGAATGCTGCGATGGCCCTTGGCGCGTCGCTCCTTCACGACGCCGGTGACGGCCGTCGCAATCTCCTCGCTTGAGGCTAACGCCGTGGGGCAGTTCATCACGAGGATCGCGTCGGCATCCTTGCTGGCCAGAAGCACCGAGAGGGCCTTGGCGTAGCGGTCGGCATCGGCGTCGCCGATGATGTCGATGGGGTCGCCATGCGACCATGTTGCGGGCAGCACCTTGTCCAGTTCTGCACGGGTGGCCTCGCTGAGCGCGGCTGGTTGCCCGCCGAGAAGCGTGAGGTGATCGGCGGCGAGCACGCCTGCGCCGCCGCCATTGGTGAGGATCGCAAGCCTGTCGCCGAGGACGGCAGGATGACGTGCGAGGATCTCGGCGGCGGTGAAGAGATCGTGCAACTCGGGCACGCGAAGCACGCCGGCGCGTTTGAACGCGGCATCATAGGCGCCGTCGCTGCCCGCCATGGCGCCGGTATGGGAGAGGGCGGCCTTGGCGCCGGAAGCGCCGCGGCCCGATTTCACGATGATGACGGGCTTGGAGCGCGAGGCGCGGCGGGCCGCAGACATGAACTTCGCGGCGTTGGTGATGCTCTCCATGTACAGAAGGATGGCGCGGCTCTTGATGTCGCCGGCAAGGAAGTCGAGGAGGTCGCCGAAGTCGACGTCTGCCATGTCGCCCAGAGAGACGACGTGGGAAAAGCCGATGTTGCGCGTGCGGGCCCAATCGATGACGCCGGTGATCAGCGCGCCGGACTGGGACAGGAAGGCGAGGTCGCCGGGCAGCGGCGGTTGATGCGAAAAGCTCGCGTCCAAACCCAGAGATGGCAGCATCAGGCCCAGGCAGTTGGGGCCCTGGACGCGCAGAAGGTGGGGCTTAGCCGCGTTCAGCATGTCGGTTCTGAGGTCGCCGCGCACCCCCGCCGTGATCACCACCGCGGCGCGCGCGCCCTTGGCGCCGAGTTCTGCGATGACGCCCGGAACCGAATGCGGCGGCGTGACGACGATACCGAGGTCGGGCTTCTCGGGCAGTGCTTCGATGGAGCGATAGCAGGGAACGCCTTCGATCTCGTCGTGCTTCGGATTGACGAGGCGCAACGTGCCTTTGAAGCCTGCGCGCTGCATGTTGCGGGCCATGATCAGCCCGACGCTGCCAGGACGCGTGCCGGCACCGATGAGGGCAACGGATTTGGGTCGCAGGAGCGCGTCGAGATTGCGGATCGTCATGCCAGGGTTGCCTGCTTGTCAGGGGGTGGGAGGAATTGCTCGATCGCCTGCCGGGCGGATTGCACAGTTTCGTCGACGGTGCCGCCGGCATCGACAGCGCGCCAACCTTCGCCCAGAGGCTCGTTTGCCCAGCTGAGCTGCTGGCGGACCACCTCGGCAGTGGCATCGGATGCGTCGTTGTGACGGGCGGTCACGCGGGCCAACAGACGCTCGGGTGGCGCGACGAGCCAAAGACCGCAGAAGGCGCAGTTCATGTCGCCTGCCAGAGCACGGAGCGCGTCGCGCTCGTGGGGCTTGGCGCAAACCGCATCGACAATCGTGACCGCGCCAGCGGAGAGCGCGAGACGCGCTTGCCGCATCAACTCCGCGTAAACGGACAGGGAGGCTTCCGGCCCATAGGAGTCGGGTGGCAGACGCTGCGTGGGTTCGACGCCTGCAAGGGCCTTGCGCACGAGATCGGAGCGCAGGTGGATCGCGCAAGGCGGTGGGGCGACGACAGAAGCAAGCCTCGCCGCCAGCGTCGACTTCCCCGTGCCCGAGAGGCCCGCGATGGCGATCAAAGCCGGCATGCGGGGGGGCAAGTGGTTGCAGGCTGCCAGGAGGAGGCGCTGGGCTGTGTCGATATCGCGGCTCGCCTTCTCTGATGGTTCCTGGCGGGCGCGTTCCGCCGTCACAAGGGCACGGATGGCTGCGCGCAGTGCCATGAACAACGGCAGGGCGCGGACGCCGAGGATGTCCAAGTCATTTCGGCTGCGCCACAGGTAGCGGTTGAGAATGATGTTTGCGGCGTGGGCGTGCCCGCGCTGCGCCAAGTCCATCAGCAAGAAAGCGAGATCGTAGAGCGTATCGACCGTGGCGAGCTGCGGATCGAACTCGATGGCGTCGTAGAGCAGCGGCTTGCCATCATGAATGACGATGTTGGCGGCGTGAAGGTCGCCGTGGCAGCGGCGAACGAGGCCGGCCGCAGCCCGCTGGTCGAGGAGCGGGGAAACGGCCTGCAACGCCGCCTCGGCAAGGCTTGCGAATTTCGCAACGGTCCTACCGTCGAGGTCGTCCATGGCTTGCAACGAGGTCAGAAGCGGGTGGAGCACAGCCTCGATGCGGGTCGCGCCTTGTGCGTCTTGCAAAATCTCTGCGGTTACATGGCTCTGGTAGACGGTGTCTGCGACAGCAACGGCAAGCTCAGTGCTCAGCACACCAGCAGCGGCGCGTGCACTCAGCAGGTCTTGCTGCTGGAAGCGGTGCATCTTGACGACCCATTCGACGGGCTCGCCTTCACCAGCAATATGCAATTGCCCCGCCGCATCCCGGGTGATGGGCAGGGCCGCTAGGTAGAGCGCGGGTGCCAGGCGCTTGTTGCATGCGATTTCTGCTTCGCACGCCTTGCGGCGCAGAGCGAGGCTGGAAAAGTCCATGTAGGGGAAATGCACCGCGCGCTTCATCTTCCAGGCGCACGCGCCTGCCAGAAAGATGATGTTTCCATGCGTCTCGATCACGTCGACGCCTGCCGGTGCGCCGTGAGTCGCCGGGTTGGAGAGGAAAGCGATCGCCTCTGTTTGCTCGTTGGGGCTCGGAGCCATCACGCCTCGGTGCTGCGTTCCGCAATTGCCTTTCGAGCCCTCGAGTTCGGGTCGTTTCTCCCCCAGAGCACGTCCGCTTTCGGTGGATGGGCTCTATGACGCAGTGTTCTTCGATCTGCAACGCACCAATGCGGCAACGACGCGATCGTTGCGGGCAAAGTGGGCGTTGCTTGGGGGCAAGGCCTTGATGCCGGTCAAAGGCAGCGGCTAAGCCTCAGGCTGGCACTGCTTCGGTGCGCTGTGCAAGTTCGAGATCGGTAAGTCGCAGCAGCGCGTGGCGGATGGACCTGTCGGCGCGGGTGATCGAGCAATGGGCATTCGCGCCCAAAATGCGCACTATCGTCATCACTTCCTTGTGCCCCTTCAGCCGGACCTTGTCACCTTGCCTGAATGGCATGATGCCTCCTTTGTCGCAACCAACTGCAGAGCATGCTCAATTTCGAGCGGCGCTGCATTCCGCTAGTTCGAGCTTCTAAGGTTTGAACATCACAGAGACGCGACAGCGTGCGCACCGAAGTGCAGTGCGCATCTGATGTCGTCGATGGGTAAGCAAGGTGCGGGCCAAGTCGCGTGCGCGAAGCTTGCGTCAACCCGGGAGGAGGGCTGCCTTCAGCACGCGCGCGTAGTTGCGGATGGCAAGCTTCTCGATCCTTGCGCGGTCCGTTCCCTTGGAGAGCAGGTGCTCGACCACCTGGCGCAGGTCCGCCCCTGCCGTCACCGCCGCCTTGGCGAAGGCACCGCTGTCCGTGCCGATGCCGACGTGGTCTTCACCTACGGTATCGGCCATTTCGGCCAGCTTCATCGCGTAGGTGGCGGGCGTGCTGCCGGCGTCGGGGCGCGCGGGCCACAAGCCGATGACGCCGCCTTTGGCCGCGATTGCCTTGGCACGCGCAAGCGACAGGTGGCGCGCGAACGGCATCGGCATGGTCCAGGACGGCTCGGGGCCCTTGGCGATGGCGCTGTGTGACCAGACGACGGGGGTTTTCGAGCGCGCCAGCACTTCGTCCACAACCGGCCCCGTGGCATGGGCAAGATCGATGAGCATGCCCATGGCGTTACAGGCTGCGACGATCTCCTTGCCGCGGTCGGTAAGGCCGCCGTGCTCCGGCTTCTCGGTCTGGAAGTCGCCGATCTCGTTGCGGATGTAGTGCACGAGCTGCAGGTGACGCACGCCCATGTCATAGGCGAGCTTGAGGGTGTCCGGGTTGCCGTCGAGGAATGTTGCGCCTTCGACGGAGAGCAGGACGTGGGGCTCGCCATCGAGGGCGCGGTCGATGTCGGCGGAGGTGAGGGCGATCTTCAGGCCTTGCTCGGAAATGTGCGCCTTGATGCGCCCCATCTCCTTCTTGAACCAGGTGAGCGCCGCGTCGCCTTCCGGAGCCCCTACCTGCCGCAGCCGCTGCGGGGTGGGGCGGATCCAGGGCATGTCGCCAACGAGGGACCACGACAAGAGCGTGATGCCGCCATCCTCCATAGTGCGACGCAGGGGCTTGATCGGCGCCGTCACCGAACGCGTGATACCGGGGAAGAAGAGATGGAAGTGCATATCAGCGATCGGGATGCGATCGCCAGAGTGCAGGGGGCTGGCGCGAAGAAAGGGAAGCGCGAGCCCGCCCGCGAGAAATCGCCTGCGGTTCATGACGCCGATGCCGCCTACTCGATCAGGATCGTCGCCACGTAATCCATGGTGCGATGCTTGTTGTTGGGCTGCAGCAGCGTGTTGATGAGATAGGACGTCGGTGAATAGTTGTCCGGCACGGCCTTGTTGAAGCCGTAGCTGATCATGCGCGCCTCGAAGCCCGGACCAAGCATGCCGAACGAGCCCTTATAGTATTTCTCAAGCGGCTCGAACTTTGGCTTGAGATCGGTCGCGAGCTTGCGGTGACCCACGCTCATGCGCGCGAGGCCGGCCGCGTTCTCGGTGAAGACGTTGTGGATGAGCTTGTCGCGCTCTGCCTCGGGCAGCTTCATCGTCTCGATGATGATGAGGGGGCCATCGGCGAGGCCGGCATTGGACGAGCGCCAGCGGCGGCCGACGAAATCCCCCGTCACGCGCATCGGCTGCATGATGGGCTCGACGCAGGAGGGGACGCGGTCGGATTTGAAGGCGTCGGCCTTGCCCGGATCGCAGTTGCGCAGGGAGAGCAGACTCCACACGAACTCCGAGCAGAACATGGAGACGTTGCCCTTTGGGTTCTGCCCCAGGCCTGATTGTGCGGCGTGCTGCACGAAACTCAGCGGCTTGCCCGATTTGTATTTCGGCGCGTTGTAGTCGCTGTTGAAGCTGATCTGCGAGGGGTAGATGCGGCGCGCCTCCTTGTTGAAGCGCGTGGCCCAGCCTTCGATGTTCTTGCGCTGCTCGTCCGTGAGGTAGCGCGGACGAATCACGTGCAGCATGTTGAGCGTATTGTAGTGGCCGCTATTGAGGTCGGCGCGATATCCGGGGCCCAGGTATTCCTGGTCGAGCGGATTGTCGATGTTGCGCACGGCGCCGTCTTTCAGATAGGCCATGCCGGTGTGGCTTACGCCCATCTGGATGTTGGGATAGGGGCCGGCGCCGCCCCATTCGGGGCGGACGGTGAGCAGGATATCGCCGGTCTGAATGAGGCCGCTCTTGAAGAGGCGTTGCGCCATGCCGGCGCGCTTCATCACCACCACGCGCAGACCGACGTCGCCTTCCGCCTTGCGCGCGTCGGGGTGCTTGAAATCGATCATGCGATCGGGCAGCTCGATCGAGGCGGGAAGCGCCACGCGCGAGGTGGCGGGAAGCGCGAAATAGACGGGGATCTTCAGTTTCTTGGCGATCTCGGCGTTCGTCTTTTCGTCGAAAACGAATTCCTTGGCAGGCACGGGGCGCCCGAGAAACAGCACCGAACCAATGGCCAACACGCTTGCGCCGGCAAGCACGGCCCGACGCAACACCCTCAATGCCTGCAACATCCAGGAACTCCCACTACGACCCGGCCGCAATAGGCGTAGCTGTAGCATGTGGCGCCGATGAGACCAAGGTGAGGCGCGGGGCGCTCGCCTAGATTTGAGCGAGGCGACGCTGAGGCTTAGACGGTAATCTGCGTACCGATCTCCACCACACGGTCGGGCGGGATCTGGAAGTAGTCGGTGGCGTCCTCGGCGCTGCCGGCAAGCCAGATGAAAAGCTTGTCCTGCCAGAACGGCATCTTGGAGCGCGAGGCCGGCCGGAGCACGCGGCGCGACAGGAAGAACGAGGTCGAGGCCGGGTCGATATTCAGGCCCCTCTTGCGGCAGAGCTGCAGGCCGCGCTCGACGCTGGGCGTCTCCATGAAGCCATAGGTCAGCGTGACTGCGGTGAAGGCGTCGGAGATCTTCTCGATCTTGGCGATCTCGCTGGACGGCACACGAGGCACCTCAGCCGTGCGGATGGTGAGAATGATGTTGCGCTCGTGCAGCATGTGATTGTGCTTGAGATTGTGCAGGAGCGCGGAAGGCGCCGCATTGGGCGTGGCCGTGAGGAACACGGCGGTGCCGTTCACGCGGTGCGGCGGCTTCTGCTCAAGCTTGCCGACCAGCCACTGCAGCGACGTGTCCTGCTTGCGCGACTGGTTGTTGAGCACCGATGTGCCGCGGGCCCAGGTGAGCATGATCAGCATGAGCACGGCGGCGATCACCAACGGCACCCATGCGCCTTCAAGAATTTTCATCACGTTGGCGAGAAAGAAAACGCACTCAAGCATCAGGAGCGGCACAAAAAGGCCAGCGCTCTGCCAGAAAGTCCATCCCCACAGCCGCCAGGCGACAAAGGCCGCCATGATGGACGTGGTGATCATTGTGGCGGTGACGGCGATACCATAGGCGGCGGTGAGAGAAGAAGAATTCTTGAAGATCACGACAAGCAGCAGGACAGCCACCAGCAGAACCCAATTGACGCGCGGGAGATAGATTTGTCCGGCGACGTCCTTAGAGGTGTGCAGGACAGAGAAGCGCGGAAGCAGTCCCAATTGGATGGCAGAGCGCGTGACCGAGTAGGCTCCGGTAATGACAGCCTGGCTGGCGATTACGGTGGCGATGGTCGACAGCAGCACCATGGGCCAAAGCGCCCAGCCCGGATACATGAGGAAGAACGGGTTCTCGATCGCTTCGGGATTGGAGAGCACGGCTGCGCCCTGCCCCAAATAGTTCAAAGTCAACGCGGGCAGCACCATACCGAGCCACGCGACTTGGATCGGCCTGCGCCCAAAATGGCCGAGGTCGGCGTAGAGCGCCTCGGCCCCCGTGACCGCCAGGAACACGAGACCCAGAACCGTCATGCCGATGACGCCGTGGCTCGCAACGAAGGACAATCCATAATACGGATTGAAAGCCAACAAGACGGCTGGCTGCTTGACGATCCAGACGAGCCCGATGCTGCCCAGTGCAACGAACCATACGACGATGATCGGCCCGAAGTAGGCCGCCATCTTTGCAGTGCCCCTGCTTTGCATCGCAAACAGCCCCACGAGGATGACGACTGACAGGGGCAGAACGAGATTGCCGAATGCGGGCGAAATGACCGTCATGCCTTCAATTGCCGAGATGACCGACAGGGCCGGTGTGATCGCGGCGTCGCCATAGAGGAAGCATGTGCCGACGATTCCAAGGATCGTGATTGCGTACTTGCTGCGATGGGCAACGGATTGGGCCAGTGACATCAACGCGAAAGTGCCGCCCTCTCCATTCAGATCGGCGCGCAGGATCAAGAATACGTACTTGGCGGTGACCAGCAGCAGCAGGGTCCAGATGATGAGGGACAGGATGCCCAAGACGGCCGGTTCGAGGGCCGCCGGCAATATCGCCTTTGCGGCTGAGCCGTGCGCAACGACGGCGGCGGTGACCGCCTCCTTGAAGGCGTAGATGGGGCTGGTGCCGATATCGCCGTAGACAACGCCAAGCGCGCCGAGCGTCAGCGGCCAGAAGTGCTGAGCGTGGCCGTGGGGTTGTTTGTGGTCTTTATGGGCAGGCGCCGCAGAGCTTGGCATGGCAATTTATCGTGTTTTCCAGACCAGCGCCCTGTCGCCCAGGGGCAGACGGCGAAGCGCGTTGAGCCCCCGCCGAGGGTGCGCGGCTGTAGCCCATCCCCGGGGGAAAGTCGAGATGGCGAGGGGCAGCGCAGCCGGAAAAGGCCCTTGCAGCGTCAGCTAAGCTACTGGTGCGGCTTTCGAAATCATTTGCCGGTGAAGCGCGGCAGGCGCTTTTCCATATAGCTTTGCACGCCTTCCTTGAAGTCATCCGTATGGCGACACGCGTCTTGCTCGGCGTTGGCGATGGCGGTCGCCTCGGCGAGGTTCTGGAACAGCGCTTCGTAGACTTGGCGCTTGATGATGGCGGTCGAGCGGGGCGATGACAGGTTGGCGATCTCTGCGGCCCTTGCCTCCACGGCCTCTAGAAATCCGTCGGCCGGCAACACGCGGACCAGGCCCATGCGTTCGGCTTCCTCGGCCGTCACGGGACGCGCTGAATAGAGCAGGTCGAGTGCGTTCATCGGACCGATGAGCTTGGGCAGCCACCAGGCCATGCCGTGCTCGGCGACAAGGCCACGCCGGGCGAAGGCCGTGGTGAGCTTTGCGCCGGCTGCCATGTAGCGCATGTCGCAGAAGGTCGCGATGACGAGCCCGATGCCGGCGACGGCGCCATTGATGGCTGCGATGATCGGTTTGCGAATGCCGAGCAGGTAGCTGCACTTCTGCGCGAAGTTTGCGGCTATGCCCTGTGCCTCCGAGGCATCGGGGGCGATCAGTCCGACCTTGCCCTGGGCGGCAGACGAGAGCTTGGCCATATCGGCGCCGGCGCAGAAGCCTTTGCCTGCCCCGGTGATTACGATGGCGCGCACCTCGGCGTCGGCTTGCGCATGCTCGAGCGCCTGTTTCAACTCGTCGGCCATGACGGCGGTCCAGGCATTGAGCCTGTCCGGGCGATTGAGCGTGATGGTCGCGACGCGGTTGCGGCAGATATACGAAATCTCACTCCAGGCCTGGGGCATGGCTTCCTCCGGAATTGTTTTCCGGATGCTAGAACAGGTCCGATCCGGATGGAATCGAACCGAGCGCTACGGATATGCTTCAGGCGTTCATCAACCCAAGCGTCGAATTGGGTCGCTGGCTGCCAAGATCAGCGCTTCTTGCGGATGCAGGCCTCGAGGCAGCGCTGCAACTGCGACTGGCACTTGGCGCGATCCTGGCTGGACTTATAGCAGCTGCCGTATTGGGCCTTACAGCTGTTGGAGCAGGAGCTGTCGGCGGCTGCGGATGGCGCATTGCCGACCAGGAACGGCAGGAACAGAAGCCCGGCCGCCATGATCAGGATATGCGATCTTTTGAGCACGAGGCGCAACTCCCGAGGGCCGTTTGGCTTCGGGGTCTGGTTACGCTGGAGCGCATGAACGTCGCCTGAATGTCGCAATTGTGGCGACGGCGTCAGCCTGGGCGGTTCAGAAAGCGTAATCGACGTAAAGCGGCTTCGTGGAGTGGTTCCAGGCGCCGTTGTAACGGGCGAGGATTTCCTCAGCCGGCGAGATGCCTTCCTTCAGGATGGCCACAAGCGGCTCCAGGTAGATCCGTTCATCCTGGCCCGCCTTATTGTTAATGGCGCGCCTGGCGAGACCGTCCTGTGCGATTGCCAGTGCCTGCCTGGCGACGTCGAGGACCGTGCCGTTCTTGAACGGTGCCCGCAATCCTTGCCTAGGGACGCCATTGCGCAGGTGCTGGCGTTCGTCGACCGTCCAGCCTTTGACGAGATCCCAGGCCGCATCGAGGGCCGTCTGATCGTAGAGGAGGCCGGTCCAGAACGCCGGCAGGGCACATATGCGGCGCCAGCGGCCGCCATCGGCGCCGCGCATTTCGAGGAAGCGCTTCATGCGCACTTCGGGGAACAGCGTAGTGAGGTGATCCGACCAGTCGTCCAGGGTCGGGCGCTCACCCGGCAACTGCGGAAGCCTGCCTGCGAGGAACTCGCGGAAGGAGGCGCCGGCCACATCGATGTAGCGGCCGCCGCGATAGACGAAATACATCGGCACATCGAGGGCATAATCGGCGTAGCGCTCGAAGCTCATGCCCGGCTCGAACACGAAGGGCAGCATGCCGGTGCGATTGGGGTCGGTGTCGCGCCACACCTCGCTGCGCAGTGAAAGGAAGCCGTTCGGCTTGCCTTCCGTGAATGGCGAGCAGGCAAAGATGGCAGTGGCGATGGGCTGCAGGGCGAGCGAGACCCGGAACTTCTTCACCATGTCGGCTTCGCTGGCGAAATCGAGGTTCACCTGGATGGTGGCGGTGCGGTACATCATATCGAGGCCGCGCTTGCCGACCTGGGGCATGTAGCGCGTCATCACGCCATAGCGCAGCTTCGGCATGCGCGGCGTTTCTTCCAGCGTCCAATCGGGTGAGAAGCCGACGCCCAGGAAGCCGATGCCGAGCGGGCCGCCGACCGTGAGGCACTGATCGAGGTGTTGCTGCGTCTCGTCTGCCACTTGATGCATGTCGGCCAGAGGGTCGCCCGAAAGCTCGAACTGGCCGCCGGGCTCCAAGGACACGGTTCCACCCGCTTGGCCCGCGGGACGCTTCAGCGCAATGATGTTGTCGCCTTCCATGATCGGCAGCCAGCCGAACTGTGCAATCAGGCCTTCCATGAGGGCGCGGACCCCGCGCGGACCGGCATACGGCACCGGTGCCAGCGTATCGGTGTGGAACAGGAACTTCTCGTGCTCGGTGCCGATGCGCCAGCTCTCGGCGGGCTTACAGCCGTCGGCAATCCATGAAACGAGCTCATCGCGGGAGCTGACCGGGGCGCTTGGGGCGCTGTCCTCGCGTGTGGACATAAATTGGTTTCCTCAGTCTCGGGCCCGCAGTAGCGGCCCTCTTGTTAGTTGATATGGCCCCGGGCGCACAAGCGGGCAAACTGGCCGCAAAGGTCAAGTGCTCGTGTGTTGCAGCCCATGCGCGGCCTCTTGGATGGCCCCTGCCTACCGTCGCCAGTCGCCAAGCGCCACATTAACAATAGCAAGTGCTGCCACGGCTGCCGTATCGGCCCGCAGGATGCGCGGGCCCAGTGACAGGCGGACCACAGATGGCATGGCGAGCAACTGTGCTCTCTCCTCGGGATCGAAGCCGCCTTCGGGTCCCACCAGCAACGCGACAGGTGGGCAAGGGGCATTTGCCGCCGCGTGTACGGCCAATGCGGCCATGGGGTCCCTTATTTCTGCGTCCTCGTCGCAGAAGACCAGCATGCGGCCTGGGTCCCAATCCCGGAGGACTGCGGCTAGCTTTTCCGGCGCGCGCACGGTTGGAATACGGAGGATCCCGCATTGCTCAGCGGCTTCGACCGCATTCGCCTCGAGGCGCTCCACGTTGACGCGCTCGGCGACCGTCCTGCGCGTGATGACGGGGCGCAGCCGGCTCACGCCCATCTCGGTTGCCTTCTGCACCATGTAGTCGAGGCGGCTGCGTTTGAGCGGCGCGAAAAGGTAGTCGATGTCGGGGCCGCCCTGCTGCGGGCGCGTTTGCTGCTCAATGAGGAGCGACAGGCTGCGCTTCGTCCTGGCAGCAAGGCGGGCCCGCCACTCGCCGTCGCGCCCGTTGAAGAGGAGAACGGCAGCGCCCTCCTGCAGGCGCAGCACGTTGCAGAGATAGTTTGCCTGTTCCTGGCTCGCTGCCACGACTACACCTTCAGCGAGATCGCTCGTGACGTACAGGCGCTGAGAGGTGAAGTCGTAGCGGCTCATGAGCACCGCGTCTCAGGTCGGGATGCCGAGCATCAAGCCGATGTTCTGCACCGCAGCCCCCGAGGCACCCTTGCCGAGATTGTCGAGGCGCGCCACGAGCACGGCCTGACGGTGCTTCTCGTTGCCGAAGACGCGCACTTCCAGCATGTCGGTGCCATTGAGCGCGAGAGCATCGATGCGGCCGCCCTTGGTGGCTGCATCGCCCGCCGGGACGACTTTCACCAGCTTCGCGCCCTCGTAGTAGGCAGCCAGTGTGGCCTCAAGATCGGCCGCCTTCGGCTTGCCTGGCAGCGTATCGAGATGGAGAGGTACGCACACCAGCATGCCCTGCCTGAAGTTGCCGACGGAGGGCACGAAGATCGGCCGCTTTTTCAGGCCAGACCGCTCGAGGATTTCAGGCACGTGCTTGTGCTCAAGCCCCAGCCCGTACATTTCGAACAGAGGTGCCGTGCCGGCCTCATAGGCCTCGATCATGGTGCGGCCGCCGCCCGAGTAGCCACTGACGGCGTTGATGGTCAGGGGCATGTCCGCGGGGATGACGCCCGATGCGATGAGCGGGCGCAGCAGGGCAATGGCGCCGGTGGGATAGCAGCCCGGATTGGTGACCCGCTTGGCCGCCGCGATCTTCTGGGCCTGCCCCTTGTCCATCTCGGCAAAGCCGAACGTCCAGTCCGGCGCGACGCGATGCGCCGTGCTGGCATCGACGATGCGCGGTGCATCGGCCCCCAGTGATTCCGCCAAGGCTACGGCTTGCCGTGCAGCGTCGTCAGGCAGGCAAAGGACTACAATTTCGGCAGCCTTCATGATCTCCTTGCGCGCGGCCTCGTCCTTGCGCAGCTCGGGCGCAATGCTCAGCACCTCGATGCTGGACAGTCCGGCAAGCCGGCGCCGGATCTCGAGGCCAGTGGTGCCGGCCTCGCCATCGATGAAGATGGTCGGGGCGGTTGCCTTTGTTTTATTCGACTTGGAGGACGTGGCGGACGTAGCGGTGATCGTGGTCATGGCGAGATTTCCTGCTCGTGAGACTCCGGGCGGGCCGGAATGGGCACAAAAAAGGCCGCAACAACGTGCGGCCATGCGATTGAAGCGGCGTCAGGCCGTCATCGCACGCGCACGGGGCGCCCGAGCTGGCATCGGCGGAATCTGGTCACGATCGTCATCATGCGGGACCATATGCGCAAGACGGCCGCGCCTGTCAATGCATGGCGTGACAGGCGCAGCCAGCTATTTCTAGCCCTTTATGCCGAAAACGCCCTTGATGAGGCTCATAAGGCCTTCTGAGCACCAGGGGCCATTCCACATGGTGCAGGCCACCTCGTGCGAGCCGTCGTAGATCATGTCGACGGCCACGACGACGATGATGAGAAGGCCGATCCAGGTAATCCAGGGGTAGCGCACGAGGAGCTTGGCGATGAAGTTTGCGGCGAGCGCCATCAGAAGAATGGCTACCCCAAGGCCTATCACGAGCACTTCTGTCGAGCCCTTGGCGGCGCCGGCCACCGCCAGCACGTTGTCGAGCGACATGGACACGTCGGCAATCGTTATCTGCGTGACGGCGGCGCCGAAGGTGAGAGTTGGAAGGGCCGTGGAGCCATCTGCGGTCGTCGCACCATTGCCGATCGCGTCGTAGTCGTGGGCGCCCTTCGTAAGCTCGCGATACATCTTCCAGCACACCCACAGAAGCAGGATGCCGCCGGCGAGTGTCAGGCCCACGATGGCAAGCAGCTGCGTCGCGACGGCGGCAAACAGGATGCGGAGGCCGACAGCGGCTGCCATGCCCCAGAAGATCACCCTGTTGCGGATGGCGGGATCAACGCGGGAGGCGGCCAGGCCGACGATAACGGCATTGTCGCCGGCCAGAACAACGTCAATGACGATGACGTTGAGGAGAGCAACGAGGTCAATTCCGAACATAGAGGGCATGCGCGGATCAGGGCTCCAGCAGGCAGAAAGGGGGGATCAACCCCGGGCAGATGGGTGGCGCCGGTGCTGTTTCAATGGGTGGGGAACGCAGAATCAAAAAGTCCGGGGCCGGAGTGCAACACCCCGGCCCCGGACTTTGAAAAAGAAGAAAGTTCCGCTTAGCGCTTCGAGAATTGGAAGCTGCGGCGGGCTTTCATGCGGCCGTACTTCTTGCGTTCCACCACGCGGCTGTCGCGGGTGAGGAAGCCGCCTTTCTTGAGAACACCGCGCAGCTCCGGCTCGAAGTATGTGAGCGCCTTGGAGATGCCGTGGCGCACCGCGCCTGCCTGGCCCGACAAGCCGCCGCCGGTGACGGTTGCCATGATGTCGAACTGGCTGAGGCGGTTCGCGGTCTGCAGCGGCTGCTTGAGCAGCATCTGTAGCACGGGACGGGCGAAGTACTGTTCGAAGCTCTTATCGTTGACGGTGATCTTGCCCGCGCCGGGCTTGATCCAAACGCGTGCCACGGCGTTCTTGCGCTTGCCCGTAGCGTAGGCGCGACCATGCTTGTCGAGCTTCTGCACGTGGACGGGGGCGGCAGATGCTTCCGCACCGCCGGTCTTGAGAGCGCCCAGGTCTTCCAGGGTCTTGGTTTCCAAAGCCATGGTAATCACGCCCTCACGTTCTTGGAGTTGAGCGCCTTCACGTCGAGCAACTCGGGCTTCTGCGCCTCGTGGGGATGAGCGCCGCCTTTGTAGACCTTGAGATTGCGGATGAGCTTGCTTTGCAAGGGGCCGCGCCGGAGCATACGCGTGACCGCGAGCTCGAGGATGCGCTCGGGATGCTTGCCTTCCAGCATCATGCGCGGGGTGCGGGCCTTGATGCCGCCGGGATAACCGGTGTGGCGGTAGTAGACCTTGTCGTCGGTCTTGTTGCCGGTGAAGACGAGCTTCTCGGCGTTGATCACGATCACGTTATCGCCGGTGTCGACGTGTGGCGTGTAGGTGGGGCGGTGCTTGCCCCGGAGGCGCATGGCGATGAGGCTGGCGAGGCGGCCGACGACGAGGCCGGTCCCGTCGATCAGCACCCACTTCTTCTCCACCTCGCCGGGCTTGGCGACGTAAGTTTTCATGTGATGAGCTTCTCTTATCGGTTCCGTGTGCGGGGGCAGCATGCCGCCCGCGATGGGTGACGCGGTTCTAGTTGGAGATGTGCCGCGTGGTCAACCGAAATCGCGCCCGACATCTGCGAAAGAATCTATCTAAATCAGCGCCTTAATCGAGAGGTAAAATATTACCGGTGAAACGGTATTATTTTACCGGCACGGAGGAAGGGATCGCATAGCCGGCAATGCCATGCGCAACAAGCTCTTCAGAGCCGTCGCTTACGAGGAGGCATTCCGCCACCGCCGACCGCTTGCCGAGGCGCAACAACTTGACCCGCGCGATCACGTCCCGTGCCGGCGGCTTGGCCAGGAATTCCATGTTGCAGTGGGTGGTTACGGCATCGACGCCGGCTTCGCCGAGCGCCGCCATGATGGCAACCCAGATGGCAATGTCGAGCAGCGTGAACATGGCCGGGCCCGAGATGGTGCCGCCGGGACGTGCGTGCCGGTCGCGATATTTCATGCGAACAGTCGCCGAGCGGCCGGTGACTTCTTCGATGAAGAAGGACTTCTCCGGCCCGTGCACGTGGGGGAAGTGCTCGGCGATGAGCGCGTCGATGCTGGCAGCGTCCAGTACCGGACCGCGGCTTTGCGTCGTCAAAGCATCTGTTGACATGGAGGCCCCGTCCAACTTTTGTCATCGCCCAGCATTAGCAATGCAGGCCCTGTCTTCTTATCTCGTGTCGCAGAGACCGCAACCTGAGGATCGTGATCCATGCAGCACCTGTTTCGTCTGGCTCTCGTGGCCATAATGGCCGTGGCCATCTCCCAGCTGACCGGCACGGCGATGGCGCAGAGCCCCGTCAAGCAGATCAAGCTGACGGACAAGCAGATCGAGGGCTTCATCGCCGCCCAGAAAGATATGGCAGCCGCTGCCGAAAAGGTGCAGGCCTCGCCGCCGACGTGTGACAAGGTCGATCCGGCCATCGAGGGCGTGGCCAAGAAGCACGGCTTTGCCAGCTTCTGCGAATACGACGACGTCGCAGCCAACATCTCGATGGTGATGGCCGGCA
This sequence comes from Hyphomicrobiaceae bacterium, assembly GCA_039808585.1. Taxonomy (GTDB): domain Bacteria; phylum Pseudomonadota; class Alphaproteobacteria; order Rhizobiales; family Hyphomicrobiaceae; genus AWTP1-13. The sequence continues at coordinate 6,583 of JBDHTJ010000014.1, read as the reverse complement.
TCGACCCGCAGTCCAAGCAATTCACCGAGCCGCGCGCGGCGATCAAGAAGGAGATCGACGAGGTGACGGCCGACAAGTCGATTCCTGAAAAGGAAAAGAAGCAGATGCTCGAGGAGCTCAACGAGGCGCTGCGCTCGGCCCAGCCCATCGAGCACGCCTCCAACATCGATCTCGTCAAGAAGTATTGGGACAAGATCGACGCAGTGCTGCAGTAAGACGAGCAGCAGGAGCCAGGTCATGACGGCAGCCGTCACCTCCAAGGCATCGATCGGGGCGCAGATGGCTGGCGCCGGCCCCGCAGAGATCGAGAGCGTGCTCGAGGGCGGCGTGTTGGTCCTGACGATGGCACGGCCGGAGAAACGCAACGCGCTCTCTGAAGCGATGCTTGCCGCATTGCAATCAGCGCTCGATGCGGCTGCCCGCAACGAGCGCGTGCGTGCGATCGTGATCGCGGCGAAGGGACCGGCGTTCTGCGCCGGTCATGATCTCAAGGAGATCACCGCGCGGCGGTCCGATCCGGACAAGGGCCGGGCCTACACAGACGGGCTGATGCGGAGCTGTGCGCGGCTCATGCGGTCGGTGGTGACGCATCCCAAGCCCGTGATAGCTGCGGTGCAGGGCATTGCCAGTGCTGCGGGCTGCCAGCTGGTGGCGTCCTGCGACCTGGCTGTGGCGGCAGACAACGCACAGTTCTGTACGCCGGGCGTGAACATCGGCTTGTTCTGCTCGACGCCCATGGTTGCCTTGAGCCGCAATGTGCCGCGCAAGCGTGCCATGGAGATGCTGCTGCTGGGTGAAATGCTGTCGGCACAGGATGCGGACCAGTACGGCCTCGTGAACAAGGTCGTGCCCGCGGCCAGCGTGCTCGAGGAAGCGAAGGCCTACGGGCGCCTCATTGCGTCGAAGCCGCCAGTGACGATCGCGACGGGCAAGGAAGCCTTCTATCGCCAGATCGAGATGACGCTGGCGGAGGCCTATGATTATGCGGCGGCTGTCATGGTCGAGAACATGATGCACGCTGAATCGAAGGAAGGCATTGGCGCCTTCATCGAGAAGCGACCACCAGACTGGGCGAAGTCCTGACAGGGTCTCGCCCCAGTTGTGAGGCCAAGGGCGATCCCGGAAACGCGACCGCTGCGGCGAACGCAATACCACTTCGAGATTCCCGCACACCGTGAACCACGACAGCTACAGCGACGAATACATTGCGGGGGTGCTTTCCTCCTGTCCGGTGATTGCGATGGTGGGCGCTTCTGCCACGCCGAACAGGCCTAGCTACTTCGCGATGAAGTACCTGCTCGGCAAGGGTTACAAGGTGATCCCCGTCAATCCGGCCCTCAAGGGACAGGAGATCCTGAAGCAGCCGGTGGTGGCGTCGCTCACCGACCTCGAAGGCGCCGTGGACATGATCGACATCTTCCGTAACTCGGAGGCCGCACTCGCGGTGACGCGTGAAGCGATCGCCTTGAAGGACAAGCTGCGCCTGAAGGTGATCTGGATGCAGTTGTCGGTGCGCAACGACGAGGCTGCGCGGGAAGCGGAGGCGGCGGGCCTTCAGGTGGTGATGAACCGTTGTCCGAAGATCGAGTATGGGCGCCTTTCCGGCGAGATCGGCTGGTCTGGTGTGAATGCCGGCACGATCTCCTCCAAGCGCCCCCTGCTGTCGGGGCGTGGCGTGCAAAGCCACGCGCTTGCCCGCAAGCCTTGAATGCGCCACGTGGCAGCCGCGAATCATTCCTAGCGAAATCGAGAAGTTGTCCACCTGAGCGAGAAAGCTCTGGATGGATTGTAGTGCGTACTTTGCCGGCCACGTGCCGCGCACTAGTGTTCCGGCTCCGACATTTGCTACCCGTTTCGGAACGTTCGAGAGCAAATGTCGGAGCCATAAGGAACACTAGATCCAATATGTTTCTAGTGCAGCTTTTGCACCTGACGCTTGGTTGCGACGCGAGCCGCAGGCGGGGACCAAGCGTCAGGTGCGCTGCACTAGCTTTCTGGCCCAGGCGGCTGCCGGCCGTGGGGCCAAGGGTGCCGGTCCGTCTCGCGTCAATCGCAATGCCAGTGGGGTAAGACATGACATCGCTTCAGGTTTCCGCGCAGAAGCAGCTGCGCCAGCTCATCGAGCAGATCGAGCGTCTCGAGGAAGAGAAGAAGGCACTCGCCGGCGATATCCGCGACAAGTACCTGGAAGCCAAGGGCGTCGGCTTCGACGTGAAGATACTGCGCAAGGTGATCTCGCTCAGGAAGAAGAGCCAGACGGAGCGGCAGGAGGAAGATTCGCTGCTGGCGGTCTATCTGCATGCGCTGGGGATGCTCGACGATGGCGTCAACGTGCAGCTGCCGCCCGACCTCGAGCGCGAGGTCATGGACGCGGCCGAGTAGCGCAATTGGACGCGCGGGGGAGGCGATTGCACTCGTCCGCAGCGGTGCGTGCTACTTTGTGCCAGCCTTGAACTCGGCGACCAGTTCGTCGATCCGGCTCTGCGGCAGGCCTGACTTCTTTAGCAGTGCAGCATATTCCGTCGCGGGGTCGACGGCTGCCGCTGCGCTGCGCGTCACGGTTGGAGATGCCGCACCGGCAGAGCCCGCAGAGGCTACAGGGCGATTGCCGGCGCCGGTGGGATAGACCCGTGCCATGAACTCCTTGTCGCGCTCGGAGATCTCGAAGTTGGTCTGCACGAAGCAGGCGCTTTTTTCTCCCGACTTGAACAGCCAGGGTGGCAGGCTGTAGTGCATGATCGACTTGCGATCGACCTCGCTGGTGTTCAGCTCAGGCGCCTCGCTGTACTGCTTGAAGTTGCGAATGGTTTGCTCGCGGGGCCATCCGCGTAGCGCGCCATAGGCCATCACGGCTTCCTCGTAGTATTCATCGCCGCAATTGGCCTTCGGGCTCTGATGCTCGTGCAATAGACCGAGCGCGTGGCCGAACTCGTGTAGAATGAGGCGGCGGGCTTCCGCTTCAGGCATCGATTGCCCATCGCGGTTGACGGGAAGCTTGTCGCGGCCGAGGAAGCTCAGGTTCAGCGAGTGTTCGTCCTTGCGGCTCAAAGTGCCCAGCGCTGACCAGAAGCCCGACTTGGGGCCGGCATCGATGAAATCGACCTTGATCCCCTCGTGATTGTCGCCCTTGCACGTGCGCAAGTTTCCAGGTTCTCCGAATTCGAGCTTCACGTTGGCATAGCGCATCCACTCGGAGGCGTGTTTCGCCACGCGCTCGCGTGCGGCCTGGGTGCCGGAGCGGAAACAGACCTTGATCAACTCGCCCGGCTTCCAGGTGAGTGTGCGCACGACCACGGCTCGTAATGCGCTGCGGGTGGCGGCCGGAGCTTCGGGCGGCGCCAGCCGGTTCAAATCGGGGTAGAGCGCCTTGTTGTATTGCGCGGCACAAGGTTGCTCGTAGGTGTCGGCCTTATCCTGGGCACTTGCGCCCAGGGGGAGCACAGCCAACGCGACGAGGCCGACCGCCATCTTCCGCATGCAAAACTCCTGATGGATCGCCGCGCTGCTGATCCAACGCGAGCAGCAAGCCTGCGCAGGGATTATAGCAGCAATGTGGGTGCGGCCCTCGGACAGGCGCATGACCTGCTTAATGGAAGGCTGCCACCAGCGATCAGGCGGCTGCCTTTTCCGGGGGCGGAAGGACGGCCTCGATGGCGATGATGCTGATGAGGCGGCCCTCGAGGGCGATCACGCCGCGCACGAAGCGCTTGGCCATCTCGGAAGCCACATCCGGAGTGGGCTGGATCTCATCCTCGGACACGGTGAAGATGTCTGAAACGCCTTCGACCAGAAGGCCTGCGATCTGGTGACCGGACTGGGCCACCATGATGGCGTGGCGGGCCGTCGGCTCAGCCGGGGCATAGCCCAGGCGCGAGGCCAGATCGACGATGGGAAGGACGGTGCCGCGCAGGTTGATCACGCCGCGCACGAACTCCGGTGCTTGCGGCAGTGGCGTCGCCATGGTCCAGCCGCGGATCTCGCGGACCGACATCACATCGACGCAGAATTCCTGGTTGCCGATACGAAAAGCAATCAATTCACGCTTGGGCGCTGCGCCCGACTTCGCGTTCGCATTCATTACGCAATACTCCGGTTTTGCAATCTGCCGGCATCACGCGCCGGCAGATCCGGTTCCAACACGAGTGTACGGTAGAAACGTTTAGAAATTCTCCCATCCCTCTTCTTCGGCCCGAGGGGCTGGCTTTTTCACGGCGGCGCTGCCCTTGCCAACGGTCTTGAGGGCCGGGGCCGGCGCCATGGGCGACGTCGGTTTAGCGCCTTTCGAGGCCCGCTTTGCGTTCGCGGCCGTATTGGTGACGTCGACGCCAACCTCGAACTGGCTGATGCGCGCCAGGAGGCCGCCCATCTCGCGTGCCAGAGAATGGCTTGCGGTGGTGGTTTCTTCGACGAGCGAGGCGTTCTGCTGTGTCACCTCGTCCATCTGGTTCATTGCGCGGCTCACCTCGGTGAGGCCTGTGGCCTGCTCCTGAGCACCGGACGCGATGGCGGCGACGACGCCATTGATCTCGATCACCTGCTTCAGGATGCGCTCGAGCGCCTTGCCGGTCTCGTCGACAAGATCGACGCCCTCGGCGACCTGCGTGGTCGACGTGGAGATGAGACCCTTGATCTCCTTGGCGGCACTTGCAGACCGTTGTGCGAGTGCGCGCACTTCGGAAGCTACGACCGCGAAGCCGCGTCCTGCTTCGCCGGCGCGTGCCGCCTCGACGCCCGCGTTCAATGCGAGAAGGTTCGTCTGGAAGGCGATTTCGTCGATGACGCCGATGATCTGGCTGATCTGATGCGACGACTTGGAGATGTTGCCCATTGCATCGACCGTGCGGCGGACGACGTCTCCTGTTTTCTCGGCATCCTGGCGGGCGATGGCCACGACCTCGCGGGCGTGTGCGGCGCCTTCCGCCGACTTCTTGACGGTGGCCGCAATCTCGTCGAGCGCGGCTGCCGTTTCCTCGAGGCTTGCAGCCTGCTGCTCGGTGCGCCGCGACAGGTCGTCGGCGCCAGCCGCGATCTCGTCTGAGCCGGAGCGGATGACGGAGGCGCCTTCCACCACACCCACCATGATCTCGCGCAGCTTGGCGACGGCGTTGTTGAAGTCCTGGCGCAGCTGCTCGGCGTTCGGCGCCATGGGCGTATCGATACGGGTGAGCAAGTCCCCCCGGGCGAGACCGGCGAGGCCGCCGGCCAGCGCGGAAATGGTGGCCTGGGCCTGTGCGGTTTCCTGCTCGCGCTCGCGCTCGCGCTGGGCGCGTTCGGCCTCGATGTCCTGCCGGTGCTTTTCTGCTTCTGCTTCGAAGCGCTCTTTCTGGATTGCGGCCTCGCGGAATACGGCGACGGCAGCGGCCATCTGGCCAAGTTCGTCCCTACGGCTTGCACCGGGAACCTCGGCGGCGTTGTCACCCTGGGCCAGGCGCGCCATCGCGGACTGCAGCGCGAGCATGGGGTTTACCAGGCGAAGAGCGATGCCGGCCATGCAAAGGATCACGAACAGCACGCCGCCTGCGGCTGCGCCCAACATCACGATGCTGAAGCTCTTCTCCTTCTTGGCCGCGGCCTCCTCGATCTCGGTGTTGAGACGGTTGGCGAGCGCGACGACCTCATCGATACCTTTGCGATGGGCGATGTAGTGCTTGGTCAGGTCCTTGTAGACTGACGAGAACTCGAAGGCGTTGAACTTTTCGAGCGCCGGAATGTATTTGTTTTGGATATCCTCCCAGAATGCAACCGCCGGCTTGTGGGAGGTTTCGAGCAGGGCATCGCGTAGCACGGAAGGCAGATCCTGCTTGTTCCAGTGCTCATAGCGCTCGAAGTATTCCTTGCGGAGCTTTTCAAGGTGCGGCTGGCGCTCCTTAAGGGCGCTCGGGTCCTTTGAAAGAAGCGTCACCTCGAGATAGGCCTCGATGACGTTCACGGGCGGGGGAAGGATATCGGCGACGAGATCCTTGCCCAGCATGATGCGGTCATAGACCGGGCCATTGACCTTCAGCTCGCGAAGCGCGATCCAGCTTGCTCCGGCAACAGCGAGAAATGCCGCAACAAGGAGAAATCCCATAATCTTTGATAGTGCGGAGATGCGCATTTTCTGGACGCTCCGGTCGAATAACGCGAAAGATTTCCCAGGTCCCGTATCGGACAGCGGTTTCAGATAACCGAGCTCGCGTTCAAAGTTCGTTACTTTTTAAAATCAGTTTTAGTGTTCTTGTAAAATATCTGACCTGTTGCAGCTTTATTTATCTCTCGAAGCTGGATCACTCTATCTTATAAAAATTTGCGGGATTAATGATGCGCATGCATGTCGGAAGCGGCGGGCTTTCTGGAAGGTCTGCCGCTGGTCAGGATTCTCCCTGGTAGGACAGTGGGCAAAGAGGGAAGGTGCGGGTACGGACGTTGCGTCTCCTGAGGTTGTAAATGCGCAGAGAAATGCAATATCTTTAATTCGGAAATTAAAAAAGCCCCGGAAATCCGGGGCTTTTCAAGATTCGGGATGCGTTAACCGCGTCTCGCTCAGACGCTCGGCTTCATCGTCTTCGTGGCGGCGGCCTGCACCTTTTCCAGTACGTGCTGC
>JBDHTJ010000013.1:0-45706 GCA_039808585.1 Hyphomicrobiaceae bacterium | reverse complement strand
GCGCCGGCTTCCACGAGGATGGCCTCCAGTCGGGCCTGGCCGTTGCTGAGCAACTGGGTGGTGGTCGCCGGCCATGGACCGTCGCCAACGAATCCGGCCGCATTCATGTGCGAGACGTGCGCAATGTCGCACCTCGAGAGCTCGTGGCGTGAAACCGCAGCAAGGCATTTATACGGGTAAAGTCGTGCACCGCCGGCTTCGGCCCCGGCCGCACAACCTCATCTATCGCGCCTACTGGTTGTTCGTGGAGCTGCCTGTCGCGCGAGAGGCGCCGGCATTCCCGCGTCTTCTCTCATTTGACCGCTGGAATTTGTTCAGCATACGCGGCGTGGATCACGGCGAAGGTGATGGTGGCAACCCACGCGATGTCATTGTCCGCTACTGCCGCGAAGCTGGCGTGGAGTTGGGGGCAGGCCCCCGGATTTTCCTGCTGACGATGCCGCGCATCCTGGGCTACGTCTTCAACCCGCTGAGCGTCTATTTCTGCTACCGCGCAGACGATGCGCTGCTCGCCATCGTCTACGAAGTGCACAACACGTTCGGCCAGCGTCACAGCTATGTGATGCCTGTTGCAGCAAATGCCACCCCCGACGATGCGATCCGACAGCACAGCGACAAGCGTTTCTACGTGTCTCCGTTCCTGCCGATGGACATGACGTACACTTTCACCGTGACGCGGCCTGCCGAGACACTCTCTGTTGCCATTACGGGAAACGACGCCGAAGGACCTCTGATCCTCACGTCGCTTTCCGCGCGGCGCAGCGCCCTCAGCAGTCCCGGGCTTCTGCGCGTGTTCTTCACGCATCCCCTCGTTGCGATGAAAGTGGTCGGCGCCATTCATTGGGAAGCACTGTTCATCTGGCTCAAGGGCATCAAGCTTGTCAGGCGTCCGCCACCTCCGCCGACGCCAATCACAGTCGGGCCGGTTCGCGCCCGTGGGAAAAACATCGATGTCGAGTGAACTGTCTACGCTGCCGGGCCTCCGGCAATCCCGCCGCGCGGGCTTTCTCCATGGCATTCTCGTACGCCGGTTGCTCCGGCTCATGGCGCCGGCCCAGGCCGGGCGCCTCGTGGTGAACTTGCCGAACGGGGAGCACATCCAGCAAGTAGGCTCAGGGGCGGGCGTGGAGGCGACATTATCGATCGCAACCTGGCAGGCCTTGTGGCAGGCACTCGTGCGCGGCAGCAATGGCCTCGCCGAGGGCTACATGCGCGGCCACTGGTCCTCGCCGGATCTGCCACGGTTGATGGAATGGCTCGCGGCCAATCGCGATGCGCTCACGCAGTCCTCCGAAGGGACGATTATGGCGCGCCTGCTCGATCGCCTTCATCATGCGAGCCATGCCAACACCCGCCGCAACAGCCGCCGCAACATCGCGGCCCACTACGATCTCGGCAATGCCTTCTACGCTGAATGGCTCGATGCCGGAATGAACTATTCCTCCGGCATCTACGCGCACGAAGGCGTCTCGCTCGAAGGGGCGCAGACGGCGAAGATCGACGCCGTGTGCGACCTTCTCGAACTGTCGACGCCCTCGCGCGTGCTCGAAGTCGGCTGCGGCTGGGGCTGCGTTATGGAAACCCTGGTGCGGCGCGGCCATCATGTGACGGGCCTGACGTTGTCGCACGAGCAGCAGGCCTGGGCGAAGCAGAGGCTTGCAGCAGCCGCACCCTCCGGAGGCTGGGACGTCCGCCTCGAGGACTATCGCGATGCCGGTGGCAGTTTCGACCGCATCGTATCGATCGAGATGGTCGAGGCCGTGGGAGAGGCCTACTGGCCTCTCTATTTCACCAAGCTGTATGAGCGTTTGAGGCCCGGCGGCGTCGCCGTCATCCAGGCCATCACCATCGAGGCGGACCGTTACGACTACTACCGTCGCAACCCGGATTTCATCCAGCGCTACATCTTTCCCGGTGGCATGCTGCCCACGCGAGAGATCTTGCAGGCGCAGGCCTTGTCGGCCGGCCTCTCGGTGGGCCGCAGCATGGCCTTCGGCACTGGCTATGCCGAGACCCTCAAGGATTGGCGCCTGCGCTTCCTGGCCGCCTGGCCGCGCATCGAGCCGATGGGCTTCGACCTGCGCTTCAAGCGCATGTGGGAGTATTACCTCGCCTATTGCGAGGCAGGCTTCCGGCAGAAGGCGCTGGACGTGCACCTCATCCAGATGCGCAAGCCGGAGTGACCGCCCTCACCGCGTGACTTGGCGGCACCACTTGGACCCGAGCCAGCGCCTGAAGGCTTGGCATGGCGGTGCTGCGCGTGGCATTTATCCCCCGATCTGATTTGCGGAGGGGCAAATGCGGACCACGAGGCGCGGCTTCATCTGGGGTGCAGGATCTGTAGCCGCTGGCTCCCTGCTGGATGCAGGCGACGCCGCCGCAGCCTATCGCCGTCGCTATGCCCAGCCAGAGCCGAAACCCCAACAGCTCGCCAAGGTGCCTGCCGGCCCCGTGCAGATCATCGTGTCGATCGGCTCTCAGAGGCTTTGGGTCTACGACAAGGATGGCCTTGTGGAGACCAGCACGGTCTCGACGGGCACTGGCGGCTATCCCACTCCCACGGGTGTGTTCGCCATCCTCGAAAAGAGCGTGCGCCACTTCTCCAATATCTACGGTGGCGCGCCGATGCCCTACATGCAGCGGCTGACGATGTCGGGCGTGGCCTTGCACCAGGGGGTGGTGACGGGCCGGCCAGCCTCGCACGGCTGCGTCCGTCTGCCTCCGGCATTCGCCCCGCAACTCTTCCAGATGACGAAGCTGGGTGGCCGTGTGATCGTCATGCATGGCGAGGCGGCGCCAGTTGAAATCTCGCACGCGGCTCTTTTTGCCCATAAGCCAGTGCCTGTGGTTGCCCCCGAGCAGATCGACGACCCGGCCGAGAAGGCGAAGGCGATCGCCGCAGCCATCACCAAGGATCACGAGAGCGGCGTCATGCTGGCGCGCATCGGCTCCATCACCGCCTGGCGTCGTGCCGAACTGCAGAAGCTTCCCGTGTCGGTGTTCGTGAGCAAGGCCGAGGGACGGGTCTTCGTCCGTCACGGCTTCAGCCCGCTGTTCGATGCGCCTGCCACCGTGAAGGACACGGACAAGCGCATCGGAACGCACGTCTTCACGGCGCTGGAGCAAAAAGGCGAGGCGGGAGAGATGCGCTGGAGCGTCGTCACCATCATGAACGATGGCGCCCCGCCGCAGATCGAGCCGCAGGATCGCCGCCGCCTGTCACGGCGCGGCCAGCCTCAGCCGGAGCCGCCGCAGCCCGTCGTAACGTCTGCCCTGCAGGGACCCGCATCGAACGCGTCGGAGGCGCTCGACCGCATCGAGATCCCCGAAGCGGCCCGCACCCGCATCTGCGATATGCTGGGCCCCGGCGCCTCGCTCATCATCTCGGACGAGGGCACAAGTCACGAGATGCGCGTTTCCGGCACCGACTTCGTCGTCCTCACCCGCTGAGGGGGATGCCGCTTCGGTGGCGGCATCTCCGCATCGTCACTTGAAGTGACGATGGCGATGGTGGGCGCGCGGATACATGGCGCGCACGGGGTAGTAGCTGCGGTAGTAGGGCGCCGCCCAGTAGATGCCGTGGTGATAGGGGCGGGCATAGCGGTAGGCGTGGTAACCGGCATGCTCGTAGCCGATCACGTGCACATAGCGGCGGGCCGGCGCATGCACGTGGTAGACGTGCACATAGCGCGGCGGCAGGTAGACGTGGTGATGTACCACGCGCTCGCCGTAGTAGCCATCGTCCCAGCCCCAACCGCCGGCCGAAGCCGGTGTCGCCGCAGCGGCCGCAACCACCGCGAGGCCGAAAGCCGCCAGAAGCATCCGCAGCGCACGCATCACACCCTCCAAGACATTGAGTTCGGTCACGGACGGTAAGCCGCCGAGACGAGTTTCCGCGTCTCCAGAATAATACAAATCGCGGAAAACTGCGCGCGTTTCCCGCGATTACGCTTAATCAAAAGCTAATGTCGCGCAATTTCAGATGACGCCGGCGGCGCGCAGTGCTGCGATCTCTTCATCGGATTTGCCGAGCAGGCCGCCCAGCACCTCCTGCGTATGTTCTCCCAGCGCCGGAGGCGGCTGGTTGTACGTCACCGGCGTGCCCGTGAGGCGCAGCGGGCTTGCGACACCGGGAATTCGAACGCCGTCCGAGCGTACCTGCTCGATGCGCATGCCGCGGTGCACCACCTGCGGATCCTTGAACACGTTCTCGTAGTCGTTGATGGGTCCGCAAGGAACGCCCTTCTCCTCGATGCGCGCAACCCACTCCGCCGTTGTCCGCGTGAGCATGGTCCGCGCCAGGTCAGGAATGAGTTCCGCCCGTCCGACGACGCGGTTCGTCACCTTCTTCCAGCGCTCCGACTGGGCGAGATCCGGCCGCTCAATCGCCTCGCAAAAGCGCTGCCACTGCGTATCGTTTCCGACCGCGATGATGACGTGGCCATCCGACGTCGGAAACACCTGGTAGGGCACGAGGCTCTGATGCTCGTTGCCCATCCGCGGAGGCGACTTCCCCGTCACGAGATAGCTCACGGCCTGATTGCCGCCAAGGGCGATCAGGCAGTCGAGCAGTGCCATGTCGACGTACTGGCCCTTGCCCGTCTGCGTGCGCGCGTGCAGCGCAGCAAGGATCGCGACGGTGGCGTACATGCCGGTCACGACATCGGCGACTGCGACCCCCACTTTCTGCGGGCCTCCGCCCGGCCGGTCGTCACGCTCGCCGGTAATGCTCATGAGACCACCGAGGCCTTGGAAGACGAAATCGTAGCCGGGCTTCTCCGCGTATGGCCCCGACTGCCCGTAGCCTGTCACCGAGCAGAAGACGATGCCGGGGTTGATCTTCGAGATGCTGGCATAGTCCAGTCCGTAGCGGGCAAGGTCGCCCACCTTGTAGTTCTCGATCAGCACATCGGCGCGCTTGGCAAGCTCGCGGATCAGCGCCTGGCCCTTGGGATCGGCCAGGTTCACCGTGATCGATTTCTTCCCCCGGTTCGTCGAGGAATAGTAGCTCGAATCCTTGGCCGGCTGTCCGTTCTCGTCCTTCAGCCACGGCGGCCCCCAGGCGCGCGTATCATCGCCCGTTTTCGGCCGCTCGACCTTGATCACTTCGGCACCGAGATCGGCAAGGTTTTGCGCGCACCACGGGCCGGCCAGCACCCGAGACAGATCGAGAACCTTGATGTGGGATAATGCTCCGGTGCTCACGCGCTTGCTCCTCTGGCTCGCATTGGGGCCTTCGCCCGCTCGTCCTCGTGCTCATAAAGCGGATGCGGCCCGAAGGCCAGAGCCGCACGGGCTGCGCATCCGCAAGCCTGTGTTTCGGCGTGGGCCAGGGCAGGGCCCCCGACCGTTTGAGCGGTCGGCGCTGGCGCACGGCGGCAAGGACCGCCATCCGTTTCCCGTTCCGCTCGAGGTCTACGACGAAACCATTGGGGTGTTGATGTCGGCCGTGGCCAAGGCAAGGCTGGCGAAACCGAGGCGATGGAAGCCCTTCGCCGCCTGGATGCGCAAGCGCGCGCATTGGAAACGGTGGCGTCTGGCCCATCCTTCGATGGCTTTCTTGCCGCGGAGCGTGCCGCTTCCGTGGATTTCGACGATCGCTCCGTCTTCGGCTGGGAGCGAGACCGGCAGTCGATGACCGGAAGGCCCGGGCCGGCTAGCGCCTCATGCTGCGTCCTGCACTGCGGGCCGCGTCCCGATCAGCGTCATGATCTCGGCTGCCGGCACTGGCGGGCTGAAGAAGAAGCCCTGCATCTCCGTGCATCCCATCTGCCGCACGAGATCGGCGAGTTCCTGCGTTTCGACGCCCTCTGCCGTGGTGTGCTTGCCGAGGCTGTCGGCCAGTTGGATCAGCGACCGCACGATGGCGCGCGAGGTCGAGGTCTCGCCGTCGAGTTCCGTCACAAAGCTGCGGTCGATCTTGATCTTGTCGAATGTGAAGCGACGCAGGTGACTGAGCGACGAGCATCCCGTGCCGAAATCGTCGAGGGAGATGCGTACGCCCATCGCATGCAGCTGCCGCAACGTGGCGAAAGCTGCCTCGTTCTCTTCCATCAGGACCGATTCCGTGATTTCGATCTCGAGCCGGTGCGGAGCGAGGCCCGATTGCGCCAACGCACTGATAACTACAGGCACGAGGCCCATGCCCTTGAATTGCGTCGCCGAGATGTTGACGGCGACGCTCACATGCTCCGGCCATCCCGCCGCAGTCTGGCACGCGCGGCGCACCACCCATTCGCCAATGGGTCCGATAAGCCCCGTTTCCTCTGCAAGGCCGATGAAGGCTGATGGCGGGATCCATCCCGCCGTGGCCTCGTGCCAGCGCAACAGCGCCTCGCAACTCGTCACCTCGTTGCTCTTGAGATTGACGATGGGCTGGAAATGAAGGCTGAACTCGTCGTTGCCGAGCGCTTGACGCAGCGCGCGCTCCATGTCGCGCCGGGCCTGCATGCGGCGATCCATTTCCGGCTCGAAGAAGCAGTGTCCTCCGCGCCCCTCGCTCTTGGCGCGATAGAGGGCCAGATCGCTGTTCTTTACGAGGTCGTCCGGCTCTTGGCCGTCCTGCGGACCAATGGCGATGCCAATGCTCGATCCGATCTGCACCTGGTGGTCACCGAGAATGAAGGGCGTGGCAAGCGTCGCACGAATTCTTTCTGCAAGAGCAATCGCATCCTTCAGCGGGTCGCCGACCTCTTCGATGATCGCGAATTCGTCGCCGCCAAGCCTGGCGATGAGCGCCGTCTCGCGCACGCATTCCTTGAGCCGCGCCGCCACGCCTTTCAAAAGTTCATCGCCCACCGGGTGCCCAAGCGTGTCGTTCACTTCCTTGAACCGGTCGAGATCGAGCATCAACACCGCGATCTGGCGCCCCGTGCGTTCACTGCCTTTCAGCGCCAACGCCAGTCGCTCGCGCAGAAGCGTGCGGTTGGGCAGATCCGTCAACGCGTCGTGACGCGCCATGTGTAGGATACGCTCCTCGGATTTGCGCCGCTCGGTGATGTCCTCGTGCGTTGATACCCAGCCCCCGTGTGGCATGGGCTGTCGCGTAATGCTGATGACGCGTCCGTCAGCCAACTCATCGATGACCACCGATGCGGTTCTGGAGTTGTCACGCATCGCATCGAGTTCGGCCTCGATTTTCTCGGTCAGGTCGGTGCGCTTGCTGATGCCCCTTATCCTGCGGTGATTGAGTAGTGCGACAAGCGGCGTTCCTCGCTGCAACAGCTCAGGTGGTAGCTGATAGATTTGTGCAAACCGCTCGTTGCATACGACGAGGCGCTTTTCCTTGTCGAACATGCACAGCCCCGATCCCATGTTCGCCAGCGCCATGTCGAAGCGGATGTTCTTCTCCTCAAGCTCCTGGTTGAAAACTTCCTGCTTGCGCCACCAAAAGAAGGCTGCACCCACCAGCAGCAGGATGAGGAGCGCGCTGCCGTTTGCTGCCATGTTCGAAAATTGCGCCAGGGCCCACCAGTCGCGCAGCGCTGCATGCTCGGTCTGGCTCACCACGATATGCAGTGGATAGTGAGGAAGCGGACGCACGGAGACGATGGCGTCCTTGCCGTCCAGCAGTCGTTTCATGTGCATCAGGTGCGGTTTCGGCTGCTCGCCGGATGCTGGTCTTATCTCAAATGGCACATTCCGCCCGATATTGTGGGTTTGGGGGTAGTGCGCCAGGAGCAACCCGTCTTCGCGCACGAGTGCCGCCGCGCTGCCCTCCTGGATCGAGATCGACTTGAAGTAGCCCTCGAAGTAGCGCAGCGAGATTGCGCCCAATACAAGCCCCATGAATTCCCCGTCGGGCGTATTGAGGCGGCGTGCAAGATAGATCGTCCAGGTGCCGCTGCCACGGTTCTCAACCGGCATGCTCACGAAAGTCTCGAGCTGGGCGTCGTCCTTGAGTGCTTTGAAATAGTCTCGGTCCGAGACGTCGACCTGTGGTATGGGCCAGAAACGCGAAAAATTAATGAGTTTGCCGCGGTCATTGATGATGGTGATGGCGTCGACGTGCGGCATGCCGGCACTGCGGTCACGCAACCAATGATGCATCTCGAAATTGGCGAGCTTGCGCGTGAGCGCCGATCCGTCATTGATTTCGTAACGGGCAATGCGGTCCGATACGATCGACAAGGCGAGGTCCAATGCCTTGAACGAGCGGTCCACCTCTTCTGCAAGAACGATGCTTTGGCTGGTTACGTTGGCCTCGACCGACTTGACGGTGCTCTCGCGCGTACCTTCCAGTGTAACGCGGTTCGCAACGAGGATGCCGGCGCTCAATATCAGTCCGAAGGCGAAAAGCCCTGCGGAACGAACCGTCCTCCGGGATAAGAGAGCAGCAAGCACGGAGACGGATCCCAACACGCGACCGACAATGCGAGGTATCCGGATAATGACAAGAGAATGTGAAATGGCGGTTAATCTACGACAGTAGTGTGAAGTGTACTGTCCGGATGCAGATCTTGATAATCTTTGTTAGTTAGAGTGCATTTGCTTTTCGGGGAATGAGAAATGCAACGCGTCCGCTCGGCAACTTTCGTCCTGCTAGCGCTGGTCGCACAGCTTTTTCATGTCGCGTCGGCATTCTGTGCCGAGCCTGAGTTTCCTGCGCGACCGATAAGCCTTGTTGTACCTTTTGCGGCCGGCGGGCCGACTGATATCATCGCTCGCGGCATCGCCCAGAGTATGGCTCTCAGTCTTGGGCAACCTGTGATTGTCGAGAATATCTCCGGCTCGGGCGGGCGGACAGCTTCCATAAGGACGAAGCGGGCGGCTGCCGATGGCTATTCCCTGGTCGTCGGCCATCTCGGCACGCATGCTGCCACGACGGGCGTTTTCGCCAATCCTGGCTATGATCCCGCGTTCGATTTCGAGCCGGTGGGTAAGGTGGTCGGCATGCCTGTGGTGCTCGTAGGCCGCAAGGGGCTCGAAGCCGACAGCCTTCAGAAACTCATCGCGCTCGCCAGGAGGAATCCATTGCGGATGGGCCACGCTGGCCTGGGGTCTGTCTCGCACTCCTTCTGCGCGCAGTTCAGCGCGCTTGCGGGCATCAAGCCGAGCCTTGTGGCGTTCAACGGCACTGGCCCAGCGATGCGCGCCATGCTGGCAGGTGACGTGGATATCATGTGCGACCAGATCGTCACCGTGGTCCCGCAGATCAAGTCGGACGCGGTGCAGGCATTTGCCGTGACATCGCCTCGGCGCAGCGCGTCGCTGCCGGACACTCCGACTGCCGGGGAAGCCGGCCTTCCGGAGTTCCAGGGCGAATCATGGACAGCCATTTTCGCGCCCAAACATACGCCCGGTCCTATCCTCGACCGCTTGAACGAGGCGCTGTCCGTGGCACTGGATGACGCTGCAACGCGTAAGAGCCTCGTCGACATGGGCGGCGAAATTCCCGACGCATCCGAGCGCACGCCCCAGGCGCTCCGTGCCCTCGTTGTGCGCGAGATGGCAAAGTGGCAGCGCGTACTGGCGCGGCAGGCGATCGCTCGGTGAGGAGCCGCTATTCGACGCGGGCGCCGCTCTGCTTGATGGGCCCGGCCCACTTCTCGATCTCGCCCTTTACGAAACCTGCGAGATAGTCAGGGGTGCGCCTCTCCGGCGCTACAATCTGCGCTCCGAGCGCGCCAAGACGCGCCTTCACGCCCCCGTCCTCCATCGCCGCCACCGCGACGTCATTGAGCTTTTTGACGATCTCGGGCGGCGTGCCCTTGGGCGCGAAGATCGCGTTCCACGTGTAGGCTTCGAAGCCCGCAAGGCCCTGTTCCTGCGCCGTGGGAAGGTCAGGCAATGCAGGGGAGCGCGTCTTCCCGAAGTACGCGAGAGCCTTGACCGTGTTCGCTTGCACCTGCGGCACGGCACCGGAGACGGTGTCGCAGAAATAGTCGACCTGACCGCTGATGAGGTCATTCATGGCGGGCCCGGACCCGCGGTAGGGAACGTGCGCGGTGTTGACGCCTATCGTCATGTTCAACATCACGCAGCCCAGGTGCACCGCAGAGCCATTCCCGGCCGACGCGAAATTCATGCTGCTTTGGTTCTGACGTGCATAGGCGATGAACTCCTGCAGGTTGTTCGCGGGCAGCGCCTTCTTCGTAAGCAGCACCAGGGGCACCTCCGCAATGAGCGCGACGGGCGTGAAGTCCGCCACGGCGTCATACTGCGGCTTTGCGTACAGCGTTTGGTTTTGCGCGTGGGTTCCCACGGTGCCGATCATGATGGTCATGCCGTCGGGCTTCGCCTTGGCGACGCGGCTGCTGCCGATCATGCCGCCCGCGCCGCCGACGTTCTCCACCACAACCGATTGCCCGAGCGACTTCGACATGTTCTCGGCCACGATGCGGCCGAGAACATCCGTCGGGCCGCCCGCCGCGAACGGTATGATCATCGTCACCGGGCCGGATGGGTAGCCCTGAGCAACAGCGGTACCGACCTGGAGCAACAGCACAACAAGGGCCGTGAAAACACGCATGAACGTCTCCTCAGAATTTCGTGGCGAAGTATACCCTCGAAACGTCGTGAATATCCATGGCGCTCGCACTGCCGATGCCATGCTGCCACGCTGGCCGCGCTAGCCTCGGTTAAGCACCATGTCGTCGCGATGGATCAGCGCCGACCGCCCCGCATGGCCGAGGATACTGGCGATCTCGCTCGATTTCTTGCCGATGATCAGGTGAGCCTCGGCCGTCGCATATGCCACCAGCCCGCGGCCGATCTCCCCGCCGCCCGTATTTCGAATGACGACGGCGTCACCGCGCTCGAAACTTCCCTCGACCCTCGTCACGCCCGCCGGCAGCAGGCTTTTTCCCGCAGAAAGCGCTTTCTCCGCGCCGGCGTCGACCACCACCACGCCCTTAGGCTCGAGCTGCCCTGCAATCCACCGCTTGCGCGCCGTGACGGGATCCGAGGGCGCCAGGAACCATGTACAAGCCGTACCGTCGCCCAGCGCTTTGAGCGGGTGGAACACCTTCCCCGAGGTGATGACCATGTTGCAGCCGGAGGCGAGGGCAATCTTCCCCGCCTCGATCTTCGTCACCATCCCGCCCTTCGAGAGTTCAGTGCCGGCGCTGCCCGCCATGCCCTCGATCTCGGGCGTGATCTGGCGCACCTCTTCGACGAGCTTTGCCTCCACACCTTTGCCGGGCGGTGCCGTGTAGAGGCCCTCGATATCGGACAGCAGCACGAGGCAGTCTGCGCTCACCATGCTGGCAACGCGCGCCGAAAGTCGGTCGTTGTCGCCGTAGCGGATCTCTGTCGTGGCCACCGTGTCATTCTCGTTGACGACGGGAATCACCTTGAGGCCCAGCAGCGTCTCGATGGTCTGGCGCGCATTGAGATAGCGGCGGCGCTGTTCGGTATCCTGCAGGGTCAGCAGGATCTGCGCCGCGTTGAGATCGCGCGCCTTGAAAACGGATTGATAGACGCTCGACAGCGAAATCTGCCCCACCGCGGCCGCTGCCTGGCTCTGCTCGAGTGGCAATTCGCCCTTGGGAAAGTTCAGGAGATGACGGCCGAGCGCGATCGCGCCGGACGAGACGATGATCACTTCCTTGCCGGCCCCGACCAGCGCCGCCACGTCATCGGCCAGCGCCTCGAGCCACGCAGCCTTTGGTCGCCCATGCGCGCGATCGACGAGCAGGCTTGAGCCGATCTTCACGACGATCCGCCGCGCGTTGGTCCATTGCGCGCGGGCAGAGGGTTTTCGAGCTGAATTGGGCATTGGGTCTTCTTGCTGGCTTGGCGGCGCGGCACCATAGTCCACGCCCCGTGCCAAAGGAAGCGCTGCCCCGTGACCAGCGGACAGGGTTCCGCTGCCGGGCGCCTTGCAATAGGCTGGCGCAAGAAACGAACCAACGAGTGGAGGACATGATGAGCCAGGGGGAAACGCCGGCCGACGGCCGCATCACGACCGGACGCGAGGGCAAGGTTTTCCTGATCGGCATCGACAGGCCTAAGAAGCTTAACGGCTTCTCGCCGAAGATGCTTGTGGAATTGGCCGAGGCATTCCAGGCCTTCGAGAACGATGCCGACGCCTGGGTGGGCCTGCTCTATGCCGAGGGGAAGAATTTCACGGCGGGGCTGGAGCTCGACAAGGTCGCGCCGGTGATGCGCGAGCGCGGCTCGGTCACGCCCTCGGGCCTCGTCGACCCGCTGTCTCTGCGGCCGCCGCTGCGTTCCAAGCCACTCGTATGCGCGGTACAGGGCATCTGCTTCACGCTCGGCATCGAGCTGATGCTGTCGGCCGACATCGTGGTGGCTGCCGATGACTGCCGTTTCGCCCAGATCGAGATCAAGCGCGGCATCATGCCGACCGGCGGCGCAACCATCCGCATGGTGGAACGGGCCGGCTGGGGCAACGCGCAGCGCTACCTCCTGACCGGTGACGAGTTCGGACCGCAGGAAGCCTATCGCCTCGGCTTCGTGCAGGACGTGGTACCGGCCGGCGAGCAGAAGCAGCGCGCCATGGCCATTGCGCAGACCATCGCGGCGCAGGCGCCTTTGGCGGTGCAGGCATCGCTGCGTTCCTCGCGCGTGTCCGTCGACCATGGGCCCCACGAAGCCATTCGCGCGTTTAATGCCGAGCAGCACAAGCTGATGGCCACGGAAGACGCGAAAGAGGGCGTTCGTTCATTCGTGGAGCGCCGCAACGGCCAGTTCCAGGGCCGTTGAACGCGAAAGGGGGGCTGCTTCCGTAGCAATCCCAACGTCTGGAGGCTCTCCACCGCCGCGAAAGTGACGCCGCGTTGGGCGGCCGCGCGTCCCACCCCAGCAACGTCAAGCCCGCGGCGGCGGGCTTCCACGCCAGCCCTCCGCCGCGTCCAACGGCAGCCCCTCAGGGATCCCTGTGCCTACCCGGAAGCCGCACGCGTCACCGCACGCCGAGCCCGCGCATGAAGCGTTCACGGATCTGCACGGGGTCGCGATGCGTGGTGGCAACTGCGGGAGAAGCGTCGATGCGCACTGCAATGAGTGTCGGCTTTCCTGCGCTGAGCCCAGCCTCGCACAGCCGCTCGAAATCTTCCTCGTCCGCAGCCCATGCCGCGCCCGAAATGCCGAGAGCCTGCGCTGCAGCCACGAAGTCGGCACCGCCCGCCGCAGGGGTCGGCTGTCCGCCCGTGATCTGGTAGACGCCGTTGTCCATCACCACCAGGGTGAGGTTGGTGGGCGCCAAGGCCGCGATGGTGGACAGGCAGCCGAGCTGCATCAGCAGTGAACCGTCGCCTTCAAGCGCGAATACATGCCGCTTCGGCTGCGCCAGCGCCACACCCAGGGCAATCGGGAAAGCAAGGCCCATGCTGCCCAGCATGTAGAAATTCTGCGGACGTTGGCCCGCAGCCCACAAATCGAAATTGGTATTGCCGATGCCGCCGACCACCGCCTCTTCGTTCTTGAGGCGTGCGACGAGCCGCTTGGTCAGGTCGGCCCGGTTCATTACCTTGGTGTTGCTGCTCGCGTGCGCACTGCGGGACATGCCGACCTCCTCAGGCCTTGAATACTTTGCCGCCGGTCAGCAGCGGCGACAGGATCAGCGCCACCGGCGCCTGCGTGGCGATCGCCTGCTTGATCGAGCGATCCGCGATGAACTCGAGCTCGTCCTGCCGCGTAATCGTGTGATGCTCGATGGCGAGGCTGTCGAGCACAGGACGCATCGTGCGTGCCACCAATGCCTGCCCCGCGTTGAATTCGCCGAGCGTGCCGCGTTCCGACACCACCATGATCAGCGGGATCTGGTAAGGCACGGCGAGGGAGGCGATGGTGTTGGCGAGCGTCGCAAAACCACTCGTCTGCATCAGCACGGCACCGGCCGTGCCGGCCATCCAGGCGCCCGAGACGATCCCAAGCGCTTCCTCTTCCCGTGCGGTGGCAAAGCAGGTGAAGAAGGTGTCCGCATGCAGCTTCCGGATCAGTGGCGTCAGCACCTTGTCGGGCACGTAGGGTGTGAGTTTGACCGCGTTCGCCTTCAAGGTCGCAATGAGAATGTCGTCCCACCCGCGCTGTTGGGGTGTCGGCGCCGGAGCCGCAGGGGCCATCTCGAACCTCATTCGTGAGCTGAATCCGTTCGTGTTAGCACTCCCGCCGGCCATGTGCACCTGGGCGGCGTCCGGAACAGCAGTGTTTCAGGGCCAGTCCCCGTGCGAAAACTCCCTGCGCTGCAGCGGCTGGGGTATAGAGCTTCGACAAGCACGGGGAACGCGCATGGCAGGAAATGAGAAACGAGTTTTCTATGTGAAGCATCTAGCGCACCGCTCCTATCAGGATGTGCTGGCCGCAAGGCCAGAGGTGCGCCTCGACCGCATCGACAACACGACGCCTGCCGAAAGCGTCGAGCCCGTTCTCCAGGCGGCTCATGCCTTCCAGATCGGCGCAGCCCGCGACGAGCTTGCGGCCATGTACCATGTCGGACCGGGCTTGCTGCACCGCACACCCAATCTGCTTGTCGTTTCGAGCAACGGCGCCGGCTACGACACGGTCGACGTGGAGGCCTGCACGAAGGCCGGCGTGCTGGTGGTCAACCAGTCCGGCGGCAACAAGCAGTCCGTGGCCGAGCATGTGCTGGGCATGCTGCTGTGCCTGTCCAAGCGCATCGTGGAGACGGACCACATCATGCGCCGCGAGGCCAATATCGAGCGCAACGCGTATCTGGGCACTGAAGTCTACGGCAAGACCATCGGCATCGTAGGCCTCGGCAATGTCGGCACGCGCGTAGCTGAGCTTTGCAGGGGCCTGCTGGGCATGCGCGTCCTGGCCTATGACCCTTACGTCTCTGCAGAAGAGATGGCCAAGCGCGGCGCCGAGAAGGTGACCCTGGACCAGGTGTGCAGCATTTCGGATTACGTCTCGATCAACTGTCCCCTCACAGCGGAAACGCGCGGGATGATCGGCGCCCGCCAGTTCGCGCTGATGCGCCCGCAGGCCTTCTTCATAACCACCGCGCGTGGGTTCATCCATGACGAAGCCGCGCTTGCCGAGGCGCTGGCGCAGAAGCGCATCGCAGGTGCCGGGCTTGACGTCTGGGCGAAGGAGCCGCCAGCGCTCGACCACCCGCTGCTCAAGTTCGACAACGTGCTGATCAGCCCCCACACGGCCGGCGTCACCAACGAGGCGCGGGAGAACATGGGCCGCATCGCCGCCCAGCAGGTGCTCGATGCGCTGGATGGAAAGCGTCCGCCCCGCATCGTCAACCCCGCGGTTTGGCCGGTCTACGTCGAACGCTACGAGCGCCTTTTCGGCTTCAGGCCCGCGTAACCCATGTTTCGAACTCGACAGCGAAAGGTCAAACCACATGAGCCTCGATCCCGACTGCAAGAAGGTGCACGAGATCTACGCGCTGGCGAAGCGCCCGCCGCTCGAGACGATGACGCCCGCCGAGGCGCGCGAAGGCTATCGTCGCGGCACGGCGATCCTGGGTGCCGACCCGGTCGAGGTGGGCGCCACCGAGGACAAGGTGGCGGATGGGCCGGCAGGCAAGATCCCGCTGCGCATCTATCGCCCCAAGGGCGCGGCGGCCGGCCGTATGCTTCCCGCCCTCGTGTACTTCCATGGCGGCGGCTGGACCATCGGCGACTTCGACACGCACGACAGCGTCTGTCGCGCCCTTGCCAACGAGAGTGGTGCGGTGGTCGTAGCGGTTGATTATCGCCTGGCTCCCGAGCATCGCTTCCCGGCAGCTGTCGAAGACGCCTTTGCCGCCACCAAATGGATCGCGGCCAACGCCGCAAGGCTTGGCATCGATGCGGCCCGCCTCGCAGTGGGCGGTGACAGCGCAGGAGGCAATCTCGCGGCCGTCGTCTCGCTTCTCGCTCGCGATGCCGGTGGCCCGGCACTGAAGTTGCAATTGTTGATATATCCGGCCGTGGACTTCACCATGAGCGCCGACAGCTTCCGTCGCAATGGCGATGTGCTGCCGCTCACCACGGCCGCCGTGGACTGGTTCCGCGCGCAATATCTCGGCCCCGAAGTCGAGACATCGGGCAGGGATTGGCGCGCCTCCCCCATATTCACCGATCTGGCGAAGGTGCCGCCAGCCTACGTGCTCACTGCTGGCTACGACGTGCTATGCGACGAAGGCAAGGCCTATGCCGATAAACTGCAGGCGGCCGGCGTTCCGGTGGAGCGCGCTCATTTCCCCGGGATGATCCATGGCTTCATAACCATGGGTAAGATCGTCAAGGGCGCGCACACGGCCGTTTCGGGCTGCGCCGCTGCGGTGAAGAAGGCACTGGCCACCTGAACACTGCCCGCGTGCCGTATCACATTCCCGCGTGCGCCTTGAAGCCGATGCGGAAGCCACCCCAGTGGCGGCCACCCACGCTGATCGGGGCCGACGCATCCTTCATCAGCACGTACTGCCCGTTGCCCATGTCACGCCGATAGGTCTGCAGCAGGAACTTGCGCTTGTTGCGCCCCGCAGCCGCGCCGGTGCGGTCGTTGAAGATGCGGCGGTTGCGGCAGTTGGCGGCGTTCCAGGCCGGATTGTTGCTCGGTGGCTGCGAATAGATGCGGTTGTGGGTGGGCAGGTAGCCGTTGCGGTCCACGGCTGCGGCAAACACGATGCGTGCGTCGCGCTTCAGCAGCGGCTCCTGGATCGCCGGCAGCTTGCGGTCGGTGAACTCGGTGAACCGCGTCAGTACCTGTTGCGGGTCGGTATTGGGGATCGGCCTGTATGTTTCGTCGAACAGGTCGTTGATCGAAATTTCCCGCGCTGCGACGGCTGCGTCGAACAGGGCGCTGATCTGCTGTGCCACGTCTTTGGCAAGCTCGACGATGGCGCTGTCGGGCGTGTCGACGCCACTCTCGGCGACGTACACCATGAAGTCTTCGCCGATTCCAAGGATGGTCTGGGCACGGTCCCGCGCCCGCTCCAGGTGCTGCTCTGTTTCCCGCACGATCTTTACGAGGCTCTTCAGGTTCTCCCGTACATTGAGCCCGCTCTCGATGTTGAGGCGCACAGGTCCGCTCATGGCGTCGATTTTCGCCATCAGCTGTTCCACGCTCGCCACCAGCGATTGCAGTTTTTGCGTCGTCCCTGCGGCCTGGGTGGAGTCTTCTATGGCCGAACGCGCGGTCGACACGTTGGCGTGCGTTGCCACCGTGAGCGATTGCAGGAGGCCGCCGAGCTCGGCGAGGTTTGCCTGGTTCTGGTTCGAGAAGGAGGCGACCTGATCGGCGAGTGAGCGGATGGCGTTGGAGATCACGGCAAAGCCGTGCCCGGCTGCACCGGCCCGCGCCGCCTCCACGCCTGCATTGAGGGCGATCAGTCGCGTCTCGAAGGCAATCGCCTGGATCGCCTCGCTGTTCTGCTGCACCTTGGCGATGGTCTCGCGCACTTGGTCGATCGAACTGGTGGTGCTGAAGACGCCATTGGCCAGCGTCTGCATCTTCTCGCTGGTCCGCCCCAGCGTGCCGCCAATCAACTCGGCGCTTTCTGTGAGCACCTGGCGGGCGTGCTGGGCCGTCTCGCCGGCCTCGTTCATTGACGCTTCGAGGTCGGCGTTGCTCCCCGCCGTGATTTTGGCTGAGCCGACCACCGCGCGAAGCTGCTCGATCTGCTCACCGCCGAGCTTCACCAGGTCGTCCACGATGCCGGTGATCTCGGCGATCTCGAGCCCGATCTGCCCGACGCGCTCTCCGATGTTCCCGTCCGACCTCCGACGGCTGCGCCTGTCGGTGTCCTGCTCGCTTGATTGTAGCAAGTTGAGACGTTGGGTCATGCCGGGTGCCAGGGCGGGCGCAGCGATTTGCGCATCGAAGAATCTTTGCAAATCAGTGCGTTAATGGTTGAGCTGCTTGACAGTAAGATGTATCAAGATGATTAGCGGCCGGTTAACGATCCGCCTCTGCGCTGCGCTGGATCATTAGACTTAGTGGCGCACCTTCCGTATTCGATGTCTGATCTGCATCAGGTTGGTGATCCGGTGCACGGCGCCAGCCGTTGCCTGTCCCACCGGCACAGGGCAAATCAAGCATCGCGGGCACTTCCGATACCGCCGGATGGGCTCATTCCCGCAAGAGGTCGAGCATGGGTGAGAAGGAGAAGGGACAGGGCCAGTCGGGAGAGCCCATCTCGCGGGCGATCCGCGAGCGCATCAAGCGTGCGCGCCGTCGCTTCCACGCCAACGACAACATCGCTGAATTCATAAAGCCGGGCGAACTCGACCAACTTCTCGACGAGGTTGCCGGCAAGATGCAGGGCGTGCTCGAAAGCCTCGTGATAGATACCGAGAGCGATCACAACACACAGGATACCGCCCGGCGCGTTGCGAAGATGTACCTGAATGAGGTCTTCCGTGGTCGCTACAGCGCCGCCCCTCCGCTGACCGAGTTTCCCAACGTCGAGGGCCTCAACGAGCTGATGATCGTTGGCCCGGTGACCGTGCGCAGCGCCTGCAGCCACCACTTCTGTCCGATCATGGGGCAGCTCTGGATCGGCCTGATGCCCAACCAGCACTCGAACCTCATCGGGCTGTCGAAGTACGCCCGCCTCGCCGACTGGATCATGTCCCGTCCGCAGATCCAGGAAGAGGCCATCACGCAGCTGGCCGACATCCTGATGGACCGCGTGAAGCCCGATGGCCTCGCCGTCGTCATGTCCGCCGACCACTTCTGCATGCACTGGCGCGGGGTCAAGGACACCGGCTCCAAAATGAAGAACAGCGTCATGCGTGGCTCGTTCCTGAAGGATGCCGCCTTGCGCCGCGAGTTCCTTTCCCTGATTTCCCTCGACGCCTGAGGTCACCCCATGCTCGTCCGCTGCCTCTATGCAAGCCGCGCCAGGAAGCCAGTCAGTGGCTCGCTCTTCGAGGAAATCCTGGAGAAGTCACGGCACAACAACCCCAAGAAGGGCATCACCGGCCTTCTCTGTTTCACGCGCGACGTCTTCGTGCAGGTGCTGGAAGGCGGGCGCGACGAGGTCTGCGAGCTGTTCAACGCCATCGTGCGCGACGAGCGCCACCAGGATGTGCGCCTCCTCGTCTACGAGGAGATCGCAGAGCGCCATTTCGCCGGCTGGACGATGGGGCAGGTGAACGTCGAGGCGGTAAACCCCGCCACGTTGTTGCGCTACTCCGAGCGCGCCGAGCTCAACCCGTTTGCCGCTCCTGGGCAGGCGACGATGGCTCTGCTCATGGAACTCGCCAAGAGCGGCTCCATCGTCAGCCGCGACCGCTGACAGAAAAAAGGCGCGCCGAGAGACCTCGGTGCGCCTTCAGCTCTATAGCCAAGCCCTGGCATCAATGAATGCTGGCGATCTCCAACTCGTCGCCCATGGCGTGCCCGACGGCGGCCTGCCGGCTGTCGGTCAGCGCGATCGGTGTGCCATCTGCGGCGTGGAGCGCGAACAGATCCATGCCCGATGGAAGCTCGATGGCGGGAAACATGGCCCGGGCTTCATCTGTGCTCATGACCTTGATGTAAGCGACCTTGCCGCCCCCGAGCTTGGCGAGATCGCTCATGCTCATGATCGGGTGTGCGGGGGCCTTGACCTTCTTATGCCGAGTGACCTTCTGCACGACGCTTACTCCTTCCTCTCATGGAAGCCGCACGATGCTTCCCAAAGCCGGGGAAAAGCGCTTTGCGCGTCTTCCCCGAAACTGCTGCTCATATCTTCGAACGATTCGGGCCCGCAGGCTGTCACATCAAAGACTCAAGCCAATTGTCTCACCCTTTGGAGACGCGGCTCGGCCTTTGCCGCTCAGTTGCCTGTCCTGCCGATGGCAATCTTGCGGACCAGCCGGTCCGGCTCGCGCCTCACGAGGTCGATGCAGAGCAAGCCATCCGCCAGATCTGCCGCTTTCACCTCGATGCCATCCGCCAGCACGAAGCTGCGGGTAAACTGGCGAGCCGCGATGCCGCGGTGGATATACTGGCGTGACTTGTCGTCTTCCTGCCGGCCTCGGATCACGAGTTGCTTGTCCTCAAGCGTGATCTCGAGCTGGTCGCGCTTGAAGCCCGCCACCGCCAGGGTAATTCGCAGAAGCTCGGCTCCAGGCTGGGCCTCGCCATCGGCAGCGCTGATGCGCTCGATGTTATAGGGAGGATAGCCGTCCGCGCCCTTGCCGACCCGGTCGATCAGCCGCTCCATTTCGTCGAAGCCCAGGAGCAGGGGGCTGGACAGCAAAGACATGCGCGTCATGGTCAAAGCCCTCCTTGAGCGGCCTTGCGGCTGCCGCCCGAACCTCGGCGCGGCAACCTTTCTTCATCCCACCACCGGCCCCCCTCGGGGGCACCGGCTTGTTCCGAACAAGGATATGGGACGCCCCGCGCCGACTTCAAGCCTGCCGCAGCAGCCGTTGGTGGGTGCAGGCGGCGTAGGGCTTGGGTACGCCTGGCCCCACCCCTTTTTGTCATATTTCCGCACGTTTACTGCTAACAATGGCTAAGCCGGAAATGCCGGCTATTACAACCGGGGGAAGACTGCGAATGAAGAGACTGTTTTGGGGTGTGGCCGCGTGTGCCAGCGTATGGGCCCTCGCCCTTGGGACGCGGCCCGCTTTGGCGCAAAAGCTGACGGCGGAAGAAAGGGCCGCCATCCTCGCCAGCGAAACGCCGGAGGAGAAGGAAGAGCGCGAAACGCGTCGCAAGTGCGCCGTCTCTGCCTGCACCACGCTGCGCAACAAGAAGCCGGACACGGGCGAGCTTGCCTGCAGCGTCCGCAAGACGTGGCGCAAGGAAACCCTCAACAAGATCATGAACAAGGGCAAGGTGTCCTGGCCCTGGGGCAACGCGCGGTGCGTGGGCGACCTGAAGATCGATCGCGCCGTTCTTGCCCAGGCCATGAGTGGCCCGGAATTCAAGGCGAAGTTCGACAAGCACGAACTCAAGTGCGAGATCGACCTCGAGAAAGAAAAGTACACCATGAAGGTGCAGATGACCCCTGAGATCACCTTCAAGGATGGCAAGGCCGTGAAGGCCGCCATGCATTGGGGTGATATTGAGGCTCCGACCCTCGCCAAGACGGCGCTTTGGTCGATCACGGCTGCCGACAATCAGCTGGGTGTGCTGCAGGGAACCATCGTCGAGGACATCAACGAGTTCATCACCACCAAGTGCGACGAGGTGAAGTCCGAGTGGGAAGGCAAGTAGCGATGCACCCGGCGGCGTAGGAGGGCGAGGTGGTCTCCACGGTCCTCCTCGCCGTAAGCGGCATCCTGATTGGCGCAGGCATTGCGTTGCTCATCCGCGACCTGCTGGGCGGGCGACGCGCGTCGTTTCTGAAGCTGCCCGTGGGCTTGGATCGCCTGCTGACCCGCGGTCGCGATGCTGCAGCAGAGGCAGAGATCGAGGTTTCGCCAATCCGCCGCATCATCGACCGGGGTCAATCCACGCCCCCATCGTCCTATCCGGACCCGGTCGTTCCACCCGCAGCGCCGATGTCCGCTGCCGGAGGTTTCCACGACGAGGCCGCAAGCGCCCTGGCCTGGGCCACGTGCGAGCGGCCGCTCGAACTGGCGTTACGTGCCATCAACGGCGCGTTCGCGACCGCCGGCGCCCGGCTGGCTCCCGACGATGGACCTCGCTGGGTGGCCGATCGCGGCGTGCATGAATTGGGTGTTGCGGTGCTCTCTGACGACGCTGCACGCGCGGTCCTCGCTCTGGCGCGCCATCCGGGCGGTCTCACCGTCGCTGCGACGGCCCCTGCAGAGATAGTAGCATCGATCGCGGCAGAGCATCTTCCCGCCCACGCAGTCACCGTGCCGAGCCTTGCCGAAGCCATTGCTCGCTGCGCCTGGGCCTGCATTGCGGCGTCCGCCCGCACGCGCTGAAGCAACAGGACGCCATCCACGGCACGACTTGCGGTCACGGCGCTCAGCCATGAGCGAATTCCAGTGCTAAAAGCCGCAGCAGGGGCCACACGAGAGCCTTGCGCTGGGGCTTTTCGCGCCTATAGTGCGCCGCCTGCCGGGGTGCGCCCCTGCATGCCGCCCGCGCCGGGCGAGGAGGGATGGCCGAGTGGCTGAAGGCGCACGCTTGGAAAGCGTGTATACGGGCAACCGTATCGCGGGTTCGAATCCCGCTCCCTCCGCCAACACCCTTTCAGGCGAAATTCTCCAACACTTTCAATGCCGCTCTGCCGCGCACGCGTGCAGGGCCGGCGATTGCGCGCCTGCTGCCCTGCCGCGTTTGCCAGGGTGTGCTATTTCCCCTCGTACCGCTTCGAGAACGACACGGCATAGGCGGGCGAGCGGAACTGCAGGATCGGATCGTCGGTCGCCTCGATGCCCGTTGCCATGCTCAGCGGATCGAAGTTGATAGGCTCGCAGGCCGCCCCTTTCTGCGGGCTGGCCGAGGTGATGACGAGCGTGCCCGCCTTGAACTCGCGGCGATCCTTGGGCCACTCCTTGGTCGGGTCCGTCTCCGGGTCACCTGGTTGCCCCACCGTCACGATCATGTCCCAGCTGATCGGCCCTGCCTTAGTCGCCCCGATAAGGCGTTCCTCGAGAAAATCGGGGGGAAGCAACTTCATCTCGTCGTCCGTAAGCTGCTTCTCGCCTGCCGACGGCACGAAGCGCCAGCGCACCAAGGTCACCTTCTTTGCCGCATCGACGAACTTGAAGGTGTGGATGCTGAAGTAGGCCGCGTTGGCATAGCTCGTGGGCGGGTTGTTCTTCGCGAGGAAGTCGCCCAGTGCCTTCGTATCCGCATGGCTCTCCCTGAAGGCCTTGATCTTTTCGGGGTCGGGCTTGCCGGTGGCGGGGTCCGGCTTGATGGCGAGAAGCTGGTCCAGGAACGTTTTCGGCACCGCCGCGCCGAACACCGGCACGTTCAGCATCGCCATGTGATGCACATCGTCCTTGGGCAAGCGGAATTGCAGGGCCAGTCCACGCACGCCTCTGGTCGTGTCGGGCAGTTTCGGATTGCCACTCGGCAACGAGAACCGGGCAATGACCGGGAGCTTGGCACCCGTGAACAGCGGTGACTTGGAAATGGCTGCCGCTTCTGTGGTGCCGGTAAACGTTCCTTCCGCACACGTGCCCTTGATGTGATTGCGCCGCTGGCCCGGGTTCACGCCGAACGCGCCCTCCATCGCGGACACCACCTGGTCGGGTGTCGGCTCCTGTGCCTGGCCCTTTTCAATGCCGAGCATCACGACGGCTGCTGCAACGGCGATCTGCAATACCTTCGACACTATTGGTCTCCCACATTGGCAAAGTCATATGGCGCGAGACAATAGTGGGCAGGCGCAGCCGCGGCCCGCCGAAAAAGGCGCGCGCACCGCATTCTCGCTAAAGTGTGATCGCCTGTGATTGCGAGCCCCCGGGCACGGCCTGGAGATCTGCAGGGAAGAGCAAGAACCGTCGCCGATGCCCGGACTGTGGCAACGAGGCCTCTCGGCCCTTTATTGGGGTCCTGACCAGGGCGCATCGCGCGGGAAGAACAAGGTTTCCCGCTTCACGCTGGCCGCCGGGTCGAAGGCACACTAGAATTCCCCCAAGCCTCAGGCACGCCAGTTGCGATGGTCGCGACCGCGAGCGGTCGCTTGCGGGCTTCTGCGAGAGAACCGTCATCTGCCACGACGAGGGCTTGACCGCAGCAAGGCGAGATCGCGTCACTGGAAAACGTGACGAGAGGGCGCGAAAAGCGAATACGTCGCGTTCAGCAACGGAGGAAAAATGTCGATCAGCCAGAAGATCGCTGACTCGCTCATACGCAATAAGGTCGAGTTCGTAACAACCGTGCCCTGCAAACAGCTTGCCGGCGTAATCGAATTGATCGATTCCGATAAGCGCTTCCTGCATGTGCCCTCCAACAAGGAGGACGAGGGTATGGGCCTTTGCGCCGGCGCGTTTATGGGCGGCAAGCGCGCCTGCATCATCATGCAGAACACGGCTATCGGCGTCACCATCAACTCGCTCGTGACGCTGATCCAGTATTACAACATTCCGCTGCCGATGCTGATCTCCTATCGCGGCGAGGTGGGTGAGAGGGTCGCCTGCCAGGCGGAGATGGCTGTCCACACCAAGGCGCTGCTCGCGCAGCTCAACATCCCCACCTATCATTTCCACAAGCCCGAGGATGTTGCCGAGCTCGATGGCATCCTCAATCACGCCTTCATGGCGAAGAAGCCTGTCGCAGTCCTCATGGACGCCAACTTCTGGAGCTCCGCGCAATGATCCGTTCAGAAGTGATCAAGTCGATCGTGCCGGTCGTTGCCGGCGAGCTGGTCGTATGCAACATCGGCCTGCCGTCGCAGGAGCTGTTCATGCACGGCGACCAGCCTTCGAATTTCTACATGCTCGGCACGATGGGCCTTGCCTCTTCCATCGGGTTGGGCCTTGCCCTGGCGCAGAAGAAGAAGGTTGTCGCTATCGACGGCGACGGCTCCGTGCTGACGAACTTCGGCACGTTGCCCACCATCGCCAACAACGTGGCCGACAACTTCATTCTGCTCATCATCGACAACGGCAGCTACGGCTCGACCGGCGACCAGCCCACTTACGCGGGCATGAAAACGTCGCTCACAGCCGTGGCGAAGGCCTGCGGTTGCGACAACGTCATCGAGTGCAAGGCCGAAGACACGGCTGAGGTGCTGCGCGCCGCGCTGAAGTCGAACCGGATGACGGTGATCGTCTCGAAGTGCGTATCCGGCAACGTGCCGGTGGGCGTCATCGAACTGGATGCGCCGGTGATCAAGCACCGGTTCATGGAAGCTGTCCGGCGCGCATGAGGGAACACTGCAGGCCGTAGCAATGCCGCGGCCTGCAGATTGCTTCTATCGGGACTTGTTTTCGATTGATGCGTCGAGGCGTCCGTGGCGAGCGCAATTCACGCTCGCCTGGCCACTGTGGCCCCGGCTAAGTCCCCGGAACCAGCACCCCGGCGCCCGTAAGCGCGCCCTCCCGCAGCCTCTGCAACACCACGTTTGCGTCTTCGAGCGGATGCGGTTCGACCGTGATGTCGAGCGGGATCCGCTGTGCGAGCGCCATGAACTCCTCGCCATCCTGGCGCGTGAGGTTCGCGACGGAGCGGATCATTCGCTCGCCCCATAGGAGAGTGTAGGGCATGGAGGGGATCTGGCTCATGTGAATGCCCCCCAGCACGAGCACGCCACCTTTGACGAGATGGGCCAGCGCAATGGGGACGAGGTTTCCCACGGGGGCGAAGATGATGGCGGCTTCATAGGGCTTGGGCGGCGGCTCGCCAGACCCGCCCGCCCATTCACAACCCAATCTGCGGGCGAAGTCCTGCGCCTGGAGATCGCCGGGCCTTGTAAATGCAAAAACGCGCCGCCCTTCGTGACGCGCGATCTGCGCCACAATGTGCGCCGCGGCTCCGAAGCCGTAGATGCCGAGCCTTTCCGCGCTGCCGGCGCTCTTGAGCGAGCGATATCCGATCAGGCCCGCGCACAGAAGTGGCGCAGCGCGCAGGTCATCGTAGCGCGCGGGGATAGGAAAACAGTAGCGGGCATCTGCAATCGTATGGGTCGCATAGCCGCCGTCGATCTGGTATCCGGTGAAGCGGGGCTCATCGCACAAGTTCTCGCGGCCGGACAGGCAATACGCGCAGCGCCCGCACGTGTGTCCCAGCCATGGAATGCCCACCCGGTCGCCAATGCCGAAGGGCACTTCCCCCTCTCCACGGGCAACAACGCGGCCTACGATCTCGTGCCCGGGAACGAGCGGCAGCTTTGGATGAGGAAGATCACCATCGATGACGTGCAGGTCGGTCCGGCACACGGCACAAGCAGAGACTTCGACGAGCACCTGTCCTGGCCCAGGAAGACGCAACTCTCGTTCAACCAGCCGAAGCGGGCCGCCGACAGCATCGAGGACCATCGCCTTCACGGGCCTCTCCATTGTTCATGCGCTGCAATTGGCGCGTCTGCAGATGAAGTGTCTGGCATCGCTGGGCGCAGAGCAAGGCTTGGCATGCTGAGCGGCACCTTGGCTCATCCGTCGCCTGCGGCACGGGCTTCGCTGCCATCCCTGTGGTTGTCGAGGATCAGGTCGCGCGCGCACTCGAAATGCCATTTCATACCGCCCGGCGCGAATTCGATGTCGGTCGATGTCGAGAACGTGGCCCGTATCATACTGTCGATGACCACCGATCCGAAACCTTTGCGCGTCGGCGCCTCGACAGTTGGGCCGCCCGTCTCCTGCCACGTGATCCAGAACGTCGGGCCATGTTCGAGCCCCCATGAGATCGACACTTGTCCTGATCTGTTGGAAAGGGCGCCATACTTTCCCGCGTTGGTACCAAGCTCATGCAGCGCCATGCCGAGCGTTTGCGCCGCGCTCGCTGTCACGCGCAGGCGAGGACCTGAAAGGCGAATGCGCGTGCCCACCAGATCCTCGAAATGCGCAAGCTGCGAGCGCACGAGATCCTCTATCTCCGCGCCTCTCCACTCGTTGTTGACGAGCAGATCCATGGAGGCGCCGAGCGCATGGATGCGATCACTGAACCGCTCCATGAAGTCGGTCGGCGTAAGCCTGCTGCTGTTGCGAGCGATGGCCTGGATCACGGCAAGCATGTTTTTTGCGCGATGGCTTACCTCGCGCATGACGAGGCGAAGCCTCTCTTCGGCGTGCTTGCGGTCGGTTACGTCCTGCACGATGCCATAGGCCCGCACCGGGTGCCCGTTCGCATCTGCTTCTGACATGCCCGTAACGGCGAGCCAGACGATGTCTCCGTTCGCCCGCCTGATGCGAAACTCGGTACTGAAAGGGCCGGGCGCTTGTCGTGCGCCGTCGAATGCCGCTGCCGCTCGGGCGCGGTCCTCCGAGAGCGCCATCATCTCTAGCGTGGCGATCGCAAGCGCCTTGGGCGAAGCCTTGACACCGAAGATTTCAAACAACTCTTCCGACCATACGCCTTCGCCGGTCTCGAAATTGCGCTCCCAGACGCCCGCCCGCGCGCCCCTGAGAGCCAGATGCAGGTTCACCCGCGTCTGCTGCAGCAGGCGCTGCGACGCACGCCGCTCGGTTACGTCGCGCACTGCCGCGATCCAGCCACGCACCTGGCCCATCGCGTCCTTGTCGGGAACGTAGCTCTTCTGCAGCACGACCCTGCGCCCGTTCAGCATGCCCTCGACTTCGAACTCGACGGCCTCGCCCTTCAGCACCCGCTCACGGTAGGGCGCGATCTTGCCAAAAAGGTCCGGCCCGATCACATCCTGCACCGCTTTGCCGATGAGCTCCGCAGCGGGCCTTCCGACGAGATCGGCGTAGCCGCGGTTGATCGTGCGATAGACGAGGTCGCTCGTCACCCGGTAGATCCCTGATGGCGTGACGTCGAGCACTTTGCGCAGCTCTTCCGTCGCCGCTGCGAGCGCCTCCTGCGTCAGTTTTTCCTCGGTGATGTCTGTCGATATTCCAAGCAGGCCGACGACCTTCCCGGCATCATCGATCCATGCAGCCTTGGTGGAGGCGTAGATACGCACCTCCCCGTCTGCGCCGGTGGTGGGTTCCTCAAACGTTAGGGTTGCCCCTGTCTCCATGACTTGGTCGTCGTGCTCTGCGATCACGCGCGCTTGCGCCGGATCGTGGATGTATTTCGTTTCATCCTGGCCGAGCAGCGCCTCGGCGGGCTGGTCGAGAAGCTTCGCCACGGATTGGCTCACAAACACCAGCCGACGCTGGCGATCTTTCGCATAGACGAGATCCGGCACGTACTTGCCGATGGCCTCCAGGATCTGCGTGGACCTGGCAAGCTTGCCTTGCGTTTCGCGCATCTCCTCCAAAGCCTTTGCAAGCTCCGACGAGATGCGTCCGCGCTCTTCAGCAGCAGCGCTCACCGCGTTCCACAGCTCATGCAGTTCGGCAGGAAGCGGCGGCGCCGGCGCTGGATGCCCGGCAAGCTTGGCTAAAAGCGAGGTACGTGCCGTGGCGACCGTCGAGGAGAGGCGGTAGGAGAAGAATACGGAGATCAGCACCGATCCCAGCAGCAGACCACCCGCAGTCGTATAGGCCCACCACAGAGAGCGGTTCACATTGGCTTGCACCAAGGCTTTCTTTACGCCAACGCCCACGGTCCACTTCGCAGTCTTGGGGTGGGCGTTTGCGCTGATGATGAGATCGCCCTCGAGCGCATGGAACTCGTTAATGCCCTCGTTCTTCAGCCTGGCGCGCCATTCGTCCGAGGCGAGGTTACCCGTTTGGCGCGGTGCCGATGGATAACCCACCACGAAACGACCTTGCGAATCGACGATCCCAACGACCCAGTCGGGTGGAAGCGTCGCACTCACGAGATTGCTGAACGACGCGAGCTTTATCCCCACGACGAGTGCGATTTGTGTGCCATCTCCTGTAGTGACCGGCACTTCCACCGTCGCAACCCACTGCTTCGTAACCGCCCCCATCGTGAGGTCGGACACGAGTGGTCGGCCCGCCTGTCGCGCACGGATCTGATCGGCGAAGCCTTGTGGGCTTCGTCGTGGCAGCGGCTGGCCTGGCTGCAGCTCCGTATTGATGAGCTGCTGGCCATCGACCGAGGCAACGACGATCCAGGCATCGTCGCGTTTGGCCGCCGTTCTTGCTTCCCGCTCGAACTCGACCAGATCTGCCCGCCGCAACGCCTCCGAATGCGAAAGCAATTCACCGATGGTGATGTACTGAGCGAGCTGGGCATCTACGGCGGAAGCGATAGAGCGCGCGGTATAGAGCAGCGCGTTCTTCTGCGCGTCCTCGCCAGTCGTCGCCATCAGCCGGATGACGGCGAACATCAGAAGGTTCACGGGGATTACGAGGACGAGGAGGGTCACGAGGAACGTCAGCGTCAGCGAGGTCGTGCCCCTGGAGACGTATCCGAGCGCACGTGCAAGCATCTCTCCCGACGAACGCATGGCAGGCCTCCCGGTCGAGTTGAAGCACAGGCGCGTCCGGATCGGAATATGCTTTCACAACTGACGAATAACGCGATGCCGGAAAGCCGTGCTCACAAGCTTGAGCTAGGCCTTGGCGCTACCGCGGGGTGGATCAGAAGACCGCAGCACTGAGGAAGCCGGGGCCACAAGAGACCATGTCCAGCCAGAAGGCTCTCCCCGCAGTTCGGCAGAACCTGAAAGGCTTGCGGGCGTGAGAATCTCGAGTACCGCTTGGCCGAAACCCTTCCCTTGTGGACCTAGGTGCGCGGCCGGTGTCATTTCACGCCAATTGATCGCAAGGGTGTCGTCCTCCAGCGACCACCAGACCCGCAGTTTCCCCTCCGGCGTTGCGAATGCGCCGTACTTTGCAGCGTTCGTCCCGAGTTCAAAGAACGCCATCCCGAGGTACTGCACGGCTTGAGGATTGAGCAGGCATTCGGGCCCCGATAGCTCGATGTTCGCATATTCGCCGAATGGGCTTATCTGCTCGCGAATGAGCGCTTCCAAAGACACGCCCACCCATTCCTCTTCGACCAGCAAATCGAGGCTTCGCGCCAGGCTTGCGATGCGTCCCTCGAACACGCTGCAGAACTCCTCCGCGGTCATGGAGCCGCTTCCCGATTGTCTGGCGATCGCAAGGGTCACGGCCATGATGTTCTTGGTCCGATGTGCCAGCTCCCGCGCCAGAAGAAGGTTCTTCTGTGCCTCGCTGCGCAATGCATCCTCGCGCGCTGCAATGTTCGTCGCTGCGTCCTGCAGAGCCTGGCCCAGGATGTTGGCCTCCCGCATGGCAGATCGCACCGGGCGCGGCTCGACGCCGTCCCCCAGCATATGTGCCGACCTGACGACGGCGGTGAGAGGTTTGTGAAGGAATTGGCCCGCAAGCACGCCCACGCCCAATGTCGCCACGAGTGCCACCATGGCCACCGCGATGAACCACCCGGTAAGCGTACGCGATGATGCATAGAAAATGTCTTCCGGCGCCCATACGACCGCGCGGAAACGCGTGTCGGAGGAGACCGCATAGCTCATCACCGAGGGTCGGTCCTGAAGATCGATGAAATGCGTGACGCCCGTCCCGCCCTGCGGCGTCTGCAACCGTGCCTTTTCACCCACATATCTTTCAGGGTCGACCGAACGAGCGCTGATGGTGCCCTTGGGATCGTCGATCGCCGCCACCCAGCCTTCCGGCAGCGGCACACGGTCGAAGATACCGCCGAGCAAGTCCAGTGATGCCGTGAGAACGAGGACATAGCGTTTGCCGGTACCTTCGGCCGGCACCAGCACACCGATCGTCAACTCCCCGTCACTGGTACGCTTTACGACCTCGCTGACGACGGTCTCGCCGGAGCGGAACACGCGCTCCACCAACGACGAATTTCTCGTCACGGGCAGCGCATGGCCCGGCTGCAGGGCGGTGTTGACGATCTGGCGATAGTCTTCGTCGATGAGCACGATGTCGTACTTTGCCGTGTTCGCTGCATCGCGTGCCAGTCTTTCAAAACTCGTGAAGTTCCCCTCCACGAGGCTCGTCGAGCCGGCAAGCACCTTTGCGAGCTGCTCGAGCGTATGCAGCTCCCCGTCGACCGAGCGTACGATCGCCCGCGCCATCTCCTGCAGCGCCACCTTCTGGCGGCCATGATTGTGCTCCGTCAGCGTGTAGATCGCATAAGCGCCAAAAAGAATGCCTGGGATGAGGGCAACGAGACCGGCGATCGACAGCAGCACCCGCGCCGAAAGCTGCGGAAGCCGCCGGAAATGCCGAGACGAAGCTGTAATCGAGTCCAGAACGCCGTCCATCACGAGCGAGAGATTGCTTTGAATGGAACCCGCAAACGCTGCTGATGCGTCAGCCCGAGAATTTGCACCCAGATCCCGCGCGGGCTCAGGCCCACACGCCGACGCACCAAAATGCCGACGCTGTCGTGCTGAAGCGGCCGCTACTCAACCGGCTCATGTGATTTCCCCTCATTGTACGATCGACAATGCGCTGGCACCCCAAGACACGGGCGATGCCGGGCCATCATCGTGCGTCATCCAGGCTTCGTCGTCGAGTTAATCCTGGCTCGAATTGGCATGAATTCAGCTGCCTCTAACGCGGCCTCTGCAGTTGCGTTCCCGTTGACTGCTGCAAGTCCACGTACATTTCGATCTGTTGCGGCTTGAGCGTTCGCCCTTGTGTGCACGCTGCCAACAGCTGCGCTTCCGATCGAACATGAGTGAGATCTCCTTGCTGCAAGCTCTGGCTAGGGCTTAAAAGGCCCAGACATCCCAACGAGGTGCAGTTCCATGCTCCGCATTGTCGACATCGTCGAGGTCACGAAACCAATCGCGACGAAAATCCGGAACGCCTACATCGACTTCTCCGAGATGACCTCGAGCCTCGTCGGCGTCGTCACCAACGTCGAGCGCAACGGCAAGCCCGTTGTTGGCTACGGCTTCAATTCAAATGGGCGCTACGGCCAGGGCGGCCTGATCCGCGAGCGCTTTCGAAAACGCCTTCTCAATGCACCCGCGGAAACCCTGCTCGACGCCTCTGGTGAAAATCTCGATCCCGAGCGTTGCTGGGCCGCGCTGATGCGCAACGAGAAGCCCGGCGGCCACGGCGATCGCTCTGTTGCGGTCGGCACCATCGACATGGCTATCTGGGATGCTGTTGCGAAGATTGCGGGCAAGCCGCTGTTCCGCTTGCTTGCCGAACGCGAGGGGAAGCAGGCCGACCCGCGCGTTTTCGTCTACGCCGCCGGCGGCTACTACTACCCCGGCAAGGATCTCGACCAGCTCGTTGCAGAGATGCAGAGCTACGTCTCCCGCGGCTATCGCGTCGTGAAGATGAAGATCGGCGGCGCCTCCATCGCAGACGACGCGCGTCGCATCGAAGCGGTGCTCGCCGCCATCGGCCCCAAGGCGCAACTCGCCGTGGATGCCAACGGCCGCTTCGACCTGGAGACGGCGATCGCCTACGCCAAGATGCTGCGACAGTATCCGTTGTTCTGGTACGAGGAGGCCGGAGACCCGCTCGACTATGCGCTGCAGGCGTCCCTCGCCGAGTTCTACCCCGCGCCCATGGCCACCGGCGAGAACCTCTTCAGCCACCAGGACGCGCGCAACCTTCTCCGCTACGGCGGCATGCGGCCGGATCGCGACTGGCTTCAGTTCGATTGCGCTTTGTCCTATGGCCTCGTGGAGTTCCGGCGCACGCTTTCGGTGTTGACCCAGCACGGCTGGTCGTGGCGTCGCGTCATCCCGCATGGCGGCCACCAGATGTCGCTGATGATCGCAGCCGGCCTTGGTCTCGGCGGCAACGAAAGCTATCCCGATCTTTTCCAGCCCTACGGCGGCTTTCCTGACGGCGTGAAGGTGGTGGATGGCTACGTCACGCTGCCGGAGCTTCCCGGCATCGGCTTCGAAGGCAAAAGCGACCTCTATGCCGAGATGCGGGCGCTGTTGGCCTGAGCGATCACGCTTTCAGTCCGCCGGTCCTGCGAAAAGCAGCAGGTTGCCGTCCGGGTCCTTGACGATGAAATTCAAAGCGCCCCAGGGCTTCTTCGCCAAGCCTTGATGGAAGACGGCGCCCGCCGTCTCCAGTTCGGAGAACAGCGCGCGGGTGTCTGCAGCGGTCTCAAGCGTAATGGCAGCCGAAAGCAGCTCGAGGCGCTCTCGCACATTGCTCACGAACACGGGCTCGTCGACGCATCTTAGTGCCAGACGCGCGCCAGAACGCTTCACCAGCCCGTAGTACGGCGGTTCGCCATAAAGGAACTCGATCTCGAACTTAAGCGTGTCGCGGAAGTATGCGGCCGAGGCTCGCACGTCGCGCGCATAGAGTTGCGCTTCAACGGCGAGAACGAGTTGCGGCAATCCTTGCGTGCTGGCCATGTCGGATCCTGCGGCGGTCAGACGAGCATGCGCCGCAGATCCCTCTCACAGCAAGCGACAATTGCTCGATAACGCGCGATCACGCGCGTCCCGCAACCGCCGATACGAGCCTCTTGATGGTGGCTGAGATCTTGTGCCGGCCGAGCTGCCGGGAAAGCGCCGCGTCCGACTTCACCCAGTTGAACATTACGTATTGGCGGGGCCCCACGAACGGCTTGTGCCCATGCCATGAGTTGTCGGCTACCTTGAAGGCCGCAAACGACCCGCCATTGGGCGGAATTTCCGCCGCATAGTCATCGAGATTGTCACCATTCCGAAGCAGACGCAGCCGGCCGCCGTCGTTGTCCCATTCCTCATTGAGGTAGAGCAGACACGTTACCACCTTGTCCTTGGTGTCAGTGTGGATGCGCCCGTCCTTGGCCTGCGCGTGCCCCCGCACGGTAATCATCAGCGGCAGGCCCTTGAGCTCGACACCGAACTTCTTTCCCAGAACTTCGGCCAGCTCGTCTGAATTGATATCGTCGAGAAGCTTCTGGAATGCCGGCCCATAACTCAAGGCCGACAAGGGATAGAGCCCTGGACCGTCGATCTTCGGGAAATCGGCGCGGATTGCTTTTAGATCCGCCCCGTCCAGTACCTTTTGCGCGGCAAAGAATTTGAACGGCTCCTGCGCCATCTTGGCGCCAGCCAGGGCATCCATCTTGATCACGGTCCACTCCCCCGTTCGCCCCGAAATACTGGGGCCCTTGCGAGTCTTCACGCAGAACCGTACGGCGAAACTCGCGAGTGGGTTTGACCTGCGTCAAGGCGCTGCTGACACCTTGTCCCACCCTCCCTTCCACGCCGACAGGCGCATACGCACAAAAAGCCCGAGGGAGGGACGATGGATTTCGCCCACACGCCGAAAATGCTGGAGATGCAATCGCATCTGCAGGTTTTCATGGATCGCTACGTCGTCCCGGCCAACACCGAGTGGCACCGGGAGGTCGATGCGGGGCGCTATCCCCTTGCGCTTGTCGATCGCCTGAAAGACCGCGCCAAGGCCGAGGGGCTTTGGAACCTGTTCCTGCCCGGCCTTCGCGATGATGAGCCCGGCAAGCGCCTCTCCAATGTGGAATATGCGCCGCTCGCCGAGATCATGGGGCGCATTCCCTGGGCCTCCGAGGTCTTCAACTGCTCGGCGCCCGACACCGGCAACATGGAGTTGCTGCATCTCTTTGCGACGCCCGAACAGCGCCAACGTTGGCTCAATCCGCTGCTCGAGGGCGAGATCCGTTCGTGCATCGGCATCACCGAGCCCGACACCGCGTCCTCCGATCCGACCAACCTGCAGACCACCATCAAGCGCGACGGGGATCATTACGTCATCAACGGCCGCAAGTGGTTCACCAGTGGCGCCGCGCATCCCAACGCCCGATTCGTAATCGTGATGGGCCTTTCGGACACGCGTCCCGAGGCAGAGCCGCACGCGCGCCATTCCATGGTCATCGTGCCGCTCGACACGCCCGGTCTGAAGGTCGTGCGCAATGTGCCCATCCTCAATCATCACTCGCCCGAGGGACATTGCGAGGTCACTTACAGGAACGTGCGCGTTCCGGCGAATAACCTGGTCGGCGAAGAGGGCCGCGGCTTTGCGCTGGCGCAGGCACGGCTCGGTCCCGGCCGCGTGCATCATTGCATGCGCACCATCGGCCAGTGCGAGGTGGCCCTGGAACTCATGTGCGAGCGGGCTCTTGAACGCAAGACGTTCGGCCGGCATCTCGCCGACTATGCCAACATCCAGGACTGGATCGCCCAGTCCCGGATCGAGATCGAGCAGGCGCGCCTCCTCACCATGCGCGCGGCATGGATGATGGATACTTCCGGCAACAAGGCGGCAAGGCAGGAGATTGCGGCCATCAAGGTGGTGGCGGCAAGGCTGCAAACCACGGTCGTCGACCGCGCCATCCAGGTCTTCGGCGCAATGGGCCTGACGCCGGATACCCCGCTGGCATTCCTCTACACCTGGGGGCGCGCGCTCCGCTTCGTTGACGGCCCGGACGAGGTCCACCTGCGCACCATCGCCCGCAACGAGATCAAGAAGGCGAAGGAGAACCGCCGCGCCATGGCCGACTACATGGTGCCACCCGCGGAATTGAGTTAGCCGCGGACATGCACGGGGTCACCTCCCGGTGCCCCGCAAGCTTCGCTGTTCGTCGACTGTCGCTCGAGGCCCCGACGCACTACACTGGCGCCGAGGCGACGAACAACGTTAACAAGAGCCCACGCCTATGCGCATCGCGTTTCTGGCCGACATCCATGCCAACCTCGAGGCGCTCCGAGCCTGTCTTGCCCATGCCGGCGAGCAGGGCGTCGATCGCTGGGCTTACCTCGGTGACATCGTTGGCTACGGCGCCGATCCCGCAGCCTGCCTGGATATCGTGCGCGAGGCCTGTGAGAAGGGCGCCATTGCGCTCAAGGGCAACCACGATGAAGCCGTCAACGTCACGCGCTTCCGCCTCAACGACGCTGCGCTTGCGGCGATTCAATGGACCCAGTCGGTCTTGAGCACCGATGATAAGGTCTTTCTCGACCGCCTGCCCATGAGCATCACCGAGGGTAGCCGCCTCTACGTGCACGCCTCTGCCAGCAAGCCTGACAGCTGGCCCTACATCGTCGGTCTCGATCAGGCCGTCGACAGCTTGCGCGCCACTGAAGCCCATCTCACCGTCTGCGGCCACGTGCACACCCCCGCGCTCTATAACCTTGCCGTCACCGGAAAGATCATGAGCCATGTGCCTGTGTCCGGCACGGCCATCCCGCTCTTGTCGCAGCGCCGGTGGCTTGCCGTGATGGGCGCGGTGGGCCAGCCCCGAGACGGCAATCCGGCCGCCGCTTACGGCATCCTCGATACGCATAACAATACTCTCACTTACCTGCGCGTGCCCTACGACATCGACGCTGCCGCCGCCAAGATCCGCAAGGCCGGCCTGCCCGAGGTCCTGTGGCGCCGCCTGAGCCTGGGACGATAGGAAATGGCGACGCCGCTACTGGAAAAAGGCACCGTTCTCGACGGCTTTCTCATCGGAGAGCGCGTCCACAAGGGCGGCATGGCCTACCTCTACGAGGTCACGCATCCCGCCCACGATCTGCCCATGCTCATGAAGGTGCCGATCCTGCACGAGGGCGAGGACCCGGCCGCCATCGTCAGCTTCGAGATGGAGCAGATGATCCTGCCGCGCCTGTCCGGCCGCCATGTGCCGGGCTTCATCGCAGCCGGCGATTTCGCGGTGCAGCCCTATCTCGTCTACGAGCGCATAGCGGGGGCGACGCTTTATAAACGCCTGCCCGACCTGCCATTGCCGGCCGCCGAGGTCGCCGCAATCGGCGCCAAGGTGGCCACCGCGCTCACCGATCTCCACCGCCAGCACGTCGTGCATCTCGACATCAAGCCCTCCAACATCATTCTGCGCGAGGGGAGCAGCGAGGCAGTGCTGATCGACTTCGGCCTCTCGCATCACATGCAGCTGCCGGACCTCATGTTCGAGGAGTTCCGCCTGCCTTACGGCACGGCGCCGTACATGGCCCCGGAGCAGGTCTACGGCATCCGCACCGACCCGCGCAGCGACCTCTTCGCGCTTGGTTCGCTCATGTATTTCTTCGCCACCGGCGTGCGCCCATTCGGCGATCCGCAGTCGCTCAAAGGCCTCAAGCGCCGCGTCTGGTGGGATCCAATTCCTCCGCGCAAGCTCAAGGCGGATATCCCGCCGTGGCTCCAGGAAATCATCCTGCGCTGCCTCGCGCCTGATCCTGAAGCCCGCCACCCGACCGCTGCCCAGCTTGCCTTCGACCTCACGCATCCCGACCAGGTGGTGCTGACACCGCGGGCGGAAAAGCTCGCGCGTGATCCCTGGAGCGTGCGCATCAAGCGCCGCTTCCACCCTGACAGCTATCGGCCCGTCCTGGAGCGCGAGAAACGGGCGAGTTCTGCCGTCGAGACCGCGCCGATCGTCGCGGTGGCCATCGATCTTGCCGAGAGCGAAGAGGATCTGACCAGCGCCTTGCGCACCACCGTGAAGCGCGTGCTCATGACCGTGCCGGATGCCCGTCTTGCCTGCCTCAACGTGTTGAAGACGAACCTGCTTGCGATCGATCAGTCCCTCGACAAGGAAGGCCATAACGTCCACGTGCAGCGCCTCGTACAATTGAAGCACTGGGCCCGCGGCCTGGAACTCCCAGCCGACCGCATCAGCTTTCACGTCCTGGAGGCCGTAGATGCAAGCTCAGCCATATTGGAGTATCTCGGGAGCAATCCGGTCGACCACATCGTGTTGGGTGCCCGCACGAGCGCCATACGCAATATCCTCGGCAGCGTGTCGGCCGAGATCGTGCAGCGCGCGCCGTGCACCGTCACGGTCGTGCGCAAGCCCCGCAGTGGCGCTCTCGCGAAGGCTGATGCCGTCGCTGCGTGATCAGTTGGCCCGCTTGATGCGGGTCAGCGGCCCCGGCGTATAGGGGCTTTTCGCCTTGAACCACGCATCGAGGGCCTGCACCTCGGGCGGACCGACGCGCTGGTCCTTGCCGTCCTTGATGACGTGAAAGCCGTCCCCGCCATCGGCCAGGAAGTTGTTCACCGTCACGCGGTAGCGGCCGGCAGGTTCGATGGGCTTGCCATCCAGCGTGATGCTTTCCGCCGGCACGAAATCGCCCTTCGGCCTGCGGTCGTCCCACACGTACGAGAATCCTTTTGACACCTGCAGCGGCCTGAACTTGGGCTGGTTCAGCCATTGCTGCTCCAGCATCGTCTTGATCTGTGCCCCCGTAAGCGTGACGGTGACAAGGGCATTGCCGAAGGGCTGCGCGGAGAAGATGTCCTCGAACGTCACCACGCCGTCGCCGCGCTTCAGAATGTCGGTCCGGATGCCGCCGATGTTGGTAACGGCAATCTGCGCGCCGCCCTTGTCTGCTGCGGCGGTCGCGGCGAGTTGCGCGTCCGCGATCACGTCTCCAAGCGGCGTCTCGCCTGTTTCCGTCTCTGTCCGCGACAGGCTTTCCGTGATGCTGCCCACGACGCGCTCGGCGAGCGGCCGCGCCAGCTTGTCGTAGGCCGCGATCAGCTGCGTCTGCCGCGCGTCCTTGCCGTAGGTGTCCGTCCGCACGATGTGGTTCGAGGCCTTCGCACTCGCCACATCGCGCGTCCTTGTATCAAGCTTGACGCTGATCTCGGTGACGATCGTGCCGAACTTGTCGCCGCTGGTTACGAGCCGCCCGTCGATCACGCAGTTGTAAGCGCGGTGCGTGTGCCCGCTGACGACGATGTCGACAGCCTTGTCGAGCTTCCTCACGATATCCACGATGGGGCCCGAAATGCCCGGGCACTCGT
Organism: Hyphomicrobiaceae bacterium; assembly: GCA_039808585.1. GTDB lineage: Bacteria > Pseudomonadota > Alphaproteobacteria > Rhizobiales > Hyphomicrobiaceae > AWTP1-13. The sequence goes on along the minus strand of JBDHTJ010000013.1, from coordinate 7,667 downwards.
TGTAGTCGCCAGCGGGAAAGCCGCCCTCGTGGATCAGCAGAACGATGGCCTTCACGCCCTGCTTGTCGAGCTCCGGCACGAGCGCGTTCACCGTTTCCGCCTCGTCGAGAAATTTGAGGCCCGCAACGCCGGACGGCGTCACGACACCTGGCGTGCCCTTCAGCGTCAGCCCGATGAAGGCCACGGAAATGCCGCCGAACGTGCGGATCTCGTAGGCAGGGAACAACGTCTTGCCCGTCGCCTCCACGATCGTGCTGGCAGCGAGATAGCGGAACTTGGCGCCCTTGAAGGCCTCGGGTCCTTTGCATCCCTTCTCGGGATGGCAGCCGCCGTTCTGGACGCGAAGCAGCTCGTCCTTGCCGTCGTCGAACTCGTGGTTGCCGACGGCAGAGAGCGCCAGGTCCATCATGGAGAGAGATTGTACCGTCGGCTCGTCGCTGAACAGCGCCGACAGAAGCGGGCTCGCGCCGATGAGATCGCCGGCCCCGACGAAGATGCTGTTCGTCTTCTTGGCGCGAAGCTGTGCCACCGCCGTCGCGAGATGTTCAGCGCCGCCCGCAGGCACGATGATGCGCTTCGTCTTGTCCTTCGGGTCCGCAACGCTGATGCCCAGCGCCGGTGGCCTCAGATTGCCATGGAAGTCGTTGATGGCGAGAATGGTCAACTCTACCGCCCGCGGCTTGAAGAAGAACAGACGCGAAGCTGCCGCCAGCGCCGCCAGAGCGAGCGCACCAAGGATGATCGCCGCGAGGCGGCGCCGGAAATGCGACATCGTCAGAAATCCTTTTCCGCCCGTGCAGCTGGAGCTGCGTGTCGCGGCACCGCGTCTATTTGATTTCGATGAGCCCAATCTCGTTGGTCAGGCTGTTGGCCGTCACCGGATTGCCGTCGGGCGTCACATCCATGTTGCGCACGATGTCGCCGCCACCCGCACCCGGCAGCGCCCAGCTCTGGAACGTTTCGGTCTTGGGATCGAAGCGAACCATCGTGTTTGGCTTGGCGCCGCTCTCGCTATACCAGAGCGCGCCTTTCGTGGCGACGATGCCATAGGGCTCGGACTTCGGTCCGCTGGGAGAGGCCCATTCCTTCACCTCGCCGGTCACGGGGTTCAGCCTGCCGAGGAAGCCCCGCGCAAAATCGGTGTACCAGACCATGTCGTCCGGCGTGATGGCGATGCGGCGTGGCCGAGCCCCCGGATCGGGCAGCGGATATTCCTTGATCGCCATGCTGCCCGCTTCGATGCTCGCCACCTTGTTGGTGCCGAAATCGACGATGAACACCACGTTCATGGAGTTGAGCGCCATGCCGTAGGGGCGCGAGGCGGGCGTGGGCGAGGTGACCAGCTTGATCTCCCCCGTCCTCGGATCGAGACGCCCGATCTTGTTGCCCTGCTGCACGGTGAACCACAGGATGCCGTCGCGATCGAAAATCAGCGTGTGCGGGTCTTTGGCCGCCGCCGGATCCGGCATCTTGTACTCAGTCACCTTTCCCGTGACAGGTTCAAGCTTGCCGATCAGCGCCGCGCCATTGCCTGTGAACCAGATGTTGCCGTCCTTGTCCTCCGTGAGCCCGTGCGGGCCCGTGAGCGGTGTGGAAAGGACATACTCCTTCGTTGCCCCGGTCTTGGGATCGAGCCAGCCCATCGTGTTGGAGAGCTGCCCCGTCCACCAGATGCGTCCATCGCGGGTAGCGAGCGGATCGTGCGGGCGCGAGCCGGGCGTCGGCACGGGCCACATGCGGATCGCCACCTGCTGCGGCCCCTCCACGATCTTCGCCGGTGGGCGCGCGCGCTCGGGGAACTTCTTGACGAGGTATTCGGTCACCGTCTCCCACTCGGCTTCGGTGAGCGGCACGTTGGCATTGCGCATCATGCGCATCACCGTGCGCCAGCCGTCCGCCGTGTAGCCGAAGCGGATGCGCGAGGCATCGTGACAGCTGTTGCAGGCCCGCGCGACGATTGCCTTGCCGTCCCCTTGCGGCAGCCAGTCCTGTGCCGCCGCGCCAACGACCGTGGAAAGCAGCAACGCGAGAAACGCAGAGAAACGCATCACGGCTCCTGCCATCCCGAGCGTCAGCGCATGGTGGCCAGCTGGAAGGCCAGCCGGCAGGCGTCGTCGAAGGCGTTGAGGTCGATCCACTCGTCCACCGTATGCGCCTCGTGTTGGCCGGCGCCAAACGTCACGGTCGGCACACCGTGCCGGAACAGCCAATTGGCATCGAGCCCGCCGTTGGCCGTGCGGATCGTCGGCTCCAGGCCCACCGCCTTCACCGCCTCGACGGCCCGCTTCACCACCGGGGCGTTGTCTTTCATACGGAATGGGAAGTAATCGGTGCGGGCGGTGAACTTCACTTTGCCCGTCTTGCCTTCGCTGTTCTTCAGCCCTTCGGCAGCCTTCGTGAACGCGGCCTTGTAGGCGGCGGTGATCTCCTTGAAGAACTTGCCGTCGTGGCTGCGGCATTCCCCGGCCGCGTGCACATAGTCGGTAACGACGTTGGTGGCGTCTCCCGCCGTGCGCCCGCCCTGGCCGCCGACCGGCCCGATGTTGCTCGTCCCCGACTTGCCGTTCTTTTCCACCTTGCCGAACCAGCCATCGGCACGGGCAGCGGCCATTGCCTCGGCGAAGATCATCGTTGCGCTGATGCCGCGCTCGGGCGCCGTGCCCGCATGTGACGCCCGTCCGAAGATCTCGACTTCCCACCTGTCTGCGCCAACAGCGCCAACGATCACGGCATTCGCCTGCCGTCCGTCGAAATTGAAGCCCATCTTCACTCCGCCCAGTTCGTCGAGCGCCACGTGACGGGCGCCCCAAAGGCCACTTTCTTCCCGCACCGTGATCAGGATGGTGATCGGCGGATGATCAGCCTTGGAGCGGAGAAGCTCGCTGGCAAGGCTGACCAGCACGGCACAGCCGGTGCGGTTGTCGCCGCCAAGTGCAGTCTTCACCGTATTGACGACCTTGCGCCCCTGCACCTTCGGCTTCGCCCCCGCACATAGGGGCACCGTGTCCATGTGCGTCATGAACAGCAGTCGGTCAGCGGACTTCAGGCTTCCGGTGCCGGGAAGATCGACGATCAGGTTGCCACTTTCCGTCGGCAGGGGAATGCGCTTGTGCGCCTCGTCGAAGCGCATGGCCTTTGCCGGCACGCCCTCTTCCTTCAGCGCTTGGTACAACTCCTTGCCGATCCGTGCCTCCTTGCCCGTCACGCCCTCCACCGCGAGGAAGCGCATGAGACGGGCGAGTGCGGCGTCCTTGTCGACGGTGTGCATGGGCGGCTCCGGGCGAGGCGAGGGGAAGGAAGGAGGGAAGCCGCGACCTTAAGATCAACAGGGTGGACCGACAAGACCAACGCTTCCCGCCCTGGCCTACAAGGGCACTCGCCGTCCCCGGCTCTCTGCCTCAGGCGGCTTCCGAAATATCCCGTTCCAAGCTCCGGCCAGCATAGCCTTCGACGATGCCGAGGGCGCGTGCGCATCGCAACAGGCGCTGCAGGCCACGGCGGCGCAGCTTCGTCACGCCCTTCGCCTGCAGATCCTCGACAAACAGGATGTCCTCGTCATCATCGAGTTCGAACCGTGCTTCATGGCAGTGGCGCACGAGCAGGCGGACGCTGAAGCCTTCGTCCGGCACCTTGTCGAACCATGCTGCGGCCTCTTCCAGTTCCACGAGCTTCTCGCCCTGCCGCGTGGTCAGCACGTCTTTCTGCTCGCTCATGGACATAAGGAATTCCACTTCCCAGTCGGTCCACTGCTGATCTTCGAGCTTCAACAGGAACTGGGCGAGCCGGCGGGCGCGTGGGGCATCCTTCGCCAGCGCATCGATCTTTCGGTAATCGGTCATGCCTGCCCCCCTGTGCAGAAGCGGCGGAGAAACTGTCGAGCAGTCCATCACATCGGCTGGCCAAGTCTTGCTGATTCGGCCCTCGCGCTGAAGCGCGCCACAGGCGATCGGCTTGGAAAACCGGGCCATGACCACTGTCTTCGGGCCGCGGCCCATTTCATCCCAGGGCGACAGAGTGCCCGGGCGCGCAGGCAACAATTGCTCGACGACAGATCCGCTAAACTCAGAGCCTCGCGAACATTTTCGAGGGGAACCGATGAGCGTCACTGTTGTCATGGAAAGCATTCCGAAGCCGCCCGCCGAGATGCTTGCGGCCTTCCGGGAGGCCCCCACTTCGATCATCAGCGACAACCTTGCCCGTCTGCCGGGCTGCGTCGGCCTCAAGCCCTTCCATCGCTCCGGCAAGCTCGTTGGTCCCGCCTTCACGGTGCGCACCCGGCCCGGCGACAATCTCGCCATCCATCAGGCCCTTGCACTGGTGGCCCCGGGCGATGTGATCGTAGTGGACGGCGGCGGCGACGAGAGCCGTGCCCTCGTCGGCGAAATCATGAAATGCATCGCCGAGCATCGCGGTGCAGCCGGCTACGTGATCGACGGCGCCATTCGCGACGTTGCCGCCTTCGCCGGATCGGACTTTCCCTGCTTCGCCCGCGCGGTCATTCATCGCGGGCCCTACAAGAACGGCCCAGGCGAGATCAACGTGCCTGTCTCCGTTGGCGGCAGCATCATTGCGCCTGGCGACATCGTCGTCGGCGACGAGGATGGGGTGGTATCGTTCCCCCAGGCCATGGCCGGGAAGCTCCTCGAAGGCGTTCGTGCCCAGATGGTCCGTGAGGAAGATACCATGCGCTCGATCCGCGAGGGGCGATATCAGGGCGCCTACGGCAAATCATGAAACACTGACGACAAGAAGCAATAGGAGGAACGGCCAATGAGCCAGAAAAGCGAGTTCCACAATCTCGACAACCCGGAAGACGGCCTCTTCCGCGAATTGGCACCGGGCCTCACGACCCGCATCTTTGCAGGCGAGCACGCCATGCTTTCGGTGGTGACCCTGGCGCCCCATTCGCAGGGCACCATGCATCATCATCCCGAGGAGCAGTGGGGGGTCTTGCTGGAAGGGTCGGCTATCCGCATCCAGGGAGGTGAGGAGATCGCCGTGAAGAAGGGCGACTTTTGGCGCACGCCCGGCAATATCCCCCACACCATGCGGGCCGGACCCGAGGGCGCACGCGTGCTGGACATTTTCAGCCCGCCTCGACCCGAGTACAAGAAGCCCGGCTCCGGCTTCGGTACGGGCGGTTGAGGCCTGTGCTACTGCTGTAACGATAAGGCGGCCCAAAAGAGGTCGCGCCAGGGAGGAAGACTTGCAACACATCTCGCGCCGCGCCGTGCTCGCGGGCACGGCAGCTCTGGCTGCCGCCGGGCCTTTTCCGGCACGCGCTCAGCCCAACACCACCACCCTAGTCGTCCCATTCCCACCGGGTGGTTCGACCGACGCCTTGGCCCGGCTGCTGCAGCCCGGCCTCCAGGCGCGCCTTAACCGCAATATCATCGTCGAGAACAAGGCAGGCGCAGCAGGCGCGCTCGGTGCGGCACAGGTCGCCAAGAGCACGCCCGATGGCTCTTCCTTCCTCGTCACCTTCGATTCGCATGCCGTGATCCCGGCCATCCTGGAGAAGCCGCCGGTCGACATCGAAAGGGATCTTGCCTCGGTGTTCCTCGTCGGCACGGCGCCCTACGTCGTCGCGGCCAATTCCGGCAAGCCCTACAAAACCTTTGCCGACGTCGTCGAGGCTTGCCGCAAGCAAGCGGGCGCCGTGAAGTATGCGTCCGTCGGCATCGGCACGCTGGGACATCTCGCCATGACCCTGCTCGCCAAGAAGGCCGGGGTCGAGATTACCCACGTTCCCTATCGCGGCGGCGGCCCTGCCATGAACGACGTCCTCGGCGGCCACGTCGATCTGATCGCCGGCTCCGCCGCGCTCATCACGCCCCAGATCGGCGGTGGTGGCATCCGTCCCATCATGCAGATGGGGCGCGAGCGGCTCAGTCTCTTCAAGGATACGCAGACGGCGATCGAAGCAGGCTTCCCGGATTTCGAGGCCCTGGCGTGGTGGGGCGTGTTCGCACCCAAGGGCACGCCACCCGATGTCCTCGATGGCATGGCCAAGGCCGTACGCGAGACGTTGAACGAACCGGAAGCAGCCAACCGCCTGCGCGACACGCAGCAAATGACCCTTACGCTCGGCGGCCCCCAGGAAATGGACGCCTTCCTAAGGAAACAGGTGAAGTTCTGGGGCGACGTCGTTCGCGAGAACGCCATCAGGCCCTGATCTTCGATCCTGACGCTACGCTTCAAGCGTTGCGCAGGGGCAGCGACAGCACGGGGCAGGGCGCCTCGGCCACCACGCGCGCCGTGGTGCTACCCCGCAATCCATCGAGGAAACCGTGATGCCCACTCGTCGGCATCACGATGAGGTTGGCAGCACAGGCTTTGGCTTCGGCGACGATGGCCTCCGGTACCGCCCCTTCCACGCGGCGCACCGGCACCGCCTGGCCGTCCACGGCCAGCAGGTCCGGTGCTTCCTGGCCGACGGTGATCACGTCCAGCGCTTCGAGCGCGAGCCCGATCGGCATCAGCAGCGTGGCCAGCACATCGAGTGCGAAGGCGGGTCCGGGATGCTCGGCAACGGGCACCAGCACCGACCCGAGTTTCATCGTGCCCAGGGCGTCCACGAACCCTCGTGCCTTCGGTCCGATCAGAAGTGTCGGGATGTTGGCATGCTTCACGACGTCCAGAGAGACGGATCCCGTCAGCAGTCGATTGATGCCTTGCCGCCCGTGCGTCGCGACCACCAGCAGGTCTGGGCGATGCGTAAGCAGAAATTCGCTGAGTCCCACCACCGGATCGCGGCTGGCGATCTCGATCTTGGACACGTGCACCCCGACCTTCGGCTCGATATCCTCGGGCTGAGCCGTATTCTCGATCATCTCCCAGCGCGTGAGTGTTTCGCGCACGTGCGGATAGGCGGCCCAATCCTCCTCTTCGCCTGGATCGTGCACATGCAGGAGATCGAGCCTGCATTTCGCCGCCACTGCGAGGCGCAGCGCGTGCTCGAAGGCCACCGCACTCGACGGCGAGAAGTCGGTGGCATGCGCGATGCGGCTAAGCCCCTTGCTCGGCATCAGCGGAACTCGGCTCATGGCAACAACTCCTTGGGGCGCAGCAGTTCTCGGTCACCCCCAGCAAAGGGTCGTAAACGGCCCATCGCCCATGATCTCGATCAAACATGCCACGAACGTCGACTTTTCTGGATGCGATCCCTGGGGAACTTGGCCAAAACCTGGAAAAGTGGGCCCTTCTTACCCATATGCAGGTCATTCGGTGCTGCCGGACCCCGTTGGAAGGTGCGTGCAGGCCGCCGTGGCTTGCGCGAACGGCGGCGATGCTCTAAAAGTCCGCCGAAATTGAGCCCCAGCGCGTCCAGAATCCAAAAAATCTCGATCTGCCAAAGGTTTAGGTTTGGAGGCTGGTAGCTTTTCACAAGAAGCTGTCCCTGAGGCTGTGAGATCTGCCACCCATCCGGCTCGTCGAGCCCGGGCGGGTGGCGCTGCTGCATGGTCAGCCCCGGCCAGAGCACGAGATGCAGATGTGGGGCGGATGGATGGCGGCCCGGTGCGGGCGGCACGAGTAGGAACGAAAGAATGGCCAAGGCAAAATTTGATCGGTCGAAGCCCCATTGCAACGTCGGCACGATTGGCCACGTTGATCACGGCAAGACGACGCTGACGGCGGCTCTGACGCGGGTGTCGGCCGATCGTGGC
>JBDHTJ010000012.1:0-50285 GCA_039808585.1 Hyphomicrobiaceae bacterium | reverse complement strand
GGTGCTGGCCGTAGACCGGCATGATGATGACGCGCTCGAAGACATAGCCGAGCATGCCGGTGCCTATCATGGCCACGAGCAGCGCAAGCCCGAGGGCTGCGAGGTTCAGCGTCAGGCTGTCTGCCTGCGTCCAGCCCGACAGTGGCGCCAGCGTGGAAAGGGCCAGGTAGGCGCCGATGGCGATGAAGGCGCCGTGGCCGAAGTTGAGCACGTCCATGAGGCCGAAGACGAGCGTGAGCCCACTCGAGATGACGAAGATCATCATGCCCATGGCGAGCGCCGCGATGGTGAGCGTCACCCACGTCGTGGGGTTTCCGACGAGCGGCAGGGCGAGCAGCGCCAGCACCGGCACGAGCAGGATGGGCACGTAGTCGGTGCGGGTCGCCGGTATCGGCTCGGGCGCGCTTGCGTCGGCCGGTGCTGTCGCGGACGTCTCAGCCATGCTGCACCTCCAAGTTTCCTTCCGCGCCCCAGCGACGGTTGCACACAAGTTGGGCCCTGCGCGCGCATCCCCGCCCGCAAACGTCGTCGCCGCGCCGGCGGGGATCCACGCCAGGTTCGGTGTGGGGCAAGGGTCGTGCGCGGTCGACGCTGCGTTGCGGCCGGAACACCGGTTGCGCGGACGGCCTGCTTGCGTGGAAGCCCGCCTTCGCGGGCTTGACGACGATTGGGGAAGGGTTTTGGCTAGATACGCAGACCTCTGTCCTGCAGGCACGGGAAGTGGGGGCCAGCGACCGCAACCCACACACACCGTCATCTCCGCGAAGGCGGAGATCCACGCCAGGTTCGGGGCGGCGCGACGGTTGTGAGCGGTGGACGCTGCGGTGCGGCCGGAACACCGGTTGCGCGGACGGCCGGATCGCGTGGAAGACCGCCTTCGCGGGCTTGACGGAGGTGGGGGAGGGGGAGGCGGCGCGCGTCATACGTCGGCTCCATGGGTTTCGAGCGAGAGGCCCAGGAGCCGCGCCTGCAGGGCTTTGTCGGCCGCGAGCGCCGGCATGCTGCCACGGTGCACGATGCGGCCATCGTCCATGACGGCGACCGTGTCGCCCAAGGCCTCGGCGAAGCGGAAGTTCTGCTCCACGAGCAGGATGGTGGTGGCATCCCGCTTCAACTCGCCGAAGGCGCGGATCATGTTGTCAATGATGGCGGGCGCGATGCCTTTCGTCGGCTCGTCGACAAGGATCAGCCGGCGCGGCTCGATCACGGCGCGCGCAATCGACAGCATCTGCTTCTGCCCGCCGGAGAGCACGCCCGCGGGGTGCGTCCAGAAACGCTTCAGGGCGGGGAAGAATCCGAAGATCCAGTCGAGCCGCGCAGCATCGGGCTCGCCCTTCTGCGCCGCGAGGATCATGTTCTCGCGTACTGTGAGATCGGCGAAGACGCCCATGCTCTCGGGAACATAGGCGATACCTGAGCGGGAGATGTCCGGCGTGGCCATGCCGCCGATCTCGCGGCCGTCGAAGACGACGCGACCGGCGGACGGTTTCCAGAGCCCCATGATGGTGCGCAGCGTCGTGGTCTTCCCCGCGCCATTGCGGCCGAGCAACACGGTGATGCCGCCGGTCGGCACCTCGAAGTCCACGCCTTGCAGGATGTGATACTGGCCGATGTGCGTGTTGACGCCTTCGAGCTTCAAGAGGGCCTCAGGCATGGGCCACCTGCTTGCTGGCGACGCCGAGATAGGCTTCCTGCACCACGGCCGAACTGATCACCGCGCGCGGTTCTCCATCTGCAACGAGGGCCCCGTTGTGCAGCACCACGATGCGGTCGGCGAGGCTCTTCACCACGTCCATCTTGTGCTCGACGAGAAGGATGGTCTTGTCGCCCTGTGCCTTGAGCTTCTTGATCATGTCGAGGATCACGGGCACGTCGTCGACGCTCATGCCGGCCGTCGGCTCGTCGAACATGAAGACGTGAGGCTCCAGCGCCATCATGATGGCCACCTCGAGCTTGCGCTTGTCGCCGTGCGCCAGCGCCACCGCCTGCAGGTCGCGCTTGTCGGCGAGGTTGGCGTTCTCGAGGTAGAAGTCGGCCTTCTCGATCCAGTCCCGGCGCGCGGCCCAGCGCTTGACGATGTTGGCGGCACCCTGGCTGCGGCCCTGCACGGCAAGGCGCACGTTCTCGTGCACGGTGAGGCTGGGGAACAGGTTGGTGAGCTGGAAGGCCCGCCCCATGCCGGCCCGCGCGCGCTCGGCGGGGCCCGCTTTCGTCATGTCGCGGCCCTCGAGCAGCACCTGGCCCGAACTCGCGGTGAGCTGGCCGGAGATGAGATTGAAGTAGGTGGTCTTGCCGGCGCCGTTGGGTCCGACGATGGCGGTGAGCGTTCCGGCACTGAAGGCGGCCGAAACATTGTCGACGGCCACGTGTCCGCCGAAGCGGATCGTCAGGCCCCGGGTCTCGAGTGCTGGCGCCTGCATGCTCCCCCCGAAAGGACGCCACTCTCTCGGAGCAGCGCAAGCCTGGAGCGGGCCTGCGGGCCCGCGCCAAATGTCCTCTCCCCGCCGCGAAGCGGGGAGAGGGAACGTGGTCACTTGTTGCGGATAGGGAGCGGCATCTCTGCGGCCGGAATGGTGGCCACGAGTTCCAGGACGTCGTTGTCCTTGGCGTCCTTCTTGATGCGCCAATGATACATGTCCTGCAGGGCCTGATGGTCTTCCTTGCGGAATGTCATCGGGCCCTTGGGCGTGTCGAAGCTGAGGCCTTCCATGGCAGCAATCAGTTTCTCGGTGTCGGTGGAGCCTGCTTTCTGCAGCGAGGCAACCACGGCAGCTGCTGCCGCGAAACCACCGGCGACGAAGAAATCCGGCGGTGCGTTGTAGCGCTTCTGGTACTCGGCCTTCAGCCAGTCGTTCTGCGCGTTCTTGGGGAAGTCGTAGTAGTAATAGATGCCGCCTTCCGTGCCGGCGAAGCCCTTCCAACCGTTCATCACGGGCAGGATGTTGCCACCGGGCGCCAGCTCGATGCCGAAACGCTCGGGCTTCATGTCGACGAACTTGGCCATCGGATGCGGTCCAGCCCAGATGAAGCCGATGATCTTCTTGCCACCCTTGTCCTTGAGCGCGTTGAAGAGGCGTTCGGCGAAGGGCGCGAAGTCGGCGGTGTTACCAGCCGCATATTCCTCCGCGACGATCTTGGCGTTGGGGCGGATCTCGGACAGCGCCTGCTTGAAGGCTGCCACGCCGTCGCGACCGAAGGCTGTGTCGAGGCCGAGCATGCCGATCGACACGTCGCCGGTCTTGGGGATGGCGGCAGCGCCGGCCAGCGCGTCCTGGTAGGAGCTGCGGCCGGTGCGGAAGATGTAGCGGTTCCACTTGTTGCCCGTGATGCTGTCGGCGACGGCCGGCTCGACAATCAGGACCTTCTTGCGTTCCTCCGCCACGGGCAGCATCGCGAGCGCCACGGGCGACCCGGTGGTGCCGACCGCGATGTCGGCCTTGTCGTCGCCATAGCATTCCTCCAGCAGCGCCTTGCCGCGGTCGGGCTTCAGCTGGTCGTCCTTGACGATGACCTCGATCTTGTCGTCGCCGACCTTGTTGGTTCCCTTTGTCAGGAACTCCAGGCCCATCATGAACCCGTTCTCGGTCTGCTTGGCGTAGGCTTCCAGCGCTCCGGTCTTGCCGGCGATCAGGCAGACCTTGATGTCCTTTGCCAGTGCCGGCTGGGCCATGACGGCGGCCGTCGCAACGAGACCCGAAATCACTCCCGCACGCAGCGCGGGACGCAGTATGCGCATGCCTTCCTCCCTGATCGCCGCCTTGGTGCGGCTGCTCAAGCTGTTGCCGGTCCGGCCTTTGCCGTCAAGGCCCGAGCGGGGGAGGGGCGACTTGCATCTGGCGGGTGCTGCGGAATTGCGACGTATCCGCAGCAGCAAGGCGCTTGCGGATTACGCAACCCAATGGCGGCGAGCATTTGCTGGCCCTTGCCCGTGGCGGTCCGACAGCGGTCTAATAACGGACCATCGTATCGAGCGGCTTGGCCATCTCTGCCTCTACATCCACAGGCGTGCAGCCCTTCTGGGAAAGGTGGTGATTGTAGGCCGCGATCTTGGCTCTCTCCCTTGCCGCCTCGGCTTCCGTCCCCGTACTGTCGCTGCCGCCGAAGAGCGGGGAGATCGCGTTCTTCATGCTGGTCGAGGTCGAGGAGACGGGCTCGCTCCGGGCGCGGTCCTTCACCCGGGCGATCGTGACGAGGATGGCGCCTGTCGTCTGCTTGCAATCAAGCGCCCGTTCACGGGCGGTCAAGACGTAGCGTCCCTGGCCGTCGATATCGGCCACCGGCACGGCACGCTTTTCCGGCACGCCGCCGATAACGGGATCGTACCCCGGCATTGCCGCCGCACACCCTGTAAGCAGCAGGGCTGCCAGGAGCGGAACGAGGCGCGGGAGGTAGAGCAAGCACATGGCCGGCAGGGCAAGTCGCTGGTTGAGGCTCGCGGCGAAAATCCCGTATAAGTGGAATCTCAGCCATCTGCCGATCGCTATGCGATTCCGCGATAGCATAGCCAATCAAACGTGGCGGAGCGAGGGCTTGGTGTCGTAGGAGTGGGGCAACGATCCAATTCCGAAGGAGACGCCCATGCCGCAGAAGATTACCGTCAGCTCCAAGGCCTTGGTGGAGGCCGCGAAATCACAGATCGAGGAGATCACCGCTCACGAGGCGGTCGAGCTCTTGGGCAAGGACGACGTGCTGCTCGTCGACATCCGCGATCCCCGCGAGCGCGAGCGCGACGGAAAGGTGCCCGGCACCTTTCATTGCACGCGCGGCATGATCGAGTTCTGGATCTGTCCGGACAGCCCCTACTTCAAGCCGGTGTTTGGCGAGGACAAAAAGTTCGTCTTCTTCTGCGCCGGCGGCCTGCGGTCTGCGCTGGCTGCCAAGACGGCGCAGGACATGGGCCTCAAGCCCGTGGCGCACGTCATCGGCGGCTACAAGGCCTGGAAGGAAGCCGGCGGCCCCACCGAGCCCGGCGAGAGCAAGAAAGCCTGAATGGGCGCCTCAGGCGGTGACGCCGAGGTCGGCGTGCAGCCTCTGCAATACGGCAACCGCGTCGACGCCGGCATAGACGAAGGCGTCGACGCCGGCAGCCTTGAAGGGCGCCTCGTCTTTCGGGCGCCCGGCCATGAGTACCTTGGCGGCGCCTGCAGTCTTCAGGAGGCTCGCGGAGGCCTCGCCCAGTTCGCCGTAGACGGCGTCTGACGAGCACAGGCAGGCGATTGCCGCCCCGCTCTCGGTGAACTGGCGGCCGACATCGGCCGAGGTCAGCGCACCTTCGCCGCCCACGGCTTCGATGCCGCCGGCCGCCAGGAAGTTTCGGATCCATGTCGTGCGGGCTGAATGCACCGCCAGTTCGCCGAGCGAGGCGAGGAAGATCTGCGGCGCCTTGCCGGTACGCGCCTTGAACGCATCGGCTGCATCCCGAAGCGCCTCGAAAGGTGCCGCGAGCCGCGTCGGCGTGAACGCCGCAACCGTCTCGACGCCTTTCGTCAGGCCCGGGGCGGCACTTCTCGGCGACACCGTCACGCCATCGTCGCCGAGTCTCGGGAAGGTGGAGACGCCCGTCAGCTGCTCGCGCCCCGTGGCGATGCGCTGCGCACGCTCGGCCGCGGTCTTGCCGATCCGGGCCTGCCAGGAGCCATCGCGAAGGACGGCCAGCATGCCGCCTTGTGCCTCGATTGCCTGGAACAATGCCCATGCGGCCTTGGCGAAATCGTCGCTCAAGTGCTCGATGTAGAACGAGCCGCCGGCTGGATCTGCAACCTTGGCGAGCGAGCTTTCCTCCTGCAGGACGATGTGGGTGTTGCGGGCGACGCGCCGGGCAAAGCCATCGGGCTCCCCCAGCGCCCAGGTGAAGGGCAGCACCGTCACCGATGTCGCCCCGCCGAAGGCGGCGCCCGCGGCCGCCGTGGCCGTACGCAGGATGTTCACCCAGGGGTCGCGCCGGGCGAGCATCCGCTCGGAAGTCGAGACAGCGAAGGGCACGGCGGCGCCTGCCGCCTGTGCGCCGCAGGCTTCCGCCACGCGCGCGACGAGACGGCGGGCTGCGCGCAGTTTCGCCATCGTCGCGAAGAGATCCGCATCGGCCGAAAGCCCAACCGCAATCTTTCCAAGCGCGGCCGATGGCGACAGCCCCGCCGCTTCGCAGGCGCGCAGATAGGCAACGAGCGTGGCGAGCATGGCCGCCAGTTCCTGCGCCTCGCTGGCGCCGGCCTCGTGATAGGGCCTGCCGTCAGCAAGGAGCGCGGAGACGTGCGGCAGGGCCGCTGTGTCGCGCACGAGGGCGGCGGCAGCCTGCAGGGCGTTCTCCGCTGTCTGCGAAAGCGTGCCGGCAACCGCCAGCGTGCCCAGGGGATCGAAGTTGAAGGCGCCCTGGCGCTGGTTTTCGGCGATACCGGCCGTGTTCCACACCGCGAGAAGCGCACGACCCATGGCTGGTGCAGCCTCACGGGCATCGAGCGCGATGCCTGCCACGTCCAGCAGGACGCCCGACAGCACCACTGACAAAGCCTCGGCCGTGGCCGGCAGCCCCGCCTGTCCCGGTGCCGCGAACTGCAGCAGGAGTGACGTCACCCCGCCTTCCAGATCCTCCAGCACGGCGGTGTTGACAGCCTTGGGGTCTGCCCCTGCATGCCGCTGGCGCACATCCCAGCCCGTTGCGAGCGCGCGCACGGGCACGGGGCGGGGCGCCGCCTTCGCAGCTTCGCCCCGTTCGTAGAGCGGTTGCACGGGAATGCCGTCAGCGGTCTTCGAGACGAGCCGCCGCTCGAAGTCGCCCCCCTTCAGCACCTTCTCGACCAGCTTCAGCCAATCGGCGCGGGACGCCGGTGCGAAGTCCTGGGCGAGCTTGGCAACGGGCTCGGCTGGCGCTGTTTTGGCTGACATGGGCTTTCCTCGCATCCCCAAGGAATGACAAGATGAGCCAATGCCAATCTTTTAGACAAAGCTCAAGCGCCGTAAGCAGCCCGATTGATCCACGGCAGCTTGGCCTTTTGTCCAATGCGAGGCTAGGCGGCCCGTCAGGCCCTGTCGCCGCGGCCGTCGATCGACCATGCGCCGGCGCCATTGGCGACAAGCAGCAGGAAGCCGCCAGCAATCGATATGTTCTTCATGAAGTGGATGAACTGCATCTGGTATTGCGCCGCCTCTACCGCCCAGAAGCCGTGGAAGAGGATGCCGGCCAGAACCGTGAAGCCTGCCAGCAGGAACGCCACGATGCGGGTCTGGAGGCCAACGGCGATCAAGAGCCCGCCGCCCAGTTCGATGGCGATGACCAGCCAGATCATCCACCCGGGGACGCCCGCCTTGGCCATGTAGGCCTGGGTTCCTTCAATTCTGAATGCTTTTCCAAATCCTGCATGAATGAAGATCGCTGCGAGCATGATGCGGCCGATCAATCCTGCGGCATTACCGATCACTGTATTGGACATGGCACTTCCCCCCGTTCGATGTGAACAACGGTGCCAATTGAAATGCAGGGACAATTGCTATGCAAAGCAACAGAGCGTTACCGAGCGCCTGCCCCCAGCGCCGGGTGTCCCTCGCCGCCGAGGCGGGCAAGTTCCGCCCGCGTCCAGGCGTAGGCCTTTTGCATCAACTCGCTGTGCCGATGCCAGTGCAGCAGCCCCATGCCGTCCGGAATCGGCGGGACCAGCAGCAGGTCGTCGGACCGCAACTCGCGCTCAAACCCGTGCCGGTTGGCCATCAGCGAGCGCATCAGGACGGTGGTGACGCCGGGCGCCGTGGGCAGGCTGCCCCTGGCGAACGGGTTGATCATGTTCTTGATCAGGGTGGGCCGGTCGGGCAGCGCTTCATAATCCACCTCGAACCGCTCCAGCTGCGGCACTGCGAAGCTCACCACGATGTTGGGACCGCTTTTCATCTCGTGCATCACGCGCACGGGCACGTTGTCGAGGAGCGCGCCGTCCACCAGCATGTGCCCGTCCTCGGTGTAGAAGGGCGGCAGCAGCACGGGGATGGAACTCGTCGCGCGCACGGCCGACCAGACGCTGCCGGTGCGGTGGCGGTAGAGATCGTAGCTCGACAGGTCCGTTGAGACGGAGAAATACGGGATCCACAGGTCCTCGATGCTGGAGCCGCCGTAGTGCTTGGCAAGCTGCGCATCGAAGTGGCGATGGTCGAGCAGTGAGTAGCGCGGGAACGTGTAGCGCTTCATCGCCGCGTTGGTGACGAAGATGTCGTGCGTCGCCGCATCCACCTCGTCGGGTGCCGAGCCCATTGCGAAGGCTGCCGTCATGGCGCCGCCGCCCGAGGTGCCGCCCATGATGTCGAAGGTTAGCCCTCCTTCGGTGAGGGCCTTGTAGATGCCGATGTGGGCTGCGCAGTAGGCGCCCCCGCCGCAGGCGACGAGGCCAAGCGCCGTGCCGCTGATGAAGCGCGCGACGCGGGCCGTGTCGTCGGGATGCGAGCGGGCCACGTGATGATGCATTGCAATCCGCCGGCCCCGCAGCCATCGCGCCGTATCACTGATGCGCTCCCGCGTGCCATGCAGCAGCACGAGGCGCTGCGCATCCGGTTTCAATAACTCGCCCGCGCGCCGCTCCAGGGCGTTGGGCATGGCATTGGCATGATGCAGGCCGACGGCCAGCACCAGATCGGCCTGGCGGATCACCTTCTCCGACCAGGGTGTCAGCTCGTCGTCGGCGATGAACAGCACGTAGTCGTTGGCGTTCTCGAGCGCATTGAGCGCACTCGTTGCCTCGCTGCTTTCGAAGTCGGCTGGTGGTGGCGTGATGCCCCGCGCCTTCTGCGCCCCGATCACGGCCACCCGCACGCGCTTGCGGAATTCCTCCACCAGCCCTTCGATGAACCAGGGCGTCATGGCGCTGCTGCCGGCACGAATGAGGGTGATGGTGCGCGGCCGCGGGTCTGGACGCGGCGCCCGTTCGACGTTGGCCTCGGCAAGGCGCTGGGCGAGCGCCACCGAAAGCAGGCGCCAAATTGTCGGATGCCGCTCGGAGAGGGTGTCGAACTCCGCCCGGCCGAGCCGCAGAACGAGGCTGTCGCGCAGCGCTGTCACCGTTGCCGTGCGGGTGCCGCCGGCAATGAAGGCGATCTCGCCCACCGGCTGCCCGGGGCCAAATTCAGCCACTGCCTCTGCGCGTCCTTCGAGGGTCACGGCGAAGCGGCCGGTGAGCACGATGTAAAGGGCATCCGCCGCCTCGCCCTGGCGCACCAGCACCTGGCCGCGATTGAGCGACATCGTCTCGAGCTCGGCCACGAGGCGCGTGCGATCCTCCGGCCGGAGATGCGCGAACATCTCCACGCCGTCGAGGACGGATGGCTCGGGGGCTTGCGTCACATATCCTCCGGCGTTGCCGTGGCCAGGATACGGGATCGCACGGCCGGGTGCACGGGGGTGAAAATTGACGTTAACGCGGGGGAGCTTGCAGGCGCGGCGGCGGACGTCCGAGGCTCGCGGCCACGATCTCGAGCCCGCCGGCCAGCGCCTGCTCCCAGTTCAATGGGCAGGCGCCCGAGCGGCCGCGGTTGGCACCTCCCGGCTTGGCAAGGGTGGCCGGGATGTGCACGAAGCCCAGCCGCCCGATGCCATGCGCACGCTGTTTCTCGAGCGACCGATACAGCACGGCGTTGCACAGGTAGGCGCCCGCGTCGCGCGAGGCGAACGCCGGTATGCCGCGCGCCCTGAGCCGCGTGACGATATGGGAAACGGGCAGGGTGGCGCGCAAATGCGGCTGCCCTTCCGCATCGAGGTGCGGGCCCGATGGAAGTGAGCCCGAGGCATCGGCGGTCATCTGGCAGGCGTTGCGGGCGCGCGTCTCGATCTCGAAGCCGCGGGCCCGGGACGACACACCGAAGTGCAATACGAGGTCGGGCGGGGGGGCGCTGCGGAAGGTCTCTGCAACCCGTCCCGGCGCCGTTTCCCATTCCGTCGCGAGCACGAGGCTGGTGCAGGCCACGTCCGGAAACACGTCGGGGATCGCCTCGGCGAGCATCGGCACCAGCCGCATGGTGGCGTTCACCGGCACGCCGGGGAAAGGCCCGAAGCCGGTGACGAGAATGCTGGTACGTGCCTGCCCGCTCATGCTCCCTCCAGTCCCGCCAGGCGAACGACCTCTTCGACCGCGTGGCCGGGGGCGCGCGCACCGCGCCGCACCTCCGCCTCGATTTCTGCGAGGCGGGCTGCCACGGCAGGCTTCGCCATCAATGCCGACCACAGGCGCTCGTGCAGCATCGCCTGCATCCACTCCACCGCCTGCTCGCCCCGACGTGTCCAGAAGCCGCCGGTCTCCAGCATGATGCGGCGCTGATCGAGCACGCGGTCCCACAACTCGTGCAGGCCGCGGTTGTCGTGCGCCGAGATGGTGAGCACCGGCGGCGTCCAGGCCTGCAGTGGCTGTGCGATGATGGCCAGTGCGCCCTGATAGGTGGCCTGCGCCCGCTTGGCGCGTGCGATGTTGTCGCCGTCGGCCTTGTTGATGGCGATCATGTCGGCGATCTCGATGATGCCGCGCTTGATGCCCTGCAGGTCGTCGCCACCGCCCGCCAGCAGCAGCACGAGGAAAAAGTCGACCATGCCGGCGACCGTCACTTCCGACTGGCCGACGCCGACGGTCTCCACGATGACCACGTCGAAGCCCGCGGCCTCCACCAGCAGCATGGTCTCGCGCGTCTTCTTGGCAACGCCACCCAGCGTGCCCGATGTCGGCGATGGGCGGATGAAGGCGTCGCGGCTCTGCGCCAGCTGCGTCATGCGGGTTTTGTCGCCCAGGATCGAGCCGCCCGAGCGCGTCGACGTTGGGTCGACGGCCAGGACAGCCACCTTGTGCCCGGCCTCGACGAGGTTCATGCCCAGTTGGTCGATGGTGGTGGACTTGCCGACGCCCGGCACGCCTGTGATGCCAAGCCGGTGCACCGGTGGCCGCTGCTGCGCCTCGGGCCTGGCGACCAGCAATTGCAGCAGTTCCTGGGCCTGCCGCGCATGCTCGGGCTTGACGCTTTCGATCAGGGTGATGGCGCGCGCCAGGATGGCCCGGTCGCCGGCGAGCACGCCGGCGGCATAATCCTCGATCGCAATGGAGCGCCGGTCCGACGCCATCAGCAGCACCCTCGCAGTTTTCGCATGAAGGATCTCGTCAATCGGCTCAGCATACAAGTCCTCAGGCTGCCGCCCTGCGCCCGTGCAGCGCCGAGGCCACTAGTTCGGCAAGCCGCTCTTCGTCGCCGGGCGCAAAGGCGAGCTTGACCCCGAGCGGCCGGGATCGCGCCGCAAGCTCCGCGACGGGGCCGGCACTGCCTTTCAGCCGCACGTGATCCTTCTCCGTCGTCACGATCTGTGCGCCCTGCTGCTCGGCGAGCGCCAGGAGGCCTGCAGCCTCTTGAGCCGTAACCGCGTGATGGTCTTTGAAGGCGCGACGGGCCCGCAGGTCGGCGCCGAGGGTTTCGAGAAGGCTGAAAAAGCGGTTCGGGCTGCCGATCCCGGCCCAGGCGACCACGGGCTTCTCGCGCAGCCACGCCGGATCCTCCCTTGGCACCACGTGGGCCCGGAGCACGGGGCCTGTGAAGCTCGCGCGCAGGCTTTCGGCGAGCGCGCTTGGTGCACCGGAAGGCTCGTTGACCAGAATGGCGTCGGCAAGTTCAAGTTGGAAGGCAAGGGGCGCGCGCAGAGGTCCTGCTGGGATCACTTGCCCGTTGCCGAACCCGCGCGCCCCGTCCACCACCGCAATGGAGAGATCCTTTTCGAGCCCCGGGTTCTGCAAGCCGTCGTCCATGACAATGACCGTCACCGCATGCGGCCCGTTCTCGATGGCACGGGCCCCTGCGCCACGGTCCCGGGCGAGCAGCGTACGCGTGGCGGCTGCCAGCAACAGTGCTTCGTCCCCAACCTGGGCTCCGCCATCCTGGGCGGCGTCGACCCAATAGGGCCCGGCAAGTGTGCCGCCATAGCCCCGGGTGAGGGCGACAGGGTGTTCGCCACGCCCTGCCAGCAATGCGCACAAATGAAGGGTCAGCGGCGTCTTGCCCGTGCCGCCTGCCGTGAAGTTACCGATGCAGATCACGGGAAGCCTGGAGCGGTAGGGCCGCGCCCGGGAAAGGCGCTGCACGGCAACCTTGCCATAGAGCGTTGCGAGCGGACCGAGGAGGCGCGCCATGGGGTGCGCGCCCGGCGCGTACCACCATGCGGGCTCCTCAAGGGGCACTGGGCAACTCCTGCTCTTTGGGAAGGTAGTGCAGCAGTGCATCGACCGTCCGTGGCAAGGCGCCCGCGATGGTGCCGAGCGCCAGGGTCGCCCGCTCGGCTACGGCCGCAAGCTCCTTGTCGTCCTTGAGCACGGACAGCGCCGCGGCTGCGATATCGTTGGCCGAGT
The DNA here is from genome assembly GCA_039808585.1 of Hyphomicrobiaceae bacterium. Lineage (GTDB taxonomy): Bacteria > Pseudomonadota > Alphaproteobacteria > Rhizobiales > Hyphomicrobiaceae > AWTP1-13. The sequence continues at coordinate 37,938 of JBDHTJ010000012.1, read as the reverse complement.
GCGCTTCGCGCGCGGCCTGGTGCTGGAGCAGTGCGCGGTAGGCATCGGCGAAGTTGCTGCGGTAGGGGCCCGTAATCACCATCACTCCCTGGCGCACGGCCTCGATCGGGTTCTGCCCGCCGTGCTCCACGAGGGAGCCGCCAATGAAGGCGACGCTGGCGAGCTTGTAGAACAGGCCGAGTTCGCCGATCGTGTCGGCAACGTAGATCTCGCTGGCCTTGTCGGGGGCGTCGCCCTTCGAGCGCTGTCCGACGGACAATCCGCGCGCCCGCAGCATCTGGGCGATGGCGTTGCCGCGGTGGGGATGGCGCGGCGCGATGATCGTGCACAGTCCGGGCACCTCGCGCGCCAGCAACCTGTGCGCATCGGCGATGATCTGCTCCTCGCCCTCGTGCGTGCTGGCGGCGATCAGCACGGGCCGGCCGGCAAGCGCGTGCTTGAGGCGGGCAAACTCGTTGAGGTCGAGCGGCGGCGGCGGGGAATCGACCTTCAGGTTTCCCGACACCACGACACGCGGCGCACCCAGCACCGTGAAGCGCCGCACCAGCGTCTCGTTCTGCGCCAGGACCAGCGAGAAGCGGCTGAAGAGCGGCCGCGCCAGCCCCTTGTTGCGCCGCCAGCGGCGGAACGAGCGATCGGTCATGCGGGCGTTGACGAGCGTCAGCGGAATGTTGCGCGCGCTGCTCTCGAGAATGAGGTTTGGCCAGATCTCGCTCTCGGTGAACACCGCAACATCCGGCTTCCAGTGATCGAGGAAGGCGCGCACGAACTGCGGCGCGTCGAGCGGTACGAACTGGTGGATCGCATGCGCCGGCAGCCGTTCATTGGCGACCTTGGCCGAGGTGACGGTGCCCGTGGTGAGCAGGAACGAAATCTCGGGCCGCTCCTTGCCGAGTGCTTCCATCAGCGGCAGCACCGCCAGTGTCTCGCCGACGCTTGCAGCGTGAAACCACACGAGGCGGCCGGCGGGCCGTGGCGCCGTCGCCTGCCCCAGCCGCTCGCTGCGGCGCGCAGGGTCTTCCTTGCCGCGCCGCTCGCGATGCTTGAGGAGCAGCGGCACGAATGGCGCAAGCAGCCGCGTGCCGGCTCGATAGAGCCTCAGGCGCAGCCCTGGCCTGATGTTGGCCGCGCCGGGCGTCGCGCGCGAAGGGTCGGCGCCAGCGCGCATATAGGCGTTCTGCGTTGCGAGGTTGAGCGAATCTTCCACCGCCTGCCGGCACCGCTCCAGTTCCTCGGGGCCAGCGTCGGGTGGCACGTGCACCAGCGGTCCCACCGCGAAGCCCAGACCCGAGTAGGGCAGGTTGATCGTCATCCGGCTCCAGGTGTTCAGTGCCAGATAGCGCGATGTGGCGATGGCGACCGGCATGATCGGGCGCTGCGACTGCCGCGCGATCATGACAACGCCTAGTCCCGCCTCGCGCGCCTTGCCGCCCGGCACGTCGGCCGTCATGGCCACCGTGCGTCCCTCGCGCAGGGCCTGCACGGCGGCGCGATAGGCATGCGAGCCGCCGCGATCCTTGGCCCGGCCCGCTGCGCCTGCCCCCCGGATGAGCTGCATGTCGAAATGGCGCAGCGCCACCCCCAAGAGCTCCGCATCCGCATGCCGCGCAACCATGATGTCGACCGGGATGAACGAGGGCTTGATCAGCGGCAGCAGCATGAACTGGCCATGCCACATGGCGATCAGCGCAGGGTGATGGCGGTAGTGCTCCTCCATCACCTCGGTCATTTCCCGCGTCTGCCAGCAGGTGCGGTGGCAGTAGTTGATGTAGCGGGCAAGCAGGCGGCCGGTGACCCGGTAGATCAGCTTCGGCTTTTGGGTCGCTGTCGCCATGCGATGCTAAAGGCTTCCGGGCGCGGGTGGCACGAAGGGAACGTCAGCATGACGGGCCGCAGCAATCCCGCCAATGCAACTTGGGGAAGGCCCGTATAGCCGACCCGAGCCGACTTCCAAACCCTTGAATCTCAATCTTGCCGTGGCAACTCGCGGGACACGGCGCCTCAGGAGGCTGCCGCCGGCGTCATCAGCCGCGAGCGTTCCGCCTCGATGTCCACCAGCACCTGGGAGCGGCACAGCCTTGCATAGGCCCCATCGCGCGCGATCAGCTCGGCGTGGCTGCCCTTCTCGACGAGGCGCCCGTCGTCCATCACGCAGATGATATCGGCACGCTGCACGGTGGAGAGGCGGTGGGCGATGACGATCGTCGTCCGGTTGCGAGTGAAGCGGGCAAGTGCCTCCTGCACCAGCCGCTCCGATTCCGTATCCAGCGCGCTCGTCGCCTCGTCGAGCAGCAGGATCGGTGCGTCCTTCAGGATGGCGCGGGCGATGGCGAGGCGCTGCTTCTGCCCGCCGGAAAGGCGCTGGCCGCTCTCCCCGATCATGGTGTCGTAGCCGTTGGGCTGGGCAACGATGAAGTCATGCGCCGCCGCCGCCTTGGCCGCGGCCACGATCTCGTCGTCCGAGGCGCCGAGGCGCCCGAGGGCGATGTTGTTGCGGATGCTGTCGTCGAACAGCGTCACGTCCTGGCTGACGATGGCGATGGAGGCGCGCAGGCTTTCCACCGTCACCTCGCGGATGTCCTGCCCGTCGATGCGGATGGTGCCGGCATCGACGTCGTAGAGCCGGGGCACGAGATTGATGATGGTGGACTTGCCCGCGCCCGAGCGGCCCACCAGTGCCGCCGTCTTGCCGCCGGGGATCGTGAGGGTGAAGTCGCGCACGGCCGGCGCCGACCTCGAACTGGCGTAGGCGAAGGAGACGTGGTCGAACGCTATGGCGCCGGCACCTGCCACCAGCGGCTTGGCGTTGGCAGAGTTGACGACGTGCGGCTTCTCGTCGAGCAGTTCGTAGATGCGCTCGGCGGCAGCCAGGCCTTCCTGGGTCGAGGTGGTGAGATTGCCGATGGACCGGATGGGCTGCGATGCCAGCAGCAGCGCCGTGATGAAGCCCATGAAGTCGCCGGTGGTGCTGATGCCCGATGAGATCCGCCAGAATGCGAAGGCCACAACGCCTGCGATGGCCAGGCCCGCCAGCACCTCCAGCGCCGGTCCCATGCGGCTGCGGGCACGCACGGCCTTCATGCGCAAATCGAACACGTGGTCGAAGTGCTTGTCCAGCCGGCCGATGGCGTAGCTTTCCAGCCGGAAAGCCTTGATGAGGCGCGTTCCGGCGAAGGTTTCGGTTAGGGTCGACGTCATGCCGCCGAGTTCGGCCTGCGTGCGCTTGGCTACCTGCTTCAGGCGGCGGCCGATGCTCGACACGGGCAGCGCTGCGAAGGGGAACACGAAAAACGCGATCAGCGTCAGCATCCAGTCGATGTAGAACATCGCCCCCAGCAGGGCCGCGACGTGCAGCGTGTCCTTGATGGAGGCGACAATCGAAACCTGCGCCGCGTTCTGGATGAAGCCCAGGTCGTTGGTGAGGCGCGAGACGAGGTTGCCGGTGCTGTCGCGCGAGAGCCGGGCATAGTCCGCCTTCATGAGGTGGGCGAAGGTGGTCTTCTGCAGATCCTTCACGAGGCCGGCGATGAGGCGCGTGGACGTCACGTTGTGGAAGTAGAGGAAGGTACCGCGCAGCGCCGTCACCACCACGATGGCGCCGAGCACGAGCGGCAGCACACCGGGGGTTCCCGCCATCAGGCTATCGAAGGACGCCTTGATGATGAGCGGATAGGCGCCTGTCGAGGCGGCAAGGCCCGAGGTGAAGGCAAGCGCAACGGCCACCTCTTTCCAGCGCGGGAAGATCCAATCGGCAAGGAAACGCCGCAGCGTGCTGCGCGCCTGCGGGCTGAGCGTCCGCTTCGTCTCCGCCGCCGGTATGGCGGGCGTGGCTGCTGATTTCTCGGCCTGGTCCAATGAAATCGGTCTGTCCTGGTGGTGCTGTGGGGCGTCCTTAGCAGCGGCTGGCGGGCATGGCCACCCCCAGGTTCGCCCCGCCGGTGCCTAACCCTTGGTGTCTTCCGGGTCGATCAGGCGATGCAGGTGCACGATGAAGTAGCGCATCTGGGCATTATCGACCGTCTTCTGGGCGGCCGCTTTCCAGGCTTTGTGCGCCTCTGCGTAGTTGGGATACATGCCCACCATGTCGATCGCTTTGAGATTGGCGAACTCGACGTCGGCGAGGGATTTGAGCTCACCGCCGAAAACGAGGTGGAGCAGTTGCTTGGGTTCGGTGCCCGATGCAGACGATGCCATGCGCTTTTGGTCCTGCTGAAGCTTGCGACGTGACGGGTTGTGCACTGCCGCAGGACAGACTCACACCCCTGGTTAACGATGCCCCTTAAGGCGGGGCAAAACTATTCGTGTCATTGTCTCATCACCAGGCCTTCACGGGCTACGGGAGTTGACAGGCGGATGACTGGGCGCACACGTACACGGCAACAGCCGGTGCGTGTGCGCAACTTTTAGTTGAGTGTTTACTTGCAGGCCCGCGCGGAGGAGTTGCATTCGTAGAGCAACCCTTTGATCTCGCACTTGGTACGCGGCTGGCCGATCTTCACGCTGTCGCCGAGGCGGGCCTTGGCGGAGTTCTTCATGGCAGCCTCGGCCATGAACGAGGCGAAGCTCTCGAGCGCCCCTGTGCCCCAGCCGCCGGCCTTGATGCACTGCGCGGCATCGGCTTGCAGCGGAAACGACAGGACGCCGGCGGCGCAGGCCGCGGCGGCAAACAGCTTCATACGTGACATCATGACGATATTCCCCTTGGCTGTCCGATGGCGGCGAGTCTTGGGATGGGCCGAGCCCAGCAGCAAGCGGAGATTGGGCACGAGGATGACAATCCCCAGGCAATACGCGGTATGGGCGGGCTTATTCGTCCGTGGTCGTGGCGGGGTTGCACCACTTTCCGCAGTCTCCCCGCGAGCATAAGCTCCAGGCTAAGCCTTAGGCGCGAATGCCGAATTCCGCGAACGGGATGAACGCGACGAGGTCGCCGCGGCGCACCGCCGGCACGTCCTCGGGTATGTCGATGAGCCCATCCGCCGCCCTCAGCCCCGAGATCAGCCCGGACCCGTCGCGGGCGAATTTCTCCACGACGAGGCCCGCCGGGGTCTCCTTCAGGATGCCGCGCCAGAACTCCCGGCGGCCCACCTTGCGATCAGGGAACTCGAAGTCGGCCGGCAGCATGTAGCGGCGCGGATGAGCGTTCCAGGTGCCCCCCGCAAGCCGGCGCAGCAGTGGCCGTACATACAGCAGGAAACACACGAAGACGGCGACCGGATTGCCCGGAAGCCCCAGCACCGGACAGGTGCCGATCTGTCCGAACGACATCGGCCGGCCCGGCTTTATTGCGAGCTGCCACATGTGGCGCACGCCCAGGGCCTCTACGGCCGCCACCAGGTGATCCTCCTCGCCCTTGCTGGCGCCACCGGTGGTGATGATGGCGTCGAAGCGGCGGGCGGCATCGGCGAGGCAGGTTTGCACCGCATCCGGACGGTCCGGCAGCACGCCGAGGTCCGTCACCTCCGCGCCGGTCTCGGCGATGAGGGGGCCCAGCATCGGCGCGTTGGCGTCGTAGACCTGGCCCGGCCGCAAGGCACCATCGGTGATGCGGATCACCTCGTCGCCGCTGGAGACGATGGCGACCTTCAAAGGCTTGAAGCAGTCCACCTGCGCGCAGCCTAGCGATGCCAGCGCGGCCAGATCCTGCGGGCGCAGCACGGTGCCGGGGGCGAACACCACGGCCCCCTGGGGCACATCCTCGCCGGCCTTGCGGACATTGGCGCCTTTCTTCAGCCCGCCAGGAACCCAAACGCGGGCAGCGGCCCCTTGCTGTTCGAGCCGCACGTCCTCCTGCATCACCACGCTGTCGAGGCCTGCGGGCATCATGGCGCCGGTGAAGATGCGCACCGCGTGGCCCGGCGGCGGGGCCTCTGCCAGCGCGTGGCCCGCAGCCGCGCGGCCGGATACGGGAAGGCCGGCACCCTTCTCGCGATCGTAGTCGGCGTGGGCGAAGGCATAGCCGTCGACGGCCGAATTGGTGTGGGCCGGGACCGGGCGCGCCGCGGCCACGGCCTGCGCCACGATACGTCCTGCCGCCTCAGGCACCGGCACACGTTCGATGCCCGCTATGGGCTTTATGCGCTGCTCGAGGATCGCAAGCGCCTCTGCGTGCAGCAGGCGGCGATTGTCGTGGGCAAAGCAGTCGTCGAGGAGCTTACCGGTCATGAGAGCCTTCATAGCGCAGCGCCACGGACGTTAACAGGCGCCCGGGCTGCAAGGTTAGTGACGCATCGGCGCGCACAGGGCAGCCAGCGTCTCGACAAGCATCTCAGGATCGCCGGCAAGCCGGGCGGAAGCTGCGGCATAGCAAGGAGCCTCGGCGCCTTTGCCGTATACAACCCAAGGTGCCGCGCAATCTGCGCAAGCTTTGAGAAACCGGGTTCGGTCCGTGGGATTGATGTCGGCCGCAACGACCACCGCTGCGAGGGCCGCGGCCTGCAGGTAGGGGATGGTTTCGCGCGCATCACCCATCATCACCCGTGCACCGGCTGCAGCAAGCCTCCGGCGCAGCGCGAAGGCCGCCAGCACGTCGTCGCCCACGACGAGTATCGAGATCCGGTCGAGCGAACGCGGGCCTTGTCTCACGCAGGCTTGCCCTTGGTGACGTGGTCGGGCAGGTCGAAACCGACGCCGATGAGATGTCCGAACATGGTGCCGAGCCTTGCGACGTCGTCGGCCGGCAGGGGTGGACGCAGGATCGAGGCGATATTCGCCTCCAGATGATCGCGGTTGCCGGTGCCGAACAGGACGACGTCGATTCCAGGCTCATGGCGGGCGAAGCGATAGGCCGCGTCGGTCAGGCTTTCCGCGCCGCCCTCGCGAAGGAGGAAGGCCAGTGGATCGGGATCATCGGCAAGGGCCTGCGGCAGCTTCCCCTCCGCCGCAAGTGCGCCGATCGTCTCCTGCAGCAGCCCCGGCCGCGAGAAAATGTTGCGCACCGCGAACATGCACAGCGTGCCGACCTTGTTGGCGAGGCAGCGCTCCAGCACCGGCTTGCGCACGTTCTGGTTCATCATGTGGAAGCCCAACATTACCACTTCCCACACCGGATCCTCCACGGCGCGGGCAAGCATCGCGTGCTCGGGATCGCGCGGGCTCGACTCGGAGACGGCGATGTGGCGGAGTTTCCCCTGCTGCTTGGCCTTCAGCAGCGCCGGCACGATCTCGGCCATGGCGTGGTCGTAATGCTGCGGCTGCAGGCCGTGCAGGTGGAAGATGTCCACATAGTCCGTGGACAGCCGCCGCAGCGAGCCGTCGAGGCTTTCCACGACACGGGCACCGGTGAAGGGGCCCTGTGCATCAGAGATGTAGGCCTTGGTCGAGACAATCAAGCCGTCACGTGGCCGGCCCGTGATCGCCGCCCCCACGATCTCCTCCGTGCCATAGGCCATGGCCGTGTCGATAAGATTGACGCCGAGGTCGAGCGCATGCCGCACAAGGTCGACGGACTGCGCAAAGGTGAGCTTGCCGAGGCCCAGTCGGCTGTTGCCGCCGCAGCCCAGCCCTGCGACGCTGACTTTGAGGCCGGTGCGGCCCAGCATGCTATATTGCATCGAAGCCTCCGGCAGCGGGGCGAAAGGGCGAGGAAACGGGAGAGCACTAGCCATGAACCTGCCAGCGCGCAACCTCACCCCGGCCGAGGCGCACCGCACCCCGGATTCGCGCGGGCTCGATTTCTATCATTCCGATCCGTCCCTGAAGGCGATGCTGGGCCTCTACATCGGCCAGGAGGAGCGCTTCCACCTCGAGCCGCATCTTGAGGAACTGGGCTGGCTCGTGGGCGGGCCGCTCGATGATCTGGCGCGCGATGCCGATCGCAATCCGCCGCGCCTCGAGGTGCGAACGCGGACGGGCGAGGAGCGGCAGACGATCGTCAAGGCGCCGCAGTATCGCGAGATGGAGAAGCTCGCTTTCGGCAAGTTCCAGCTGGCGGCCATGTCGCACCGGCCCGCGCTCGGCCACTCCGAGCCGATGAGCCCCGCCTCCAAGTACGCCCTCACCTATCTCTTCAGCCAGTCCGAGTTCGGCCTGCTGTGCCCCGTGAACATGACGGACAGCCTCACGCGCACGCTGCGCCGGTTTGCAGGCCCCGAACTGATCGAGCGCTATCTCGAAGGTCTCACGGCACAGGATGCCGACGACCACCTGCAAGGCGCCATGTTCATGACGGAGCGGTTCGCCGGCTCCGACGTCGGCGCCACCGAGACGGTGGCCGTCAAGCGGGGCGACCACTGGCTTCTCACCGGCGACAAGTGGTTCTGCTCCAACGCCAGTACCGATCTCGCCCTGGTTCTCGCCCGGCCGGAAGGGGCAGCCCCCGGCACCAAGGGCCTCGGTCTCTTCCTGATGCCACGCGTCCTGCCCGACGGGCAGCCCAACAACTACCGTATCATCCGCTTGAAGGAGAAGCTCGGCACCCGCGCCATGGCGTCCGGTGAAATCCGCCTCGAAGGCGCCGTCGCGTGGTTGGTGGGCGATCTCAACCAGGGCTTCAAGCAGATGGCCGAGATGGTGAACCAGTCGCGGCTGTCGAACGGCATCCGTTCCACCGGCATGATGCGCCGCGCCGTGCACGAGGCGCTGACGGTTGCGCTCGAACGCGTGGCCTTCGGCAAGCCCATCATCGACTTGCCGCTGGTGCGGCGGCAGCTTGCCAAGATGATCTTGCCGGCCGAGGCGGCGCTGTCGGTTGCCTTCTTCACCGCCGATTGCCTGCGCCGCGCCGACCAGGGCGATCCGGAGGCGCAGGTGCTGCGCCGCATCCTGACGCCGCTCATCAAGCTGCGCGCCTGCCGCGATGCCCGCAAGGTCACGGGGGACGCCATGGAGATGCGCGGCGGTTCGGGCTACATCGAGGAATGGATCGAGCCGCGCCTCCTGCGCGAAAGCCACCTCGGCTCCATCTGGGAAGGCACGAGCAACATCATCGCGCTCGATGTCATCCGCGCCGCGAGCAAGGCCGGTGCCCACACGGCGCTCGCCGCCAAGCTTGCCCCGATGATCGAGGCGGCGCCGCAGGAAATGGCGCGGCAACTCAAGGAACGCCTCGCCGCCACCTTGGCCCTGATCGACAAGGCAGGTGCCAAGGACGGCGACGAGCGCTCTGCCCGGGTGGCAGCAACGGCCCTCTATCACGTCACGGCTGCCGCCCTCTTCATCGACGAGGCGCGCCGCCTGGGAGATGCGCGCCGGCTCGATCTCGCGCGGCTCCTGCTCGCCTACAAGCTCCTGCCGCGGGATCCCATCCAAGGCTCGAGCCCCGAGGACGAGGCGGCTTGCGACCGCATCATCGATGCGCTCGTGGCGGCCCGTGTTCGCGCCAGGCCTGCCGCATGACAAAGGGCGAGGGGACGTGACGGGACCGGGTGCATCACTCGCTCCTGCCGCACCGCCTTTTGCATCGGGAAAGTTCCCGGGCCTCGCTGCGCTCCCCGGGAACGCAGAGAGGAGAGGCATCGCTTTCACCGCAAGCTCGCGTGGATCTCCGCCTCTCGCGGAGATGACGTTTGTGGGCCCGGAAGAGATCCCCATCTGGCATCATGCCCGCACAGGGGGGCATCCACGCAAGAAAGCGAATGCCCGACACCTTGAGCCCCAGGGTACGCTTTGGCCCAGAGCGCATTCCTCCATTTCTATGCTTTCCCGCTACGCGCATCGCAACGGTGATCGATCCAGGCGCTCGGCCCGCTGACGAGTTCTAAACATGGCCATGCACCGCGCGATAGCGGATGACGCCGTCGTTGCGGTTGTCTTCCGCCAGGATGCCTGCGCGCAATACGCGTGACACGGAGGAATTGCGATATTGCCAGAATAAGTAGTGTTCTGTTAAGTTCCGCCTGGTTTGCGTTTCGAGGTATTATGTATAAATCCCTTTTCTTACCACATATCGTGGCACGTCGTGTTTCCCTTGCGACCCGTCGACTTCCGACAGACGCGCTGAGGCGACACTGGTTCTACGCCAAGCGTGCAGTGGGAATTTCTACGCGCAGCGACAGGCCGTTCCTGGCCATTGAGTTGGCCCGACTTCTGGAAAACGGCAATATAAGACAAGGGCTGCACGTCATGGCGGCGGGGCGCAGCGATGGTCTGGGCGCTCAAGCCCTCTCCAAACTTTCGCCCATGGCATTTGCGAAGTCGCATGGTCTGACATACGTCCATACCCCGTTTCAGACCCTGGCCCATCCAGAGGGCATGTCATCCGGCGAATGGGCAGCGCTTTGGGAGCAAACACTCAACCTTGGTCTCGAACATGTACAGGACGTCGATTGCAATCTGCCGCTTGTGGGCATCGAGCAGTTCGTAGGCAATTCGCACTGGTGGACGCGGCCTTGCGTCGTCGTTGCCAGCCATTACACGCGTTTCACCGACCGATACCCTCAATCGTTCCTCATGGTGGCGGAAAAGCTGCAAGCCCAATATCATTCGAACTCGCCTTCAAGCGCCCAAAGCAGTTTCAATGTTCGAGCGCATCTGCGGCGGGGCGATGTCTCAGCGAAAGACCGCGCGACCGCCCACCGCGCTCCGAATGTGATGAAGTTCGCCAACACGCTCTCCCATGTCCGTGCTGTCGTGCGTGAACTTGGGATCAATGCCCGATTTGAGATCCACTCACAGGGAGATCGGCGTGAACTCCAGTCGCTGGAAGCCTCTGGATGGGAATTGCATCTTGACTCACCCGCCCGTGAGACATTCCATAAGCTCGCGACTGCAAACGTCCTTGTCATGGGCCGAAGCTCTTTCAGCTTTGTCGCGGCTCTTATGAATCGTGGCGTCTGCATCTATGACGCTTTCGTGCATCCTCCGCTTCCAGGATGGCTTCGCGCGGATGCCGAGGGAGCGCTTGATCAGCAGCTTCTCACCTCGCAGTTAATTCAAGAGTTAGAGCGTTATAGAAAGACAGCGAAACCGTACATCCTAGCCGATAAGGCGTGCGACATCGCCTAAGCCGATGTTGTTCCCGCGCGATAGCGGATGACGCCATCTGTGCGGTTGTCTTCCGCCAGGATGCCGGCGCGCAGCATGAAGTTCACGTGGGCGAGGATCTCGTAGAAGGCGAAGCCGATCTGGTGCGGGTCGAGCGCCCGCTTGAAGACGACCCCGATCAGCTCGAACGTCGAGCAGGGCTTCTTGGCGCAGGCCGCCTCCATCTCCGCGCAGCGCGCGTGATGGTGCGCGACGAGTTCATCGATGCGCGCATGCAGGCCATGAAAAGGCAGTTGATGCCCCGGCAGCACCAGTACGTCCGCCGGCACCGTCTCCTGCAGCGACCTGAGCGAGCGGATGTAGATGCCCAGCGGGTCGCCCGTCGGATCGACGGCATGCACGCTGACATTGGGCGTGATGTGGGCGAGCACCTGGTCAGCAGCGAGGAACAGGCGCTCGCCGCGCTCCAACAGCATCACCTGCTCGAAGGAATGGCCACCGCCTGTCAGGACTTCGAAGGTGCGGCTCCCGATTCTCAGCGTGTCGCCCGCAATGAGGCGTCGATAGGTGTGCGGCAGCCCCGACACGAGGCGCAGGTATTCGTGTCCCTTCGTCACCACGTTCTCGACCAGGTCCTGGGCGAGGCCATGGGTGGCGAAAAATGCACGATAGTGTGGAGCTTCCATTGCCCCAGGCGTCAGCTGCACGATCTGGGCCTGCAGGTACTCCGTCGCGCTCATGTGAATGGGCACGCCAAGCTCCCGCGTCAGCCAGCCGACCGCACCAACATGATCGGGATGGAAATGCGTCACCACGATGCGGCTGATGGGATAGGGCTTGAGCGGGCCCGCCAGCAGCTTCGACCACATCTCCTGCGTGCGGCGATTGCCGAGGCCGGTGTCGATCAGCACAAAGCCCGCATCGTCTTTTACGAGGTAAAGATTGACGTGATTGAGCGCGAAGGGCAGCGGCAGGCGGAACCAGAGAACGCCGGGGGCGACCTCGATCAATTCCTCCCCCTGAGGCGGGGTCTGATAGGGAAAATGCAGCGCGCCGGTCGCGACAGGGGACTTGGACAAGCGCGGTATCCTCCTAGAGCTGCGCTATCGGGGCGAACCCTGGAACTGCCTTGCGCCCACAGCGCCGCATTTGTCAATGCGGCAGCCGATGCCTCGTCTACAAGGCTGGCCCTGAAACGAACGTGGCCCGGATGTACGCAATCCGGGCCACGCCATACGCAACTTAATCTGGATGCCTAGTGGCGGGTACCCACCGACGCCGTCGTCTGTTCCGTGGCGCCAAGGATGGCCTCAGGGCTCGGCACGGAAGGATTGGCCGATACGCGGCGCAGCGGTTCGCTCGCAATCCAAAGGCGCTCGAAGGAAACGGTGGCGCAGCCTGCGGCCTCGCCGCAATCCTCGACATAGCTCTCGAAGGCGTCGCACTTGGCGGGATCGCGGCGCATGCAATCGCCGATCCAGCAGGTTTCGGCACTGATGACCAGCTGCTCGTGCGCCTCGATCAGGCGCGGACGACGTGCCCAGCGCACTTCGCAATTGAGGCCGGCCACGTCCTGCTCCCAACTGTCGGGCAGGGTATCGTTATCGAGGTGGGCGAAGATGATCCGCAGCGACATGCCGGCGGCAGAGATTTCGGATCCAAGCCCCAGAAGCGCCTTCACGACGGGGCTGTCGACCGAGCGGGCCACCACGGTCAGCACGTCCTGCGGGGATTTTGCACCGTCGGAGGCCGGCGATATGTGGTGACGCACGAACTCCTTGAGCTTCTGCTCCTTCTCGTCGTGGCGGGTAACGCTGACGCGAAGGGGAGGCCGCACGCGCATGTTTTTTCTCGCTGTTTGTTCTGGCAACCCGGGGAGGGTCGCGCGCAATCGATGTAAGCGGTAATATTTGGCGCTATTAGGGTTAAATAATGATTGAGCCGCGGGTGGTTTTGGACCGCCGCGTGGCCGCCAGCAGGCGGCTCACGTCGCCGGCTTTGTCAGCTGCTCCTGCGGGGACGGCCGAACCAGCCCGAGATGGCATCAACTGCAATGGCATCGGTCTCCGTCGCAGAGGCCTCTGAGCGGCGAGGAGCCTCGGTTTCGGGCCCATCCGCAACATAGTCACGCTCGCGGCCCTCGTCCTTTCGTGAAACGGGAGCTTCCAGTTCCTGTGCTGCCGTCTCCTCGTCCATTCGCCGTGCCAGCCCGTGGGGCTCGGTGTTGTTGTTCGCCGCCTCGCTGATCGCCTCTTCGGCAGCCGGAACCGCCGGGACGTTAACCTGCGCCGGCTCGGGCCACGACAGGTCGGGCGCAGGCCGCAGGCCCGGGCGCAATTCATCGAGGACTGAAGCGCGCAAACCGTTCTGCGCGAAGACGGGCGCAAGCGGCTCGGCCTCTGCGTGTGGAGGTGGCGCATACGCGGCCGCTGCAACCGTGGCAGCCGCAGGCACGAAGGCCGAGGTTTCTGGCAGTGCCATCCTGCGGAGCTCGGCCTCTGCGTGGTGGGCCGCGCCCATCACGGCGCCCAGGATCATCTCCTGCCAGGCACCCTTGCGGAAGCGGTAGACCTTGAAGGCGGGTTTCTCCATCCGGCGCCGCAGCCGCGCCGGCGCCATGGCGTAGGATTCGACGAACTTGCTGCCCCGCCGCCGCAGCTGCCGGTAGGCGAGGGCGCCCGGCAGGAAACCCCACGGCTTCACCAGGATGCCCTTGCCCTCGAGCGCGTAGCAGATGTTGGCGAGGTTCTGTGCCTCGCGCTTGAGTTCGGTCCGGTTCTCGGCGTGGCGCGGCACGTTGAGCGGCACGGCCACGTGGTACTGCCCGTTGAGGTCGAAGATGACGTCGCGGAACACCTCGAAGATCTTCACGCGCTTGTCGTCGCTGTGGATGTCCCAGAAGCGCTGCAGGATGGGATAGACGGGCCCGCGTTCCGCCTCCCGGATCGCTTCCTGCATGCCGACGAACCGGTTCACGGGTCGGCCGATGGAGACGAGCAGCAGGCAGAGGTCGACGAAGATCGCCACGGACAGGGGCACGTAGTCGCGCTTCGCCAGCCCTGCCGCCTGTTCACTCGACATCGCTTGCCGCGCCTTCGCGCCATCGCCGGCCTGCAGTTCCACCGACTGCACGGCTTTCTTCTGCAACTCGCGCAGTTCGTCGGCCGATGGCGGCAGCTTGAACGACAACAGGCCGAAAAACGTCGTGGTCAGGCGGCGGAACGCCTCGATGGTGGCTTCCGAGCCCTCCACCGCCGCGATCTTCGGCTTCTCGAGTTCCGGCAATTGATCAATAGCGCGCACTACCCCGCGCAGCGCCATCTGCAGTTGCGCGTCGGGGCAGGAAATGGTGGCGCCGTTGCTGCCGACGACCGTGGACTTTTCGGCGCGATCGGCGAGATCGCTGCGGATCTGCCGCAACTGCGGATCGGAGCGAAAGGCGTTGAAGCCCGTCACGGTGAACTCGAGCTTGCGCCCCACGCCCTTGAGGAAGTCGTTGCGGGTGCCGGTCCTGGCATCGATGACCGAGCGATCATCCTTGACGATCTTCTGCAGGTCGGCGTCGAGCCCGCTCATGTCCGACTTCACGGTGCCGATGCGCCCCTTCACGAAGTCCGATGCGAACTTGAAGCGCTGGGCATCCTCCTCGCGCATCTTGCGGCGCGGGCCATCGCCGGGGCCTGAATTGGGACACGAGCGGCCGGTGCTCTTCTCCAGCTCCGACTTCTCCGAAGACAGCGTCGTCAACTGGTCGAGGGTCGATTGCAACTGCTCGAGCCGGGTCGCGGCGGCAAACAGCGACGTCTGGACCTGCGTGATCGCGCTCTCGGCCGAGCGTGACGCCTCGCCCCGGCTCTCCAGCACCTTCCAGTAGAAGCCGAACCCGAAGCCGATCGATATCACGGAGAGAAAGATGTAGCCGGCGAGATAGCAGGCTTTCGTCACGAGCGGCGCGGGCGCGAACAGCCGGTCGAGCAGCCACACGATCATCGTCATCAGCATGGCCACGGAGAAACCGACGATGACCTTATGCACGAGCGGCAGGTCGCCCATGTTGGCCTCGATCAGCTCCAGCATGCCGACATAGGTCGCGACCCACGACAGGATGCCCAGGCCCGCGACCAGGGCAAGGCGCTTCCAATCACGGTGAGGATGTTGCGGCGGATCGGTCTGCCCCTCGCTGCGAGGTTCGCCGCGGTCGGGTCGGAACTGGAACGAAGGGTGCAGTGTCATGCGCCGCTCTTTGCGGGGCGCGCGCGCACGGTGCCTCTTCGGGCCTCGGCAATCCCTTGCGAAGGGAAAGTCGAGGCCGGGCGGTCCCGTGCTGCGCTACGACCCCGCGTTACCTCCTGTCGAAGCACCGGCCTATCCCGGCCTTCGATCGGTTTCGATGCTTAGGCGCGCTTCGTGTCGGGACTGGGCCCGCACTTCGTCCGTCCTGCGACGCAATCGTGGCGAACCCTGCGACCGGATCAGCCCCTCACGCCAGACGCTGCCGCAAGGGGGTATCGCGAGGGATCAGGACTAACGCGTGGCCCGCGGCTGGGCATCGCTCACGTGATTGCGGCGAGCCGGGTGTCGAGGGACAGCACGAGGCACCAGTGCGGCTCGAAGTCGGCCCCCATCGGCCAGACGTTGTTCTCGAAGGTCTTGAGCAGGGCTTCTTCGTAACGCTTGAACCAGTCGGTGCGGCACAGCACGAACTTGGTGGCAGCGACGATGGTCTCGCGATCGATGATGCACAGCACCGTCATCTCGGGATGGCGCGTAAGGTACTCGTGCACGGTCACCATGAGCGTCGGGTAGCCGGGGTGCAGCATGTCGTCGAGGACGATGATGCCTTCGGGCGCGATGACGCTGGTGGCAAGCTCCAGGTCGCGCGAGAGGGCATGGCGGGAATGCTCGCCGTCGACGTGGATGAACCGCACGCGCTCCCCGTCGAGCTTCGCCAGCAGATCCTCAGGCTTCATGCTGCGGCTGTCGGCCTTCCAAGTGATCCGCTTGTCCGGCCCGATCCCATGCCGCGTGCAGTTGGCCTCGAAGCGCTGTTCCACTTCCGGGTTGGGCCAGTCGAAGAGATCTATCCCCAGGGCGCGCTCGCCTTGCTTCAGGGCATGGGCGAGGGCGATGAAGAATCGCCCCTCGAAGGAGCCGACTTCGGCGATGGGTCCCTTGATCCCCATCTCCGATTGCAGCCGCAGGATGCCGCAGCACACCGCGGCGGCGAAGCGGGAGGACATGCCCGGCACGCGGTCGTAGCCGTCGGCGAGATAGCGGTCGACGGCCGGTACGCCGGAGGAGACCTGGTCGCTGGTCATGATGGTGGGTGCAGCGGGCATGGGGTCCATCGCAGAGAGAGGGCAGGGCCTCACGCATGCCCGAGCCTTGCGGCGGACGCAAGGCGTCCCGCGCATTGGGAGGTTGAGACGCTGCGGCGCAGGGCCTATGGAGGAAGCGACCACCCTCACGAAAGCCAGCCCGCCCGATGCGCATCGAATACCACCGCACGCTGCTCGCCGACCGCGTCCGTAACACCGCATTTCACGCCGCGCTGAAGGCCGCCATCACGCCGGGCAAGAGCATCGTCGCCGACATCGGCACCGGCACGGGGTTCCTGGGGTTTCTGGCCGCCAAGCTGGGGGCCGCCCGCGTCGATATGTACGACGAAGGGGATATTGCCGAAGTCGCCCGCAAGCTCCTGCGCCACAACGGCCTCAGGAACTGCCGCATCGCCCAGGTGCATTCCACCGCTGTCGCCGAGCCCGACAAGGTGGACGTGATCGTCTCGGAGACGCTCGGCAACTATCCCTTCGAGGAAAACATCATCGGCACGCTCAACGACGCGCGCGAGCGCTTCTTGAAGCCCGGCGGCGTGATCATCCCCGGCGGCGTCGAGCAGTTCGTCTGTCCCGTCACGGCCGAGCGGCTCTACAAGGAGCTCACGATCTGGGACGACGTCGGCTACGACCTCGACTTCGCACCCGCCAGGGCCATGAGCCTCAACAACATCTACGTGCGCTGGCTGGAACCGGCCGACCTACTCGAAGCGGCGCGGGCGGCGCGCAAGTGGGACGAGCTGAACTTTGCCCGCCGCAACAAGACAACGCGCAGTGGCGAAGCGAGCTGGGTGGCCGGGAAGCCTTTGCTGATCTATGGGCTCGCGCTGTGGTGGCGGGCGGAACTCGTGTCGGGGATGTGGCTCGGTACCGGGCCCTTGGATCCCCGCACACACTGGGAACAGCTTTACCTGCCGGCGCTGCAGCCCATCTCGCTGCGGGCAGGCGACCGGCTCACCGTACGCTTGCGCTCCACCACGAGCTTCGAGAAGGGCACCAACGTCACCTGGCAGATGACCGTGGCGGACGCCAAGGGCAAGGAGCTTTCCCGCCAGTCGCTCGACCTCGAGAAGGGCTACCTGCCCTGAGGCATCAGGAGGTGCGCTCGGCAACGAACCGGGCGGCCTCACGCAGCACATCGGCGCGGGCCGCGAAGGGCGCGAGTGCATCGATCGCCGATTGCTTCAGGGTTGCAAGGCGCGCCTTGGCCGCATCGATCCCCATTACGGACACCATGGTCGCCTTGCGCTCGTCCTTGCCGACAGCCTTTCCCACCACGGCGGCATCGCCCTCCACATCGAGGAGGTCGTCGGCGATCTGGAACGCCGCGCCCAGCGCCGCGCCGTAGGCTGCAAGCGCCGCGCGCTCGTGCGCAGAGGCACGGCCCAGGATGGCGCCTGCCTCGCACGCCGCCTTCAGCAAAGCCCCCGTCTTCAGGGCCTGCAGGTGCGAGACGTGGGCGAGATCCGGAGATTGGGGCTCGCCCAGCTTGTCGAAGGCGAGATCGAGCGCCTGGCCCCCCACCATGCCGGAAGGACCTGAGGCGGCGGCCATCAGCGAGACGAGCGCACACCGCACCGCGGCATCGGCAGAGGTCTCGTCAGAGGCGAGTGTCTCGAAGGCGAGCGTGAGCAGGGCGTCTCCCGCCAGGATGGCCGTCCACTCGTCCCAAGCTCTGTGGACGGTCGGTTTGCCGCGGCGGACGTCGTCGTTGTCCATCGCCGGCAGGTCGTCGTGCACCAGGGAGTAGCAGTGGATCATCTCCAGCGCTGCCGCAGCGGCCACGGCCTCGCCCGGGGAAACGCCGAAAAGCCCAGCAGTTTCAACGACGAGGAAAGGCCGCAGGCGTTTCCCGCCGGCGAGGCAAGCATGTTTCATGGCCGCGACCAGACGGTCTGGTGCCGCTTTCCCGATCTCGGCGTTTATGAGTTTCGACAGCTGGGCTTGCGTGAGACCCGCACATTGTTCGAGACGTTCGCCGAAAGGCATGCTTTCCTCGGAGGATGGGCGGCCAAGCTCAGACGGCGTCGTGGATGGGCAGCCGGCTTCGCCGTGCGGCTGCCTTTATTTAGAGGTCCGGTGCGCGCGGCGAAAGCCCAGGATCAGGAATGGAAGAGACCGTGGACAGAGACGACCAGGAGGCGGCACAGCCCGCGTTCCCCAAGGTCGCCCGGCCGATGGCCGAGGCTGGCCGGGGCGTTTCTGCGGCTCTTACCGCGCAGCCTGCGGACGGCGGTGCGGCGCGTGAGCCTACGTCTCCCGTTGTGCCAGTCATCGCAGATACGCCCTCCGCCGCTTCATACGGAGCAAGCGCCAGCGATACCGACATGCCGGCAGATGGGGTTCCGGATGCGGCGAGCGCCGATGCAACTCCTGTCGCATCTCCGGAGACAGACGGAGCGGAGGTGCCGCCCGCGCCAACGGTGTCGCAACTGTCTCCCGCCCCAAGTGAGCGCATCCCCATCATCGAGCCCGCCTTGCCCAAGGCGGAGGCGCCAGCAATTCCCGAGCCGTTCTCGCCTGCGTCTGATCGTCCCTCCGAGCCCTTGTTGCCGTCTCTCGCGGCTGCCCCGGAGCCGGTTTCGGCGCGAATTATTCCGTTCGTGCCCCGTGGCGGCTACCAGCGCGACGTCAAGCCTCTGACCACTGCCCCTCCGGCTCCCTTCGCACGGCCCGCGCCCTATTTCGTCTCTCCGGCAGACGGCGCGCCAATGTCGCCTCCGCAGCCGGCGGTCCCACCGCCACCCACGGGCTTCAGGCGCCCCGCCGAGTGGGTGAGGTCCGTCCCGGCCCAAGCCCGGCCCGAGGCCGGCGCGCTCGCCATGCCGCAGCCTGGCGCTGCCGCAGGCAGGGCGGCGGACTGGCTGGCACAGTTCAACGTCCGAAGCTGGGTGAAACGCATCTTCCAGGTGCTGGGGGTGCTGCTCGTTGCCTATGTGACACTCGTCCTCACGCTGGTTGTCGCCTATCGCTGGATCGATCCGCCGATGTCGGCCCTGATGCTGGGGCAGCGGCTCTCCGGCACCGAGATCAAGCAGCAGTGGGTGTCGCTCGACAGGATATCCCCGTCGCTCATGCAGGCCGTCGTGCTGTCGGAGGATGGTCGTTTCTGCTCCCATCGGGGCGTCGATTGGGCGGAACTGAAGGATGCCATCGAGCAGTCGCTCGAAGGCTGGGGCGCCCGCGGCGGCAGCACCATCTCAATGCAAACGGCCAAGAATCTCTTCCTGTGGCCATCGAAGAGCTACGTCCGCAAGGCCGTCGAGATCCCACTCGCGATGGGCACCGAGATGGTCTGGCCCAAGGCGCGCATGCTCGAGATCTACCTGAATATCGCCGAATGGGGCCCTGGCATCTTCGGGGCTGAGGCTGCCGCCCGCTATCACTTTGGCAAGTCGGCCTCGGCCCTTACTCCCCGGGAGGCGGCGCTTCTCGCTGTGTCGCTGCCCAACCCGTTCGACCGCCAGGCAGGGCACCCCGGACCCGGCACCCAGAGGCTCGCCGACAATATCCAGAACCGCATGCGGCGGGTGCCCAACGCTGTCTCCTGCGTCCGTCCTTCACGCCCAACCCGCCCGGGGATTGCCGATAGCCGCTGGCCATGAGCCGCAATTGCCGCTATAAGCGCGCCCGAAACGAGGGTGGCGAGGCTTGCTTTGCCGCCAGGT
Organism: Hyphomicrobiaceae bacterium; assembly: GCA_039808585.1. Classification (GTDB taxonomy): domain Bacteria; phylum Pseudomonadota; class Alphaproteobacteria; order Rhizobiales; family Hyphomicrobiaceae; genus AWTP1-13. The sequence goes on along the minus strand of JBDHTJ010000012.1, from coordinate 18,011 downwards.
GCGCCATTGGCGCGCCCGTTCCCTTATTCCGCTGAACCACGCGGTCACATTGAGAGAGACCCACGAGCCATGGCTGTTCCCCGCAAGAAAACGAGCCCCATGAAGCGCGGCCACCGCCGGTCCGCCGATGCCCTGAAGGCCCCCGCCTACGTGGCCGACAAGGAGTCGGGTGATCTGCGCCGTCCGCATCACATCGACCTGAAGAGCGGCAAGTACCGCGGCCGCCAGATCCTCGAACCCAAAAACGAGATGTGAGCGAGATCCTGATCGGTTGAGAGGGAGGCTGGAACGCCTCCGTCGAAGGCGTGATGCACTCTCTCGATCAAATACTTTGAGCGTGTCCCATCCGGGAGTTGCAATTCCAACTCAATCGGACATGCTCTAGCATAAGGCAGGCGGGCCTTGCCATCAGGGGGCCATGCACTCAGGCGAGGATCGTCTGTCAACTCCGCTCGGGCGTGCCCGCGCGGGCCGGTGTCAGGTCTTACGTGTCACGGTCTCACGCATAAGGTTTCCCCATGTCGCTGCGCGCCCTTCCGCTCATTGCTCTCCCGCTGATCATCTACAACGTGCTGCTGCTGTTTGCTGGCTCAGGAGCTGGTGAGTTCTTCAGCAAGCACATCCTGCAACTCACGATGATCAAGGGCGCCCAGTGGGCGTTCACCTGGGGCGACTTCGTGATCCTGCTCACGTTCCTTGCGCTCTTCATCGAGTTGATCAAGTCGACGTGGACAGGCACGGCCTCGCTGGTCGACCACGGCCTGTCGATGATTGTCTTCATCGTCGCGCTGATCGAATTCCTGGTGGTCAATGGCGCCGCCACTTCGGTCTTTTTCTTCGTGATGGTCGGTGCCTTTATCGACGTCGTGGCCGGCTTCACGATTGGTATTCGCGTCGCCCGTCGCGATCTCTCCATCGGCGCCGATACCTGAGGCGCAACGAAAAGCGCGGGGGAATGCCCCGCGCTTTGCAAACCTTCAGGCTAAACTTCCGGCTCAACCCGGCCGTCAGTCTTTGCTCGACAGCTTTTCGAGCCGCGCCTGCATCGAGGCGAGTTGCGCCTTGAGTTCGGCGATCTCGTCGCCCGAGGCGGCGGGCGCACTCTTCTCGGGTTCAGCGGCGATTGCTGCTTCCTGTTGCGCTGCTTCGGCGCCTGCCTCGACGGCCTTGCTGAGCGGGCTGAACATCGTCATCGCCTGCTCGAACATGGCGAGGTTCTTGCGCGCCTGCTCCTGATAGAGCTCGAACGCCCCGTGTGGCGTGAAGGCGCCAGCAAACTGCCCGCGGAAACGCTCCTGCTCGCGCGCCAGGGATTCCAGGCTGATCTGCAGGTAGCTCGGCACCAGCTTCTCGATCGAGGCGCCATAGAACCTGATCAACTGCCGCAGGAACGGCACCGGAAGCAGCGTCTGGCTTCCCATGCGGCCTTCCTGGTCCACTATAATCTGCGTGAGCACCGAATGCGTCAGGTCGTCCCCGCTCTTGGCGTCGAAAACGACGAAATCGCGCTCGCCCTTCACCATGGCGGCCAGGTCATCGAGGGTCACGTAGGTGCTGGTTTCGGTATTGTAGAGCCGGCGATTGGCGTACTTCTTTATGACGACCGGTTCTTTTTTGTCCGCTGAGGCATTGGATTTGTTCAGCATGGGGAGCGCCGCTGTTGGCCAGACATGGCGGGAAGGGCCGGTCCGGCAGGGATCGAGTGCCGATTTTTCATGCAAACGATATCACGGCGCTGCACAATGTCGCTACCCATTTGTTACAATTTCTGCGCGATACCGGCTGCGTCTTCGCCAATCTTACTAGGCATATTCAGGCGAAGGTGCATTGCACATGCGAAGGCCCTTGCTATGCTGATCAAGTTGGAGCAGGCCATATCTGCATAACAAGACGGCGTCGAGCGAGCCACGCTGCCTCAAACACGCGCAAGGGGGTCACCCCCGCCATTCGCATCTCGCCAGGCAAACAGGAGTTCGAGACATGGACAAGGACAAGACCATCGTTATCGCGAGTGCCGCGCGGACGCCCGTGGGTGCGTTCAACGGCGCGCTCTCTGCGCTGCCGGCGCATGAACTCGGCAAGGTCGCGATCAAGGCCGCGCTGCAGCGCGCCAACCTCGAGCCGGGTGACGTCAACGAGGTCATCATGGGCCAGATCCTCGCCGCCGGTGCCGGGCAGAATCCGGCGCGTCAGGCTTCGATTGGGGCTGGCATCCCGGTCGATGCGCCGGCCTGGGGTATGAACCAGCTCTGCGGCTCGGGCCTGCGCGCGGTCGCCCTCGGCGCCCAGCAGATCCTCGACGGCTCCTCCAAGATCGTCATTGCCGGCGGCCAGGAGAGCATGAGCCAGGCCCCGCATGTGGCGCACCTGCGCGAAGGCACCAAGATGGGCGACGTGAAGTTCGTCGACACCATGATCAAGGATGGCCTGTGGGATGCCTTCAACGGCTACCACATGGGCAACACCGCCGAGAACGTCGCGCGCCAGTGGCAGATCACGCGCGACGAGCAGGACAAGTTCGCCGTCGCCTCGCAGAATAAGGCCGAAGCCGCTAAAAAGGCCGGCAAGTTCAAGGACGAGATCGCGCCCGTCACCATCAAGACCCGCAAGGGCGAGGTCGTCGTTGCCGAGGACGAGTACATCAAGGACGGCGTGACCATCGACAGCGTGTCGAAGCTCAAGCCCGCCTTCGACAAGGAGGGCACCGTCACCGCCGCCAACGCCTCCGGCATCAACGACGGCGCCGCCGCCGTGGTGCTGATGACGCTGGCCGAGGCCGAGAAGCGCGGCATCAAGCCGATGGCGCGCATCGTGTCGTGGGCGCATGCGGGCGTCGATCCCTCGATCATGGGCACGGGTCCGATCCCGGCCTCCAAAAAGGCGCTCGAAAAGGCCGGCTGGTCGGTTGACGACCTCGACCTGATCGAGGCCAACGAGGCCTTCGCGGCACAGGCCTGCGCGGTCAACAAGGGCCTCGGCTGGGATACGAGCAAGGTGAACGTGAACGGCGGCGCCATCGCCATCGGCCACCCCATCGGTGCCTCCGGCGCGCGCGTTCTCAACACGCTGCTGTTCGAGATGCAGCGCCGCAATGCCAAGCGCGGCCTCGCCACGCTGTGCATCGGCGGCGGCATGGGCGTCGCCATGTGCGTGCAGCGCGACTGACGCCTGCCACGGCCTTCGCGAAACAGATCGGCGCCCCGGACATCACTCCGGGGCGCCTTTTTCATGTCGGCCTGCGAAGCTGCGGCTGAAGCCGCTGCACGATCAGAATTTCAATTTGAGCGACGCGCCGGCGCCATAGGTCACCATCTCGCCATAGGCCATCTGCGCCGGGGCCGCCGGGATGATATTGGGGTAGGGGCCGGGTGCGGCATCGGTCTGGGCTCGGAAGTATGGCGTCGCGCTGTCGTATCCCGCCGTGCCCGACACTCGCAGCGCCACGTTGGGTGACATCTGCAGCAGCAGCCCCACCTCGATATTGCTGACGAAGCTGGCGCGGACGTCCGAGGTCGTCAGGAACGAGGTCGATGCCTGCACGGTATTGTAGATGTACTGCGATGCGTCGAGCTGCGAATCCTTCACCGATAAACCCGCCGCAGCGTTTGCGAACAGGAACAGGGGACCTGTAATGCGGTGCTGCAACCCGCCCTCGAGTTTCGCCTCCAGTGTGCGCCCAGGAATGTTCCCGGTTTATTCTGTCAGGGATCTACCCGGTTTGTACCGGGACATAGGTTTCGCAGCTCAGAGCCCCCATGCGGCGCGCAGCATAGCGCGCACGATGGCGCCGGTTTCGACGCTTGCATTGCTGACCTGAGCACGGCGCTCCTACAACCCGGTTGACGGCTGCCGCGTGCGCTTTGCGAGCCGCGACCTCGGACTGATCGACGAAGTCGGCCGGTTCCATCGCTCCGCCGAGCCCGCGGCTGCGCTCCGCGACTTCTGTAAGGACTCAGCCCGGTTCATACCGGCCTTCGCCCTCTTCTCATGCCTTCCCGGGCGAGCGCAGCGAGACCCGGGATCCATCCCCGAAGTTGGTGTGCCCAACCGCGATCCAGTTAAATCGGAATCGTCCTCCCCGCGCAGGCGGGGATCCACGCAAGCCGGCCATCACGCACCAGCATGCGCGCGACGCATTCACGTTGTCTTATGGAAGTCTAGCGCAACCGGCCAAGGCGAATGTACGGAAGCGCCCGCAGCCCTACCGCCCTTCACGCCACCACGTCACCGTCAGCACGAACAGCAGCGCCGCCAGCGCCATGATGCCGGTGAACATCGGCGTCAGCTTCACGCCGCGCGTCACGAACGCCTCGCGGTCCTTGAGGCCCATCCACGACGAGCCCGCCAGCACGCGCGCATTGGCCAGCATCGAGATGCGCGGCACCTCCACGCCAGAGCCCGACAGGTTTGCCAGCACGCCGCCCGAGCGCGTCCAGAACACGCCACCGCCGGTCTGCTCCACCAGCGGCTTCAGCTTGTCCTCCGTCGCCGTCACCTCGCTCATCTCGCGTGCATCCTCGATGCCCGCGTGCGCCACGGCATGGAGTTGTCCGGAAGGCCCCTGCGTCTGCAGCTTGTAGAGCCCCGGCACCTTCACATCGACCGTCGAGCGCCACAAACCATCGCCCGCCTTCTCCAGCGTCACCTGCGAGCTTTCCCCGCCCGGCGCCGAGATGTCCACCGCCGGCACCTTCTCCTCCATCGAGCGCCGCTCGATCGTGAGCTTCAATCCCTTCGCCGTGGCGAGCAGCCGCTCTTCCTCGAGATCTGGCTCCTTCATCAGCCAGTGCGACAGGCGGCGCAGCAGGTCGGTATGCGGTCCGCCGCCGTCATAGCCGCGCGCCCACAGCCACGAATGATCCGACAAGAGCAGCGCCACGCGTCCCTTGCCCTTGCGGTCGAGCACAAGCAGCGGTCGGTTGTCGGCGCCGCTCATGACGGTGCGGCCGCTCGCCGGCAGCACGTCGACCTGGCGGAACCAGCGCCCCCACGGCGGCTCTGCGGCTTCGGCACCGGGCAACCCGCGCGTCACCGGATGCTTGTGCCCGTCCTGCGAGAGCTTCGCCTTGAACGGCGCCTCGATCACGCGGCCCGAAGGCGTCGCCGGCAGCACGGCCGAAAGCGGCGTGCGCGACAGGCTCATCGGCCCCGCGAAGTCGTCGCCCGCAGCCACCAGCAGCGCCCCGCCCTGGTCCACATAGCGTGCGATGTTCTCGTAGTAGAGCAGCTGCAGGATGTCGCGATGCTGGTAGCGGTCGAAGATGATCAGGTCGAAATCCTTGATCTTCTCCGAGAACAGCTCGCGCGTCGGGAACGCGATCAGCGACAGCTGGTGGATCGGCGTGCCGTCCTGCTTCTGCGGTGGCCGCAGAATGGTGAAGTGCACGAGGTCCACCGCCGCGTCCGACTTCAGCAGGTTCCGCCACACGCGCTCGCCAGCATGCGGTTCGCCCGAGACCAGCAGCACCCGCAGGTTCTCGCGTACGCCGTCGGCCGCCACCACCACGCGGTTGTTGGCAGGCGTCAGCTCTCCCGGCGCCGTCTCGAGTTCGATCTCCACGATGTTCTGGCCCGCATGCGGGAAGGGCATCGCGAACGTCACCGGCCGCCCGATCACGGCGTGCCGCGTCTCGTCGGGCTGTCCTTCGCGGCGGATCTTCAGGCTCACGCGTTCCCCTGCGCGGCCCGTGCGGCCCGTCTCGACGACGCGCACTTCTACGTCCCGCGTCGAGCCGACGATGCCGTAGCGCGGCGCCTTCAGCACCTCGATGCGCCGGTCGAACTCGTTTGGCTCGCCCGTCAGTAACGCATGCACCGGCGCATCGAAGCCCAGCGCCGCCGCCGACTTCGGCACATCGTGCACCTGCCCGTCCGTGATCATGATCACGCCCGCCAGCCTGTCGGGCGGCGTATTGGCGAGGGCGGTGTTGAGATCCGAGAACAGGTTCGTGCCCGAGACGCTGTCGCCGGTGGGCTTGGACGAGGAAACCCAGCGCACCTCCAGGTTCGAAATGCCGTTGAGCTTCGCCTCCAGATCGCGCTTGATGGCTGCCGCCTGCTCGGGGCGCTTGGCGATGGTCTGGCTCGTGCTCTCGTCCATCACCACGATGGCGATGTTGGCAAGGCTCTCCCGCTCTTCCTGGCGCAGCGTCGGGTTGGCGAGGGCCAGCAGCAAGGTGGCCAGCGAAAGTGCCCGCAGCAGCGCACCGCGGCTGCGCTGCCACAGCAGCAGCGCCACCAGCACGAGGCCCAGCGCCGCGCCCACGTAGAACACGAGGCCGGGCACCATCGGCGCAAAATCGATAGACCAGCTACTCATGCCTCACGCCCTGTTCTGACGGTGACGCGGCGCTCCGGAAAAACCGCATCAACTCGCTTGGCCCCGGTCCAGGTGACATCGCCGACACGGCGACCCTGTTGCCAGATCCCATGCCTGCCTGAACGATCACTGCCCGAGCCTTTCGAGCAGCGCCGGCACGTGCACCTGGTCGGCCTTGTAGTTGCCCGTGAGTGCATACATCACGATGTTCACGCCCACGCGGAACGCCATCTCGCGCTGCCGCTCGCCACCGGGCACCACGGGGTACATCGGTTGGTTGCGGTCATCGAGCGCCCAGGCCGCAGCAAAATCATTCGACGTGATGAGGATCGAGCTCACCCCGTCCACGCGTCGGGCCTGCCGGCCCTGCTCGCTGTCGCGCGGCGCCTCGGCCTCCACCCACAGCTGCCCGCCGTCCCAGCGCCCCGGAAACGCCCGCAGCAGATAGAACGACTTCGTCAGCACGTGGTGCTCCGGCACCGGCTCCAGCCTCGGGATGTCGAGATTGCCGAGAAGCCGCTGCAGCGGTGTGCCGCCCTGCGCCTGCAAGTTGAAGCCCGTCGGCACGCCGGTCCCATAGTCCTTTGTGTCGAAGATGATCATGCCGCCCTGCTTCATGTAGGCGTCGATCTTGGTCAGCGTTGCTTCCGGCAGCGTCCGGGCGCTGGGTAGCACCGGCCAATACAGGATCGGGAAGAAGGCGATCTCGTCGTTGAGGATGTTCACCGCATAGGGCTCGCCCGGCTCCACCGCCGTCCGCGCGATCAGGAACTTGTTGAGGCCCCGCAGCCCCACGCGGCTCGCCTCGTCCGTGGCGGCATCGCCCGAAAGCACATAGCCGAAGGTGACCTTGGCCGTCGCCTGGATGGCGCGGTTGATGTCGGCGGCCGAAGGTGGCCACTGCGTCTGTTGCGGTTGCGGGTTCTGCGCTTGCGCCTGCGTTTCCGGCGCGCCGGCAACGAGCGCAACTGCGCCCAGCGCCCCCGCCAGCAGCAGGGCGGCCGTCGATCTGCCAAGGCGCCGGCCCGCAAACAGGTTGCCGCTGGCGTGCAAGGCGAGCACCGCCAGCATGTCCGCGAACAGCAGCGCGAGCGCGATGGTGAGAAGGCTTGGTTTCATGGGCTGCGCGTTGTCGCCCTCGTATACGCGCCGCTCGACGCCCATCGGCAAGGCCGGCAGGGGCTTGAGCAGGCTTTTCGCCGTCAGCAGGTTCAGCGCACGCGGTGCCCCTGCCGGTCCATAATACCCCGGCGGGTTCTCCGCGGAAGGAAGAAGCTCGCCGATTTTTGCAGCCGAGATTGCCTGCGTCGTAGGCGATGGGTTCTTCAGCACGCCGAAGCCGTCGAGCACCTGCAACGGCGCCAGCACCTCGGCCGCATTGGCCGCGACCTCGCCGCCGTCGCCCGAGACGCTGGCCTGGGTGCCGCCGCTCAGCTTGCCGAGGCTGGCGATGCGGCGCAGCATCTCCACGAAGAGGCCCGACAGCGGCAGGTTCGACCAGTCCGAGTTCGCCGTCACATGGAAAAACACGAGTTGCCCGTCGCCCAGCCGCTTGGCCGTGACGAGCGGCGTGCCGTCCTTGAGGCGTGCCCACACCTTGGCGTCAGGTCCGAGGCTCGCGGGATCGGCAAGCACCTGCCTGTTCACCACCACCTCGGTGGGGGAGGCAAGGCCCGCAAAAAGGCTGTCGTCGCCGAACGGCGCCAACGGCTGCGGCGTCGCCCACGACAGCGCGCCGCCCAGCGCCCGGCCGCCCACGCGCAGCGGCACCGGCAGCAGGTCGTCGCCGCCCTTTTCGAGCCGCGGCCCGGCGAAGCGCACCAGCACCCCGCCCTTCTTGACCCACTGCTCCAGGCGCTCTTTCACGTCGTGCGGCAGCGTGCCGATGTCGGCCAGCACCAGCCCCGACACGTTGCGCTTGATCAGCCCCTCCAGGGCCGTCGAGAGATTGGAATCTTCCGTCGTGGCGATCTCCGAGAACGGCGCCAGCGCCCGCTCGATGTAGTACAGCGGCGCCAGCAGCGGTTGCGCCTGCTCGCGCGAGGCCCCCGAGATCAGCCCGATGCGATGCCATTGCGAGCGCGCATCGAGCAGGCTGACGGCTCCTGCCGAGCGCTCGCCCGCGATCTCCACCCGCGTCACCTGGTTGCGCAACTCGAGCGGCAATTCGAAGGACGCCAGCGCCCGCGTCTCGCCGACGCCCATGGCGAAGGCCACCTCGCCCAGCCGCTGGCCGCGCGCCGACATCGCATGCAGTACGCCGGCGCGTGCCCGGCCATCCGCGCGCAGCACCTGCGCTTCGAGCTTGCCGCCGCTGCCGACGCCTGCGCTGAGGCCCAGGGCTTCCTGCCCCGCAACCGTCTCCACCACGGAAAGGCCGCCACCGGAGAGTGCGTTGAGCTTGTCCACGAACGCCCGCGTCGCGCCGTCGTGGTCAATGCCGTCCGTAAGCCACACCACGCTGGCCTTGGTCTCGCTGCCGAGCGCCGCCGCCAGCGCCTGCACGGCCGCCGCGCGATCCGGTGCGAACGGCTGCGGCTGCAGGGCTGCAGCCGTCGAACGTGCGGCCGCCGGCGCCTCCACGCGCAGCGCATTGCCGCGCGCGGCCGATGCCGTCGGCACGATCACCACCGGCCTTCGCTGCCCTTCCGCCTCCGTGATCAGGCGCCCGACCAGAAACGTGCGCTGGCTCCACTGCGCTGCAGACGCCCAGCCGTTGTCGACCACCAGCACCACCGGCCCCGATCCCGCCAGCGCCTTTTCCTTGTTCGGATTGAGCACCGGATCAGCCAGCGCGAAGATCACCAGCGCCGCCGCCAGCAGCCGGATCAGCATCAGCCACCACGGCGTCTGCGCCGGCGTCTTCTCCTTGTTGAGTATGCCCATCAGGATGCGCGTGGGCGGGAAGGCGAGACGCGTCGGGCTCGGCGGCACCGTCCGCAGCAGCCAATAGATGACCGGCAGCGCCACCAGGCCAACGAGCAGCCAGGGACTGAGGAACGCAATGGGTCCCAGCGTCATGCCGCACCTCCTGCCGCCGTGTCGCTCTTCCAGCGGTAGTCGGCCGCCATGCCCTGCAGCCGCATGATGAGCGTGAGCAAGGGCTCGGACGCCGGCCTGTCGGTGCGATGCACGAGGAACGACCAGCCCACGCGACGGGCGGCTTCCGCAATCGCCTCCCGATGCGCGGCAAGCTTCTGCTGATAGGCCTCGCGCAACGTCTCCGCGCGATCGGCCACCCAGCGCTCACCGCCCTCGGGCGAGCGGAACTCGACGCGCCCGTGATAAGGCAGCGTCTCTTCCGCCGGATCGAGCACCTGCACCAGGTGCCCCGCCACGCCGGCGGCAGCCATTTCGTTGATGCGCGCCGCAATCGTCTCCGGCGGGTCGAGGAAATCGCCGAACAGCAGCGCGGTGGAAAAGCGCGACAGGCGCGCTGGTGGCGGCAGGCTTGCCTTCAACGCGTCCGCCTCCTGGTGCGAGGCGATCGCCTCCGCCATGCGCGACGTTGCTTTCCGGCTGGCCATTGGCAGCGTCAGCCCGAGATAGGCCACGCGCTCGCCCGCCCGCACCAGCATCTCCGAGGCGGCGAAGGCCAGAACCAGCGCGCGATCGCGCTTGCGGCCCTGCGCCAGGTGGCTCTTGAACAGCATGGAGGCCGAGCAGTCGGCCCAGATCCAGAAGGTGTGCGAGGCTTCCCACTCGCGCTCGCGGATGTAGAGCGTGTCGGAGCTTGCCGAGCGCCGCCAATCAATCGACGTTGCCGGGTCGGACGTCTGGAACTGACGGAACTGCCAGAACGTCTCGCCAGGGCCCGAGCGCCGCCGGCCATGAATGCCGTGCGCCACCGTGTTCGAGACGCGCAGGCTCTCGAGCAGCAGGTCCGGCAGGCGGTCGGACAGCGCCTGCGCCTCGCCTTCGAGCGCGAATACGCTTTTGCCTCCGGCATCGTCGCCGGAGCTGCGCTTCATCGAGAAGGATCGCGGCGCCGCCACCCGATCGCTACTCCAGGGTTCGCGTGAGACGCTGGATCACGCCGGAGGCCGTCTCGCCCTCTGCGCGCGCCGCAAACGTCAGCGCCATGCGGTGCTTCAGGACAGGCTCGGCAAGGCTGATCACGTCCTCCACCGACGGCGCCAGGCGCCCATCGACGAGCGCCTTGGCGCGCACCGCCAGCATCATGGCCTGGCTGGCGCGGGGGCCGGGCCCCCAGGCGATCAGCCGATCCGTGTCGGCGCTGGCACCGGTGCCGGGCCGCGCCGCGCGCACCAGCTTCAGGATCGCCTCCACCACCTTGTCGGGGACGGGCAGCTGCCGCACCAGGCGTTGGATGGTCATCAGCTCCTGCGGCGTGATCATCTGCTCGATGCGCCGCTCTTCCGTGCCCGTGGTGGCAAACAGCATGCGCCGCTCCGCCGCGAGATCGGGATAGGAAACGTCGATCTGCAGCAGGAAGCGGTCGAGCTGTGCTTCCGGCAGCGGATAGGTGCCTTCCTGCTCCAGCGGGTTCTGTGTCGCGAGCACATGGAAGGGCGTCGGGATGTCGTGGCGCTGGCCGGCCACCGTCACGTGATGCTCCTGCATGGCCTGCAGCAGCGCCGACTGCGTCTTGGGGCTGGCGCGGTTGATTTCGTCGGCCATCAGCAGCTGCGCGAAGATCGGCCCTTTCACGAACCGGAAACTGCGTCGCCCGGCTGCCGTATCCTCCAGAAGCTCGGCGCCGATGATGTCGGACGGCATCAGGTCAGGCGTGAACTGGATGCGCTTGGCATCCAGGCCCAGGATGCGGCCGAGCGTATCCACCAGCAGCGTCTTGGCGAGGCCCGGCACACCGATCAGCAGCGCGTGTCCGCCGGCCAGGATCGTCACCAGCGTCCGCTCGATCACCTGCTCCTGCCCGAAGATGACGGAGGAGGCCGCTTTGTGAACCTTGCCGATGCGCTCGCCGGCGGCCTCGATGCGTTCGACGATGGCGTCTTCAGTCTGGGTGATTGTGCTCATGGCCTCGGACTATACGCTCCGCGTTGCAGGATCGGAAACTGAGTTGCCAATGTTGGTGACAATATGAACAGCACACATGGGCTCAGCTATCATGGCCTCAGATATCATTGGCTCGGGTATACGGCCTCTTTCCGCATCGATGTTCAGAACTTAGGCTCGGGTTCGGCGCGAAAGGCGAGACAGGGCTTGAAATAAGGGTAAATTCCTTGCCGGCCGCCTCAGCCGTGCCGCATCCTTGCAGGCCATGCAGGATCAGAACCAACAAGGGATCTCCACAACGCATGAGCACGCCACATCGCCCGCATGATCGCCTGCCGCCGCCACCGGCAGAAACCTGGAACGAAGAGCAAAAGGCCGCCGCCCAGGAATTCCAGTCCGGCCGTGGCTACGCCGTGAGCGGGCCATTCGCCGTCATGCTCCGGTCGCCAGAGGTGATGCTACGCGCCAAAGCCATGGGCGATTACTTACGTTTTCGTAATGTCCTTCCCAAACGCGTGAGCGAGATGGTGATCCTCGTCACCGCCCGGGCCTGGACGCAGCAATACGAGTGGACCTACCACTATCCCATCGCCATCGAGGCCGGCCTGTCGCCGGCCATCGCCGCTGCCATCGCCGAAGGCCGCAGGCCCGATGGCATGGCCGAGGATGAGGCTGCCGCCTACGATTTCAGCCACGAGCTGCACACCAACCGCCAGGTCTGCGATGCCACCTATGCGCGGGCTCTTGCGTTGTTCGGCGAGCGCGGCGTCATCGATCTCGTCGGCATCAACGGCTACTACAGCTTCCTGGCCATGATGATGAATGTCGCGCGCACGCCGGCCGACACCGGCAAGGCCCCACCGCTCGAGCCGTTCCCCGGCTGATGGAGATGTCATGACCGCCGACGTCACCTCCAACCGCATCCAGGGCCTCGAAAGCCTGCTCAAGGGGCACCAGGGCAAGGGCCCCCCGCCGGTCGACAAGTGGAATCCCCCCTATTGCGGCGACATCGGCATGGCCATCCGCACCGACGGCACCTGGTTTTACGCCGGCAGCCCCATTGGCCGCATGCCCCTCGTGAAGCTGTTCGCGAGCGTCCTGCGCAAGGATGCCGACGGCAAGCATTACCTCGTCACCCCCGCGGAGAAGGTGGATGTCGCCGTTGCAGACGCACCGTTCCTGGCCGTGGAGATGGAGGTGCGCAACCCCGGCCCCGGCCAGCAGCTCGTGTTCCGCACCAACGTCGATGACATCGTCGAGGTGGGCACCACCCATCCCATGCGCTTTGCCCGCGATAGGGCAAGCGACGGCCTCAAGCCCTACATTCTGGTGCGGGGGCGGCTCGAAGCGTTGGTGACACGGGCGCTTTACTATGATCTCGTTGAGATCGCCGTGGAGCACGAAGGACGGCTAGGACTGTGGAGCGGCGGGTCTTTTTTTCCGCTCGAGGCATGAACGGGTAGGGGCGCAGCAGGTGTCTATTCTCAGACGCATCGGGCGCATCGTCGCCGGCTATCTCGCAGCCAGCATCGTGGCCGGTGTCATTGCGCTTCTTGGCGTGCTCGTCTCGCACGTGGGCCTCGTCGCGCTCACGCCGCACGCGTTGGCCGAGCTCACTGGCCCCTTTTTCGTCGCCTCGGTCATCGCCGCTGGTGCATCCCTGTTGCCCACGCTGCCCATCGGCATCTACGCCGAGCGCCATGCCAAGCGCAGCTTCGTCTGGTACACACGCGCTGGCATCGCCGTGTCCCTGGGCGCGCTGGTCCTCTACGTTCTCGCCTCCGAGGTCGCCTCGCGCTCCATCAGCAACGCCAACCGCGGCGACATCGAGTTTCTCGTCACGCTCGCTGCCTGCGTGATGCTGGCCGGGCTCTGCTCCGGCGCCACCTACTGGGCCATCGCCGGCCGCCACGCAGGCACCACCGCGTCCCTCGCCTCCGAGGCCAAGTAATGCCTCTCCCCGCCAACTCTCCACCGCTCCATGTTCCAGAGCGCCCGCACCACGCCCTCCAACGTCATCTCCGCGAAGGCGGAGATCCACGCCAGCGAGCCATCGGGCCGCTCCTTCTCCTCACGTCTGCTCGCAACAATCGCGAGGACCGGCACGCCCTCTCCCCTTGCCTTCCCGGGCGAGCGCAGCGAGCCCCGGGATCTTTCCACCTCACCGCATCCATCTCGCGCGCCTTAAATATCCCGGATAGCCGCGCCTCCGGCGCGTCTTCCGGAAAGGCATCGCGGGGTAGGCGCGCCTCACCTCATGCGCGTTGTTGCAGGCAACGTATCGTCATCCTCCAACGTCATCTCCGCGAAGGCGGCGATCCACGCAACGCGCCGCACAACTCCACCGTTTGAGTGCAAGTCACACGCGCGCCGCCTCGGCCGCATAAACAACGACAGGGGGAAATCATGCTCAAGGAGCCGCCGCTTCTCACGCTGCGCCGTACATTCGAGCGCGCACCGAAACAACTCGTTGCCAAGTTCGCCGCAGCCCAGACGGGCCAGATCGTCGACGCCATGTTCGGCCGCGGCGCTCTCGACTACACCATCAAGCCCATCGATCCCGACAAGGCGCATTTTGCCGGCACCGCGCTCACGGTGGAAACCGGCCCCTCCGACAATCTCGCCATCATCGCAGCTCTTGCGCTTGCCAAGCCCGGCGACGTCATCATCACCGCCTCGGACGCCTTCACCCCCACCGCCGTCGTCGGCGACAACGTCTCCTGGATGGCCAAGAACGGCGGCGTCGTTGCCATTGTCATCGATGGCATGGCGCGGGATCGCGAGGGCATCGTCGGCGTCGGCCTGCCCGTATTCTCGCGCGGCATCACGCCCAACAGCTGCGTCAAATCCGGTCCCGGCAAGGTCGGCCTGCCCATCGTCTGTGCCGGCGTGCACGTCGAGCCTGGCGACATCGTCATCGGCGACCGCGACGGCGTCGTCGTCGTGCCGCGCCTCAAGGCAGCCGAGGTGGCCGCGCGCCTGGAAGAGGTGTGCCGCGCCGAGGCCGAGACACAGGCCAAGATCGCCACCGGCATGACGCATCCGGCCTGGGTCGCAGACCTGCTCGCCTCCGACAAGGTCGAGGACGTGAGCTGACCGCCACGGCGGCGCCGCTCAGTCCTTGCCTTCGAAGCGGTTCGCGTCGAGGCCCAGGAGGTCCCAGGTCTTGCGCATGTGTTCGGGCAGCGGCGCCGTTACGTCGATCTTCGGCTTGCCGGCCACCGGATGATCGATCACCAGGCGGCGCGCATGCAGATGCAGCTTCATGTCGATGCCGCTGTCGACCAGCACCTGCATCCCCTCGTACTTGTTGTCGCCCACGATCGGATGCCCGATCAGCGCCATGTGCGCGCGCAGCTGGTGCTGGCGTCCGGTCACCGGCTTCAGCGACACCCATGAAGCCTTGTGCGCCACCCGGTCTATGACCGAGTAGTGCGTCGTGGCGTGCATGGCCTTTTCCTGTTCGCCGGGAAGCGCCTTGCGTACGCGGTCCCCGTCTGGCCCCGCGGCCTTCACCAGCGGCGCCTCCACCTTGCCCTGCGCCGGCTTCGGCACGCCCTTCACCAGCGCCCAATAGGTCTTGGCCGCGCTGCGCGTCTGGAAGATCCGCCCGAGCTTGGCGGCCGCCTCCCGCGTCTTGGCCACCAGCAGCACGCCCGTGGTGTCCCGGTCGAGTCGATGCACCAGCCGTGGCCGGTCACCGAAGCGGTCGGCCATGCCGGCAAGCAAGCCATCGATGTGCCGCTTGGTGCCCGTACCGCCCTGCACCGCGATGCCGAACGGCTTGTTCAGCACCATCACGTCGTCGTCCTCGAACAGGATCATGCGTTCGATGAAGTCGCGGTCGGCCTTGGAAAGGCCCGGCGGCGGTTTCAGCGACGGCGCCGCCTTCGGTGGCTGCCGCACCACCGCCGGCACGCGCACCTCCTGCCCGGCTTCCAGCCGCTCGTTGGCCTGCACGCGCCGGCTGTTCACGCGCACCTGTCCCGAGCGCAGCAGCTTCTGCAGATAGCCGTGGCTGACCTGCGGGAAATGCGTGCGGAACCAACGGTCGAGCCGGAGGCCCGCCTCGTCCCGCTTCACGGTGATGCTTTCGACGGGGGCGCTTACGCCAGCATTGTTCGGATGAGCCATAGCCCTGCATAGACGGCCACAAGGGAGAGGGCAACGGAGCCGAGCACGTAGAAGGCGGCGGCGGCGTGTTCCTGCCGGCCCATCAGCGTCACGAAGTCGAGCGAGAACGCCGAAAACGTGGTGTAGCCGCCCAGGATGCCGGTGGCGATGAAGGTGCGCAACTCATTGGAGCTGTTGAAGCGGAGGGCCAAGAGCTCGATCAGCACACCCATGAAAAAGCAGCCCGTGACGTTGATGCCGAACGTCCACCAGGGAAACCCCGGCCCCAGCCACCGACCCATGCCGACATTGATCAGATGCCGCGTGCCGGAGCCCAAGGCCCCGCCCGCCATTGCATACAACACGAGCTTCAGGTCCACCGCCATCCCCCGATGCGCAATCTCCCACCCACCATGCCAGAAGGCAGCCATCTTGGCATCACCAAGCGCCTCAAGCAGGCCCGCAACCCATGCCCCATGGCCCCCTCCCGAGGGGAGACGACGACCGCAGCCGTCGTGCCTGTTGGTCGCGCGCTGCGGCCTGTTGAGGGTCCAAAACACGCCCACCGCAGTCGTCCCCCTCCCCCTGGTGGGGAGGCGACAGGGGCAGGGGGAACCCCGCCGCGCATGAGATGGCGCCAGCCTCGACGCGAGTCCTAACGGAAGCAGCGACCCCTCTCTTCTCCAGCATGCGATCCGTATACGGAAAATAGGGGCGGCTTAGTCCAGCCTATGGGCTTACGCCCGTATCGGGCAAGTGAGGGAGCGGGGCGTTTCAGCCAGCTCGTTTTAGCGCGCGAAGAGAGGCTTCGACACCCCGCACTGCGGGCCGGGTCTCAGGCACGGCGCCGGACGAGCTTGCAATCCGGCCTGACGTTCTTTCCTGAGCGGCACGCTCGCGCGTATTCGAGGTGCCACCGGCTGCAGTCCCGGCCTCGCCTCTGCGGACGCCTCGCGACAGCGCCCCCTCGTGAGCCCGGGTGAGCCCGAGTATCGCACCGGCCGGACCAGGCGGGGATAAGGCGCCACTACCGGCCATCGCCGAGCCGCTGCCCAAGTCCGCAAACGTGCCGCAGGCGCACGTCTTTCCGCGCCGCCACGGTGCTGTCACGGCCGATGCCTAAATGGCCTCTGATCGAGATCAAGGCGAGCAGACCTTGTTTTCGGCCTGATTTCAGCAGGGCACTGAGCAGTTCGGGGCTCTCGATGCATGCAGATAATCTCGGAGAGGCGCCATGGGACGTGTTGCAGTTGTGACGGGCGGAACGCGCGGGATCGGCCATGCCATCTCCATCGCGCTGCAGAGGAAAGGCGCGCGCGTGGCCGCCAGCTACCACGGCAACGACGCCGCCGCCCAGCAATTCCAGGCCGAGACCGGCATTCCCGTCTACAAGTTCGACGCCGGCAATTGGGAGGCCTGCCAGAAGGCCGTCGCGCAGATCACGCGTGACGTGGGCCCCATCGACATTCTCGTCAACAATGCCGGCATCACGCGCGACGGCATGCTGCATCGCATGACGAAACAGAACTGGGACGATGTCATCCGCACCAACCTCGACAGCGT
Organism: Hyphomicrobiaceae bacterium; assembly: GCA_039808585.1. Lineage (GTDB taxonomy): Bacteria > Pseudomonadota > Alphaproteobacteria > Rhizobiales > Hyphomicrobiaceae > AWTP1-13. The sequence continues at coordinate 1,036 of JBDHTJ010000012.1, read as the reverse complement.
CTTCAACATGACCCGCCTCGTCATCGAGAGCATGCGGGCGCGCAGCTTCGGACGCATCATCTCCATCTCGTCGATCAACGGTCGCAAGGGCCAGATGGGACAGGCGAACTATTCCGCGGCCAAGGCGGGACTTCTCGGCTTCACAAAGGCCGTGGCGCAGGAGGGCGCCGCCAAGGGCATCACCGCCAACGTCATCGCGCCGGGCTACATCGCAACCGAGATGGTGATGGCTGTCCCCAAGGAGGTGCTCGATAGCAAGATCCTGCCGCAAATCCCTGTCGGCCGCCTCGGCACCGCCGAGGAAATCGCCCGCTGTGTCACGTTCCTCGCGGCCGACGACGCCGGCTTCATCACCGGCGCCTGTCTCGACGCCAACGGCGGCCAGTACATGGCCTGACGCGCGGTGCGAGCGGCGCAACCCAGTCTACGCTCCGGCCCCGGGCGCGGTCCTCCCTTTCTATGCCTTCCCGGAAGACGCGCCGAAGGCGCGGCTATCCGGGACCTCTCCCCGTCTTTGTCTTTCGCACCGGGATAGATCCCGGCTCTCGCTGCGCTCGGCCGGGAAGGCAGAAAAGGGAGGGCGCGGCCCTATCCGCACGCTGGCATGGATGTGTGCCTGCGTTCAGATCACGGTGCGCTTGGGTTAGCACACGCCTTGTCCTTCTACAGGATCTACGGAAGCGGTGCACGAACACCGTCCCACGTCACTTCCCGTCAAGCGTGCGCGCAGTCTGCGCTCCGGCCCCGAGCGCGGTCCTCCCTTTCTATGCCTTCCCGGAAGCCGGGCCGAAGGCGCGGCTATCCGGGACCTTTCCCCGTTTTTGTCTTTCGCACCGGGATAGATCCCGGCCCTCGCTGCGCTCGGCCGCGAAGGCAGAAAAGATAGGGCGCGGCCCTATCCGCACGCTGGCATGGATGTGTGCCTTGGCGGAGATGACGGTTCTGGAGCGGGAACGTCTCCCCAATCGGCGTCGTGCCCGCGCAGGCGGGCATCCACGCAAGTCCGCCGCCGCACGACCCGATGGCCCCAATGCCG
>JBDHTJ010000011.1:0-52084 GCA_039808585.1 Hyphomicrobiaceae bacterium | reverse complement strand
AGGCCCGGATGACCGAAACGCTTGGCGATCTCGCCGGACAGCATGGCGCCGGCCGCGCGATCGCGATTGCAGATCGCGAACTCCGCCTTCACACGCTTGTTGTTGTCGAGGGCCGGCTTGGCCGCCGCGATCAGCTTGTTGTCGAGCACCTTCTCGAGGCCGTGGTCCTGCTTCTCGCAATGGTGGATTGCGACGGACCTCGGCACGTCTGGCTTATGGAAGAGCTTCGAGAAGTCAAGCCCGCGGGCCTTCCAGTGGCCAATGGCGCGCTCGGTGTCGAGAACCTGGGACTGGCCCACCATCTCGCTGACCGTGCGGAAGCCGAGCGAGGCCATGATCTCGCGCATCTCCTCCGCGACGAAGAAGAAGTAGTTGATCGCAGCCTCAGGCGTGCCGGTGAACTTCTTGCGCAGGACAGGGTCCTGCGTGGCGACGCCCACGGGGCAGGTGTTGAGATGGCACTTGCGCATCATGATGCAGCCGAGCGCGATGAGCGGTGCCGTCGAGAAGCCGAACTCGTCGGCACCCAGCAGCGCGCCGATGACGACGTCGCGACCAGTGCGCAAGCCGCCGTCGACCTGCACCGCGATGCGGCCGCGCAGCCGGTTGGCGACGAGCGTCTGGTGCGTCTCGGCAAGGCCGATCTCCCAGGGGGAGCCGGCATGCTTCAAGGAGGTGAGCGGGGAAGCGCCCGTGCCGCCTTCGAAGCCCGAGATGGTGACATGGTCGGCGCGGGCCTTGGCAACGCCCGCTGCGACCGTGCCGACGCCAACCTCGGAGACGAGCTTCACCGATACCTGCGCCGCGGGGTTCACGTTCTTCAGGTCGAAGATGAGCTGGGCAAGGTCTTCGATCGAGTAGATGTCGTGGTGTGGCGGCGGCGAGATGAGGCCGACGCCCGGCGTCGAGTGGCGCACCTTTGCGATGGTGGCATCCACCTTGTGGCCGGGAAGCTGGCCGCCCTCACCGGGCTTGGCACCCTGCGCCATCTTGATCTGCATCATGTCGGAGTTGACGAGATACTCCGCCGTGACGCCGAAACGACCGGAGGCCACCTGCTTGATGGCCGAGCGCAGGCTGTCGCCGTTGGCCAGCGGTTTGAAACGATCCGCTTCCTCGCCGCCCTCGCCGGTGTTCGACTTGCCGCCGATCCGGTTCATGGCGACGGCCAGCGTGGTGTGCGCCTCGCGGCTGATGGAGCCGAAGCTCATGGCGCCGGTCGCGAACCGCTTGACGATGTTCGCCGCAGGTTCCACCTCCTCGAGCGGCACGGGCTTGCGGCCCATTTCTTCCGCGGTCTTGAGACGGAACAGGCCGCGCAGCGTCATGAGCTGCTCGGACTGGTCGTTGATCTGCTTGGCGAACGAACGGTACTTATCGGGCAGGTTGCCGCGCACGGCGTGCTGAAGGTCGGCGACGACGCTCGGGCGCCAGACATGGGCCTCACCACGCACGCGATAGGCATACTCACCGCCGACGTCGAGGCTGTTGGCGAGCGCGGGCACGTCGCCGAAGGCCTGGCGATGGCGCTCGGCAGTCTCACGCGCGATCTGGCGCAAGCCCACGCCTTCGACCTGGGTGTGGGTGCCGGTGAAGTACTTCTTCACGAACGACGACTTGAGGCCGACGGCGTCGAAGATCTGGGCGCCGCAATAGCTCTGGTAGGTCGAGATGCCCATCTTGGACATGACCTTCAGAATGCCCTTGTCGATCGCCTTGATGTAGCGCTTCTGCGCCTCCTTCAAGGTCAGCTTCTCGTCGAGTTCCGGAAGCAGCTGCTCCAGCGTCTCGAAGGCGAGATAGGGGTTGATGGCCTCGGCGCCAAAGCCTGCCAGCGTGCAGAACTGATGCACCTCGTGCGCCTCACCGGTCTCGACCACGAGGCCGACGGAGGTGCGCAGACCCTGCTTGATGAGGTGGTGGTGCACGGCCGAGGTCGCGAGCAGCGACGGGATCGGGATGCGGTCGGGGCCGGTCGCGCGATCGGACAGGATGATGATGTTGTACTCGCCCGAGCGCACGGCTTCCTCGGCTTCCGCGCACACCACGTCGACCGCCGCGGCCATGCCGATGGCGGACTTGTCTGCCGGGTAGGTGATGTCGATCGTGACGGAGGAGAACTCGTTGTCCTTCACCGCGCCGATCTGGCGGATGCGCTCCAGATCCTCGTTGGTGAGGATCGGCTGGTAGACCTCCAGGCGCTTGTGCTTGGACATGCCCTCGAGGTCGAGCAGGTTCGGGCGCGGGCCGATGAACGACACGAGGCTCATGACGAGTTCCTCGCGGATCGAGTCGATCGGCGGGTTCGTCACCTGCGCGAAGTTCTGCTTGAAGTAGGTGTGCAGCAGCTTCGGCTTGTTGGAAAGCACCGACACGGGCGTGTCTGTGCCCATGGAGCCAACAGCCTCCTGGCCGGTGTGGGCCATCGGTGCCATCAGGAACTTCAGGCTTTCCTGCGTGTAGCCGAACGCCTGCTGCAGATCGAGCAGGGCGACGTTGCTCTTGTAGCGCGGCAGCTTCTTGGGCAGCGGCAGGTCGCCGACCTGTACCTGCGTGCTCTTGAGCCACTGCTCGTAGGGGTAGCGCGAGGCGAGATCGGCCTTCACCTCGTCATCGGAGATGATGCGACCCTGCTCGAGGTCGATGAGCAGCATCTTGCCGGGCTGCAGGCGCCACTTGCGCGCGATGTTGGCTTCCTCCACCGGCAGTACGCCGGCTTCGGACGACATGATCACCTTGTCGTCCTTGGTGACGAGGTAGCGCGCAGGGCGAAGGCCGTTGCGGTCGAGCGTGGCGCCGATCTGGCGGCCGTCGGTGAAGGCCATGGCGGCGGGGCCGTCCCATGGCTCCATGAGGCAGGCGTGATACTCGTAGAAGGCGCGGCGCTTGCCGTCCATCAACGGATTGCCAGCCCAGGCTTCCGGGATGAGCATCATGGCGGCGTGCACGAGGCTGTACCCGCCCATGACCAGGAACTCGAGCGCGTTATCGAAGCAGGCCGTGTCGGACTGGCCCTCGTAGGAGATGGGCCACAGCTTCGAGATGTCGTTGCCGAACAGCGGCGACGACACGCTGGCCTGGCGCGCCGCCATCCAGTTGACGTTGCCGCGCAGGGTGTTGATCTCGCCGTTGTGGGCGACCATGCGATAGGGATGCGCCAGTTTCCACGAGGGGAAGGTGTTGGTGGAGAAGCGCTGGTGCACGAGCGCCATCGACGAGATGAGCCGCGGGTCGGACAGGTCCTTGTAGTAGGCGCGCACCTGATAGGACAGGAACATGCCCTTGTAGACGAGCGTGCGGCTCGACAGGCTCACGGTGTAGTGGCCGATGTCCTTGCCCTTGTAGGCGAAGTAGAGCGCGTTGGAGACCACCTTGCGGATGATGTAGAGGCGGCGCTCGAACTCCTGCTGGTCCTTGATGGCCTTCGGCCGGCCGATGAAGATCTGCCGGTGCACGGGCTCCGTCGCCTTCACCATCTCTGACAGTGAAGAATTCTCCACGGGCACAGAGCGCCAGCCGAGGAACTCGAGACCCTCCTCGCGGATGATGCGCATCCATACGCGCTCGCAGTGGGCGCGCAGGCGCTCGTCCTGCGGCATGAAGAGGTGGCCGACGGCATAGAAACCGGGCTTGGGCAGCTTGATTTTGAGCTTGCCGCATTCCTCCAGCAGGAAGTCATGCGGGATCTGCACGAGGATGCCGGCGCCATCGCCCGCGAGCGGGTCTGCGCCCACGGCACCACGATGCTCGAGGTTTTCCAGGATCTCGAGAGCTTCCGTGACAATGCTGTGCGTTTTTCGGCCCTTCAGATCGGCGATGAAGCCGACGCCGCAGGCGTCACGCTCCTGGCTGGGGTCGAAAAGGCCTTGTGGCTCTTCGTCATCGAAGACCACGTGGGGCAGTGCACTCGTCATGGTCTTGGCCTCGATCGTCATCTGTGAGCGCCTCGTCCTTGCGCCTTACGACAGCTTTGGGGCTGCCGCTTCCGGGAACTGCCGGGACGAGAATTCGGCGCGCATCGTGCCCCTTGCGGACACACCCCTGCGAGGTGCGGCCGCAATGGTCATCGATCAGCGGTGCCCGAACGCCGCCGCTCCAAGGGGCCGGTCCCCGATTGTAGGCTCTATCCTCGTCTCCCGGTTCGGACGAGTTGAGAGCGGCGGGTGACACGGCCCTGGCAGCTTCTCTCACCCCAGGGCGCAACGCCCAAGCGGGCACACCTCGCCTGGCCGAATTGCCAAGTGGGGAGCCCGAGTGCGCTGCACGTAAAGGACAGGATAGCTGACCTATTTTGGACTGCAAGAGCGATTTGTGCACCGCCTCGCGAAATATTCAGCGAGCGGCACGCGCACCGACGTTTCAAACCTTGCGCCACGGCAGCTTGCCGGTACTTGGCCGGCGATGGAAAACTTGATAATGATAGTCAAGATATAGGGCCATCGTTCGAGAGGCGCGAATGCCGGCAGACAGCAAGCCAGAGGCACAAGGGACAACGCGATCGATGCGACGGCTGAAAGTGAGTGAGATCCTCGGCGGCGAGCGCGAAGTCCTGCTCGAGCACGATGGCCAGACCTACCATTTGCGCGTGACGGCGAACGGGAAGCTGATCCTGACGAAGTGAGCAGGGGATTACCAGAGCTGAAGCTCGAGGCCCAACATCCGAGCGTGACAGCAGCGCATGACAAGAGCAGTCCAATTCGCTATCAAGTCTTTGACGAGTTTGCGAGATCTTTCGTCCCTGGAGCCTGACCCGCAATGCGTCTGACCAAATCGACCAGTCACGCCCTGCGCATCCTGATCGAATGCGCGCAGTCGGAAGGCCGCTTGGTGAAGGTGGCGGAGCTTTCGGAGCGGCTCGACATCACGCCGCAGAACGCCTTCAAGATCGTCAACATGCTGGTACGCGCTGGACTGATCGGTGCGGCGCGGGGACGCAACGGGGGTGTGCGACTGGCACGACCTGCATCAGAGATCCGCATCGGCGACGTGGTTCGCGCGACGGAGGTGACGCACGTCGAGATCGAGGACGGCACTTCGGATAGCGACGGCGGCTCCAGCCGCGACGTCAATCGCATTCTCGACAATGCGCTCGGCGCCTTCATCGAAGTCCTTGATCAACATACGATTGCGGACATGGCGAAGGCACAGCGGCCGGCTGCCGGGGCATCGAAGCCGAAAGCATCGGTGGTGCCTGTGGCCGCTTCCGCTCGGCCAAAGGCGCGGCGGCTCGCGCAGGAGAGCAGCCGCTGAGGCGGAGACACAGGCTGCAGGGCACATCCTCCACCTTAGAATTGGAGGAATTCTAAAGTGATTTCCGGGACTTGACTCGGCTCGCGGGCCGCGTCAATTGTCGACTCTCAACGGCAACAAAGCCGTAACCCAAGTCCGATGTCGGGGCCTTGAACCCCTGCGATTGGAGACATTCGATGCCGCGATCCGCACCACCCGACCCTGTTGCTGCACCTTCAGCGCCGCACCTCGAATTCGCAGAGGCGGAACGGCTGGTCGGTCTCGGCTTTCGGCTCTGGCTCACCGGCTACAAGACGGGCGACATCTCCTGCTGGGAACGGGCGTGGCAGGCCTATTCCAACAGCCTTGGGCCGCAGACGGCCAAGGGCGTGGTGACCGACCTCGCCTGCTGGGTGAAGGCGATCAACAGGCATGCCTGCCGTGAACTCGAGACGGCGTCGGTCGAGTGCGACCGCTTCTGCCGCGACGAATGCGTCGCAATCGCCATGATTGCTGCATGTCAACACAACGCCTGTCCTGCCATGCGAGCCTGCGCCTTCTCCCTTCTCGGCTGCTCGATGATCGACGAGGTGGTGCGGGGGGCGGAGACATTCGCCGCGACGATGCGTGACGTGGAGCAGGTGCTGCGCCCCTCCTTTGCCGAGCGTGCGACGCTGATGGCGATGCCGGCGGCGACGCCGGCGCTTCAGTGAGGAAGGCCGCACCGCATGATCGTCTGCTCCTGCACCCAGATTACCGACAAGGACATCGAAGAGGCGCTGGTCGAGATCCTGAGCCAGCCGGAAGCACCATTGCCTACGCCAGGGCTCGTCTATCGCCACCTGCAGATGAAGATGCAGTGCTGTGGCTGCGCGCCGCTCGCCGTGACAACGATCTACGAAAAGATTGACGAGCTTGCGCGCAAGGGGCTCGCCTGCCCGTACGCCTGCGCCTCAGCGCGCGGCCGGATCGAGAAGAGCGTGGCGAACAATCCCGCACAGGCGCAGAGGCTGGCCGTGATCCGCAAGCTGCGCGGCATCGCCCAAGGTGATGCGGTATTTCAGGCCCAAATGGCACTGAAGGCGCAATAGCCGCATCTCGACCTTCACATTATTCTGGATCAGGATCAGCGGGACGGGATCTGCGTCCGGCTTTTGCAGTTGTTAACGCCGAGGCTATGGCTCAAGAGGAATTTTCTGCATGAAAGGCAAGAAGGAAGTCATCGAAGCGCTCAACGAAGCCCTGAAGCTCGAGCTTGGCGCCGTCAATCAATACTGGCTGCATTATAGGATGCTGGAGAATTGGGGCTTCACGCGGCTTGCGAAGAAGGAGCGGGCGGAATCGATCGAGGAGATGCAGCACGCCGACAAGCTCGTGGCGCGCATCATCTTTCTGGAGGGCCTGCCCAACATGCAGACGATTGCGCCGTTGATGATCGGGCAGAACCTCAAGGAAGTCCTCGAGAACGATCTCAAGGGCGAGCTGATCGCGCAGGACTTCTACACCAAGGCGCGGGAGACATGCCGGAAGGCGGACGATCTCGTTTCGATGCAACTGTTCGAAGAACTCGTGAAGGACGAAGAGGGCCACATCGACTTCCTCGAGACGCAACTCGATCTCATGGGCCGCATCGGCGAACAGAATTACGGCCAGCTGCAGGCGGACCCCGCCAATGAGGTGGAGGGAGAGTGAGCCACAGGTGGCGCCGCCGGCCTACGCGTCCGTGGCGCGGCCGGCGCTCGCTTCGCGATTTTCCACCAGCAGCAGGGCGAGGCCGCCGAGGGCGATTGCGAACCAGAGGGTGAGGACGCGGATAATCATCGTCGCGGCGATGGCGTAGGGCCGCGTGGCGCCAAACGAGACGAGCAGCAGGATCATGGCGGCCTCCGCTCCGCCGACGCCGCCGGGCAGGAACGACAGGGCGCCGACCAAAAGCGACAGGTTGTAAATGGAGATCGCCGTCGATGTTGCGACCAAGATACCCATGGCGTCGAGGACGAGGTGGAAGGCGTATCCCTCGGCAAGCCAGGCGACGATACTGAGCACCGTGGCGATGAGAAACAGGCGCGGCGCATGACAGGCCCGGACTTGCAGCAGAAGCTGCAGGGGCTTCAGCGCAAGGGCTGCAACCTTGGATCCTTCAGCGGCGGCGGCGCGATCGCGCATGGCAACAAGGAACCGTTCCTGCGTCATCAGCGCGGCGAAGATGATGAGCGCCGCCAGGGCCGCGGCGACCAGGGGCACTCCGAAAGGCAAGGTGAGCAGACCGAGCATGGCAAGGGCCACGACGGCGATGAGATCGGAGAGGCGTTCGCTGACGAAGGCGGCACCTGTTGCCATCATCGGCACGCCGCGGTCACGCAACAGCGCGCCGCGCATAAGTTCTCCCACCTTTCCGGGCGTCGCGGTGAAGGCGAAACCGGCAAAGTAAATGATGGCGCTTGGGCCCACGGGCACGCGGTGCCCGAGCTTTGCGAGATAGAGCTGCCAGCGCACGAACCGCAACACGTAGTTCACAAGCGACAGCAGCGCGGCAACGAGAAGGATGGTGACCGAGACGTGCGAAAGCGCGTCGAGCAGCTCCGGCCAATAGGCCCAGATGTTGTAGGCGAAATAGGCGATCACCAACGCGAGGGCGATGCGCCACCAGCCGATCCGCTTCAATGCATGCATACGGGCGCACCCTCTGGTGAGGCGGTCACAGGCTGGTCTTGTGGAATACGCGCTCGGGCACGTTGCGGATGATGCGCATGATGGTGCGCCAAAAGCCGGGCGCGTAGACCGCGACGGGCACACGGGCGCCCGGCTCGGCCGCCTTCACGATGACTCGGGCGACACGGTCGGGCGAGGACCACAGCAGGCCGCCGCGTCCTGCGATGTGGGCCGTCATCGGGGTGTCGACGAAGCCTGGCTTGACGAGGACGGCGCGCGCACCCTTTTTCGAAAGGCGATGCGCGAGGCCTTGCACGAGGATGCCGAGGCCACCCTTGGCAGCGCCGTAGACGTAGTTGGACGCCCGGCCGCGATCACCGGCAACCGAGCCGATTACGCAAAGCACGCCCTTTCCCTGCGCCTCGAGAACGTTGGCAGCTGCGAGGCACCAGCCGGCGGCGCTCGTGAAGTTGGTGTGCATGAGCCTTGCAGCGGCCGCGAAATCCTGCTCGCAGGTTTTCTGCTCGCCGAGTGTGCCATAGGCGAGAAGCACGATGTCGACGCCGCCCAGCGGCGCGACAAGTTGGGGAAAAACGCTGGCCGGATCGGCGGTGTCTAGATCGACAGGGAAAGTCTCGGCGCGTGCACCGAGGGCGCGCAAGTTCGCTGCCACGCTTTCGAGGCGATCGGCGCTGCGTCCCACAAGCACGAGGTGCGCGCCCGGCTCGCGCGCCCATATGCGAGCCGCAGCCTCTGCAATGGCTGATAGCGCACCCAGTATGACAATGCGCTTGCCTGTGGCGGCCTCGTTGCTCATGAAACGCGTCTCCAGAAGTCGGATGAGAAAGCGGGATCGATGCTGGCCACGAACGCCGGCAGGCGCGGGTAACCGGCGGTCCACATGTCCTTGGGGATACGCCCGTCCTTGGCAGCATAGAGCCGGCCCTTGGCCTCGCGCACGATGGCATCGAGGCGGGCCAGCAGATCGAGCGTGGGCTTGCCGCGATTGGCAAAGTCGAGCGCGAGCGTTGCGCCTTCCATGGGAAACGAAAGGAGGCCCGGCGAGGGACGCGCGCCGCAGGTCTTGAGCACCGCGAGGGCGGAGCCTTGGCCGGCCTTCGTGATGGTACGAACAAGCTCGGCGATGGCATCACGCATCGTGGAGACGGGGACAACGCACTGGTACTGGTAGAAGCCACCGCGGCCATAGAGCTTGTTCCAGCCGGAGATGGCGTCGAGGGGATGGAAGAAGCCCGCGTAATGCTGGCGGAAGCTGCCGGCCTTGCGCTTTTGCGCGCGCCAGTAAAGCGCATTGAAGGTTTTCATCGAAAGGCCCGTGAGCGCGCAGAACGGCGGCTCGAAGGGCACGGACAGGCGCTGGGTGTCGTCATGGGGCGTGCGGGTGTCATGCGGCCGCCAGTTGGCGCGTGTGAAGATGCCGCGCCCCAGTGCACGTCCGCGGGCGGCGAAGTCGATCCAGGCCACCGTGTGCTCGTGGCTTTCCGCCGAACTCTCTGCCAGCGCCCAGAACTCCTCCAGGCTGTCATAAGGGATGAGATCGACGTCGAGAAAGGCGCTGGTCACGCGCTGCAGCTGGATCTCCGCCCATAGGATGATGCCGGTGAGGCCGAGGCCGCCGATGGTTGCGTCGAACAGCGGATCGCCGGGGGCGGCATCCGTCTCGCCGTCCGAGCGCAGCAGGCCGATGCGGGTGACATGGCAGCCGAACGTGCCGGCGCGATGATGGTTCTTGCCGTGGACGTCGTTGGCGATGGCGCCGCCCAGGGAGACGAAACGGGTGCCGGGCGTGACGGGAAGGAAGAAGCCGGCGGGCACGACGAGCTGCATGATCTGGGCGAGCGTCACACCGGCTTCGGCACGCAACAGGCCGCGCTCGGCATCGAACTGGATGAAGCGATCGAGCCCGCGCATGTCGATGAGCGTGCCGCCGGTGTTGAGGATGCTGTCGCCGTAGGAGCGGCGCTGGCCGATGGCGAGTGCCGTGCGGCCGTCGCGGGCTTGCAGAAGCGGGGTGACGTCGGAACGGAAGCGCGGCGAGGCCACCAGCTGCTCGCTGCGCACGACCCTGCCCCAGGATTGGACGTCCCGGCGGGGTGCGAAACTCATAGCGGCAACCTCAGCATAGCCGCCGCGAAGGCGAGGCCCATCAGAGCACCCAGGAGAACGCTGGTCTTGTCCTTGAGGGCGAAGGCCACAGGGTCGTCCTTGAGCAGTCCGCGCTGGCAGAAAAGCCAGATGCGCCCCAGGAACAGAAACAGGATGATCGGTGCGAGCCACAGCGCTTCCGGCGTTTTGTAGAGACCGCGCGGAAAAGCGTCTTCGATGAGGTAGAGCACGAAGATCAAGATCGCGCCTTGCATGGACGCGACGCCGAGCCCGAGGGTGAGCGGCGCATCGGCGGCCGAATAGCCGCGCCCGTGCAGCTTGTCGAGGCCGCGCTCGGCCATGCGCAGCACCTCGGTATGCCGCTTGGCAAGCGACAGCGAAAGGAACACGAACATCGAGAATACGAGAAGCCATGGCGACACGCGAACGCCGCTCACGGCGATACCCATGGCGAGGCGCATCGTGAACAGGGCGGCGAGAACGCAGACATCGAGGATGGGGATGCGCTTGAGTTGAAGCGAGTAGAGCAATGTCAGCGCAAGATAGGCGCCCAGGGCAGCAACGGCTGCGATGCCCAGATAGGCTGCGCAGGCGAAGCCGGCTGCGAGCGTCAGGCCGCTGATTGCGACGGCGAGCGGAATGCCGATTTCGCCGCTGGCCAAGGGGCGCATGCGCTTGGACCAGTGGCGGCGGTCGCTCGGCAGATCCCAAAGGTCGTTGAAGATGTAGCTTGCCGACGCCGTGAGCCCGAGGGCGAGAAAGCCCATGAATGCAGCCATCCACGCGGCGGGATCACCCGCCTTGCCGCCCAGGATGAGCGGCACGAAGACAAGCGCGTTCTTGGCCCATTGGTGCAGACGCAGCATGCGGCGGAACGTGCCGAAGCCCGGACCACTGGAGCCGAACTCCGCGATGGGTTGCATCAGCTTGCGCACGCGGCGGGCAACGCTGGCTGGCGTGTCCACCAGGATGGCGCCATTCGCCTTCTTCCAGATTTCGAGATCGGCGCTCGAATTGCCGACGTAGATGAAGCCTTCCGGGAACTCCTGCTCGAGACGGCGCGCCTTCTCGCTGCCCTTGCAGTTCACGTGGCCATCGGACGCGATGATCTTGCTGAAGAACGGGAAGCGGATGGCGATCGCCTCGGCGATGGTGCTGTCGGCCGCCGTGGCAAGCACGATCTGCCGTCCGGACGCTGCTTCCTTCTGCAGGAGTTGCAAAAGGTCTTCGCGCACGGGCCAGCTTTCGACGTCGAGCGAGGCACGCTGGGCAATGTGGCGCTTCATCGCCGCGCGTCGCTTCAAGAGCAGCGCGGGCAAGGTTAGAACCGACAGGGGCGAGATGCGGAGAAGCTCCAGGCAGGTCTCGTGCAGCGAGTCCGTGCGGATCAAGGTGCCGTCGAGATCAACGACCAGTGGCAGATCTGCGCTAATACTGAGCACCTCGCAAGCCTTTCAAGTTGCAGAATAATGCTAGCAACGGATCCTGTCAGATTCAACGGACTTGCCTGCCGTGGACGGGAGCCAATGCGTCCGCGTTTTCTCAGCGAAGCAGTGCGTCATCCCGGCTGGCGCACCAAGATTGACCGCAAGGCCTTTGGAAGATGCAGCCAGCCGAACAATAGCAAGAGCAAGCCGCTTCCGACGGGCGGTAGCACATTGAGCCAATATACGATCGTTTTCGCGTCTTGAAGCGTCAGGTGATAGGCCCGTGCCGGAAACAGGATGAGAAAGGCCGCTACGACGAGCACACAAGCCTCTGGCCTTGGAATTTCCACCTGATCATCGAGCCAGAGGATGAGAATTATGACAACCACGACGCCTGAGTACAAATAGACCAGCGTCGGGACGTTCAGAGCGAAGGCGAGGAACGTGGCTGCCCAGAATTTCTGCTGGGCCGCGGTGCTATTTGCCAGTTCCATCCGCCGCTCGGCAAAGCAGGCCCACGCACCCGCCGCGAACGTGGCGGCGATAATGGCGACATAGAGCGCCTTCAACACCGTGCTGCTCGCGGGCAGACGCGCGACGATCGGGACAGTCAGTCCGAAAATGCTCAGGTTCTCGTCCAGACGGAGGGAGGCGGCGCGTGTCATCTGGTTGATGACGAAACTTGCGGCATACTCATGCATGGCAAGGCCGGTGACGGCGACGAAGGCCACAACATAGAGAACCCGCTTCTTGCCGCCACAGGCCCAAAGTGCGGGCAACATAATGAGTGGATACAATTTCAATGCAGCGGCAAGGCCGATCAGGCTTCCCGACAAGCGTTGGCGATTCCAGGCGAGCAGCGCGCCGGCGATCGCGGCGTATACCAGCCCATCGATATTGCCGCGCTCGATGAGCATCAGGAACGGTTCGGACAGCAGGAGGCAGCCGAATACGATGCGTCCGGTCATCTCATCAACACCTGCATCGCGAAGCAGGAAGCGCGTGCAGACGAGGACGAGAGCAAGGTTCAAGACGAAGAACAGGGCCGCGCCCGCGTGGAGTGACAGGCCAGCGAATGGCGCAAACGCCAAGATGGAGAAAGGCGGCGTGACGAAACGGTCCCGCTGGTAGGGATTGGCGCCGCCAAGCCAGTCGCGCGCGGCTTGCTGGAAATCGCCGAAGTCGAGGCCGAAGTGAATGTACTCGACGATGCGAACCGGCTGCTGCGTGAGCAGAGCCAGCAGGAACAAGAGCATCCACGCCCCTGCGAGGCCCGTGAAAAGGTTGATGAGAAGATGAAGCTTATCGGCCTTTCGCATCAAGCGAGCCCCTTTGGGCCGAGCTGGGCGATGTGACGCTGCATGGGCGGGCGTTGCCTGAAGAGCAGCGCCGGCAAGCTCAATCCCGTCGGAGGCGAGATGCGAAGAAGCTCCTGGCAGGGCTCGTACAGCGCGCCCGTGCCGAGCAGGGCGCGGTCGAGATCGGCGACCAGTGGCAGATCTCCCCCTAAAGCAAGCAAATTCAATCCCCCAATCGCTCGCCTCAACCCTTAGCAAGAGCCGGAGGCCCGCTCAAGACGATGCGAGATGCAGGCAAGGATGCCGCATGGATTCGTGCAGGCGGCATCCTTCTCGAGAAGCGTTAACGAACGGCAACGGCAGGGGACGGCATTCGTTGACACCGGCAGCGGCGGCCTCGACATTGCGGGAGGCGGGATGGACCGTGTCAAAGGGGCGCGCGCGTGGAATTCTGGATCGGCATCGGCGTCGGCATCGTGATCTGCTGGTCTGTGGCCGGGCGGGAGCAAACCCAGCGGATTGTCGGCGCCGCGAGAACGGTGGGAGGCAAGCTAGGCGAGCTCGTGCGCGCGCCGTTTGAAGCCGTCTGGCAGAAGGCGGCGGCGACGCCAAGCTCGTCGCCGGAGGCAGCCACGAGCGATGTCACTGGCGAAGCGGCGGCACCATCGGAGCCGCTGGGGCCGCGACTGGTCGCCTTGCAGAGCGAGTTCGAGCGGCAGATCGAGGATCTCGTGCATTCGCGGGAGTTCTTCGACAATCCAAAGTTCTGCGAGGCGGTTGATCTTCTGTCCGACGCCGCAGTGCCGCTCGATACGGTGATCGCCTATGCCATAGGGACCAGCTGGTCGCTCTCGTGCGTGGGGCTCGCGGCCTTGAAGAAGCGCCCGGACCGCGAGGACGCCCGCGAGCAGATCCTGACGCATTTCGACCGGCTGGTGCCGTTCGCCATCTACTTCGGGCTCGAATACCTGCAATCGCTGACGCCGCGCACATCGGTGGGCGCACCGCTGCTCAGTGCGCGCGACTGGTGGCCGAACAACACGCTGATCTCGCTCCTGTTCAAGGAGTACTTCGCGCGCGCCGAGGAGCTGGGCGACGAGATCACGTTCGGCCCAGGCCTCAAGCACGTGCCGGCGACGAAGTTCGCGGATATTCTCGCCGCGCTCGAGCGCATCCAGCATCCGACAGCCGAGGTGCTGCGCCAGCATCTGCATGAGCATCAACAGGCAAGCGTCGACGAGGCCTTCCTGACTGGCTTCGGGCGCTTCTGGCGCAACAAGCGCGAGCTCGAACTTGCCGTCGAGCCCGACAGCTGGTCGGAGGCGCTTGCCGAAGGCGAGACGACGGTGCTCGAGGCGCCGGTGCGGTCACTGCTCGTCACGGGTGAGCAGCGCGTGGGCAAGACGACGTTCTTCCATCTGCTTGCAAAGCGGCTCGAACGCGAGGGATGGCTGGTGTTCGAGGCCAGTGGCGCGGATCTGATGGCCGGGCAGAAATGGTTCGGCGAACTCGAAGGGCGGATCCAGCGGACGGTGACAGAGCTTGCCGTTTCGAAGAAGCTGATCTGGTACATTCCCGATCTCCTGCAAGTGGCTTTGAGCGGCACGCACCAGGGGCAGGCGGCCAGCATTCTCGATCAGATCATGCCGGCAGTGGCCGCTGGCCGCCTCATCATCTGGACGGAAAGCTCAGCCGCAGGGATGACAAAGCTCCTGCGGCTCAATTCGAGCCTGCGCAGCTCCTTCGAGGTGGTGCGCCTCGATCCAATGGACCCCGAAGAGACGGCGGCGCTTGCCCATAAGCTGGGGGCGCGGCTTGCGGGTTCCATGACGATCGACGCGGCGAGTGTCGAAGCGGCATTGACGTCGGCGCGCCAGTATCTGAGCGCCTCGGCCATGCCCGGCGCCGTGCTCGACCTTATAAAGCTGACGATGGGCCGGATGACCAAGGCCGGCACGACGCATGTCTCGCCGCATGACATCATCGTCACGCTGGCACAACAGACGGGATTGCCGACGTCAATCCTGGACAACAGGGAACGGCTGGACCTTGCCCAGATGCGGGCGCACTTCTCGGCACGCGTCATCGGCCAAGAGGAAGCGGTGAACGCCGTCGTCGAACGCATCGCCATGCTGAAGGCGGGCCTCAACGACCTGACGAAGCCGATCGGCGTGCTTCTCTTCGCCGGCTCCACGGGCACCGGCAAGACCGAGCTTGCCAAGACGCTCGCGGAGTTCCTGTTCGGTTCCACGGAGCGCATGATCCGGCTGGACATGAGCGAGTTCCAGACGCCGGAATCGACTGCGAAGATCCTCGGTGGCAGCGATCGTCACGGCGACATGGACAGCCTGATCACGCGGGTGCGCAAGCAGCCGTTCTCGGTGGTTCTCCTCGACGAGTTCGAAAAAGCGCATCCCAACGTGTGGGATCTTTTCCTGCAGGTGTTCGATGACGGGCGCCTCACCGACAGCACGGGGCAGGAGGCCGACTTCCGGCACTGCATCATCATCCTCACCACCAATCTCGGCGCCACCAGTCACCGCAGTTCCGGCCTCGGCTTTGCGCCCGGCGGCGACACCTTCTCGAGCGAGCAGATTCTGCGTGCCGTGGGCCAGACGTTCCGGCCCGAGTTCCAGAACCGCATCGACAAGATCATCGTGTTCCGTCCACTCACGCGCGAGCTGATGCGCGGCATCCTGCAAAAGGAGCTTGCGCAACTGCTGCAGCGGCGCGGCTTC
Source organism: Hyphomicrobiaceae bacterium (assembly GCA_039808585.1). Lineage (GTDB taxonomy): Bacteria > Pseudomonadota > Alphaproteobacteria > Rhizobiales > Hyphomicrobiaceae > AWTP1-13. Next base: position 36,613 of record JBDHTJ010000011.1, on the reverse strand, counting down.
AAGGACCGCGAATGGGCCGTGGAATGGGAAGGTTCCGCGCTCGAATTCCTGCTCGAGAAGGGCTTCACGCCGGAAATGGGCGCTCGGCCGCTGAAGCGGGCGATCGACCAATATGTGCTGGCGCCGCTCGCGGCCACCATCGTCGAACGGCGCTTTCCCGAGGGCGACCAATTCGTCTTCATCCGCAGCGACGGCCGCAGCATCCAGGCCGAGTTCGTGGACCCCGATGCCGACGAGGACGAGCAGAGGCATCCGGCCCCGCAGGATCATGGCGCGCGGCAAGGTACGAGACTGCCATCCATCGCCCAGATTGCGATGGTGCCGGAGGGTACGCCGGAAGAGCAGCAGGCGCTCGCCGTCGCGATGGACGAGGTGGAAGCCGCGATGGCCTCGCCGGGGTGGGAGGATCTGCATGCCGGCTATCTGGAGCGCATGGCGGCGCCCGATTTCTGGCAACGCGCCGACCGGCACATGGCATTGGCACAGCTTTCGCTCATGGACCGCGTGAAGGCTGCTGCGGCGACGGCACGCTCGCTGCAGGCACGCCAGCAGAAGGGAACGGCGCGCGCGGGCAAATCCTCACGCGAACTGCTTTCGCGCAGTGCGCTGCAACTGCATCTCGTGAAGGAAGGCATTGCCGACGTTTTCGCAGAGGCACCAGTGGAGGTGGCGATTGCGGTGGAGCCAGCGCTGGCGCGTGCCGGCGTTGACGGGGCGGAAGCCGCGCAATGGGCAGGGCGGCTGGTCGACATGTATCGAGGTTGGGCGAAGCGCCGCCACATGCACGTAACGGAGGTGGCTCTGGGCGCGGGTGCAAAATTGCCGTGGCTGCTCGTCAGCGGGTTCGGCGCACACCGGCTTCTCACGGGAGAGATCGGGCTGCATGTGCTGGAAGGCGGAGACGGGGAAAATGGAGAGCGTTTCGCAGCGCGCGTGAAGGTCGTATCGGCGCCGCTGGGCGACATCTCGCAGGAGCGCCTGCGGTCCAGCATCAAGACCGCGTTCGACGCCCTCGCGCCGTCAGGCACGGTCGTGCGGCGATACCGCGAGAGCCCTTCGCCTCTCGTGCGCCAGGTGGTTGGCGAGCCGTGGCGGACGGGGAAGCTCGACGCCGTACTCGCCGGCGACTTCGACCTCATCGCGCTGACACAAGCGCAGGCTGCCTGAAGACCCGCGCGATGCGCAGTTTCCACGATGTCGCTTGGGGCCGAGCAGGCCTCCAGCAACGTGCTTGCGTGGAAGCCCGCCTTCGCGGGCTTGACGGGACGTAGTGTCGGAATGGTGTGCGTCCCACGCTGCCGTTGTTGAGGGGCGAGGCGCGATCCGCAAACGCAACCGTCAACTCCGCGAAGGCCGAGATCCAAGCAAGCCAGAGAGGGACAATCCGTCACGAGCGCACTGGGAAAGATCCTGGCGCTCGCTGCGCTCGACCGAGAAGGCGGAATCGAGGGCTTGGCGAGCTTTGGCGGGCGGCGGCAGGATCAGGTGTTGAAACGGAATAGCATGACGTCGCCGTCCTTCACGACGTAGTCCTTGCCTTCCAGGCGCATCTTGCCGGCCTGCTTGGCGCCGACCTCGCCACCGCAGGCGATGAAGTCGTCGTAGGCGATGGTCTCGGCGCGGATGAAGCCCTTCTCGAAATCGGTGTGGATGGCAGCGGCGGCACGCGGCGCCTTGGTGCCCTTGGTGATGGTCCAGGCGCGCGTCTCCTTCGGGCCCACCGTGAAGTAGGTGATGAGGCCCAGAAGGCGATAGCCTTCGCGAATGAGCTTGTTGAGGCCGGCTTCCTCGAGCCCCATCTCCTTCAGGAAGTCGTCGCGATCCTCGGGCGGGAGGCCGGCGAACTCGCTCTCGATCTTGGCGGAGATGACGACGCAGCCGGCGCCTTCGGCCTTGGCGCGCTCTTCCACCTTTCTGGAATAGGCGTTGCCGCTGGCAGCGGAGGCCTCCTCGACGTTGCAGACGTAGAGAACCGGCTTCGAGGTGAGCAGTTGCAGGCTGCGCCAGAGGGTTTCTTCCTCGGGCGAGATCTGGGCGAGGCGTGCCGGCTTGCCCTCGCGCACGAGGACCAGCGCCTTGTCGACGAGAGCGAGGATTTCCTTGCTCTCCTTGTCGCCGCCCTTGGCCTTCTTCTGCAGGCTGTCGCGACGCCGCTCGAGACTGTCGAGGTCTGCGAGCATCAGCTCGGTTTCAACGGTATCGGCATCGGCGGTGGGATCGATGCGGCCTTCGACGTGAACGATGTCGGGATCGTCGAAGCAGCGCAGCACGTAGGCTACGGCATCCACCTCACGGATGTGGGCGAGGAACTGGTTGCCGAGGCCTTCGCCCTTCGACGCACCACGCACGAGGCCGGCGATGTCGACAAAGGTGAGACGCGTGGGGATGACCTGCGCGCTCTTGCCGATGGTGGCAAGCTCCTGCATGCGCGGGTCGGGCACGCCGACCTCACCGACATTCGGCTCGATGGTGCAGAAAGGATAGTTGGCAGCCTCCGCCGCAGCGGTCTGCGTCAGCGCGTTGAAGAGGGTGGACTTGCCCACGTTGGGCAGGCCCACGATGCCGCATTTGAAGCCCATGGAAGCGATCTCTAGCTCTGTTGCTCACGGCCTTTCAGCCACTTCTTCAGGTTCTCGGCGAGTGCCGTTGCACGTTTGGACTGGCGCTCGCCTGCAGGATGCGGCCCCGCGCGACGCGGCGGCTTAGGCTCGCCTGAGGGGGCGGGATCAGCGCTGTCGCCGCTCGCACCCTTCTTTTCCTTCGGGGGCTGCAGCGCGCGGGCGACGTCTGTCTGGAAGCGCTCCGCATCCCCTGCAGCGAGACGGCCCGAAGCCTTCGCCATGGCATCGAGCAGCGGTTCCAGCCAGAGGGCGTCAGCCTTGGCGAAGTCATGCAGCACGTAGCCAGAAACGAGATCCTTCGATCCGGGATGACCAATGCCGATCCGCACCCGCGCATAGTCGTTGCCGACGTGGGCCGAGATGGAGCGCAGTCCGTTGTGGCCGGCGTTGCCGCCCCCGAGCTTCACTTTCAGCTTGCCGGGCGCCAAGTCGAGCTCGTCGTGGAACACATATAGATCGGTCAACGACAGCTTGAGGAAGCGGAGCGCCTCGCCCACGGCCTGCCCGCTCTCGTTCATGTAGGTTTGCGGCTTTACGAGCAGCACGCGCTCGTCGGCGATGGTGCCGTCGGCGGTGAGAGCTTGAAAGCGCTTCTTCCAACCGGAGAAGCGATGCATGTCCGCGATGCGATCGAGCGCCATGAAGCCGACGTTGTGCCGGTGGCGCTCGTACTGAGAGCCCGGATTGCCGAGACCGACGAACACCCTCATGGCGCAGCGTCCCTCGCCCAGGCACGTGTGGCCGGAGACCGGAAGAACGGTGCTGCCACCCGCAGGGCACCAGCACCGATCGCCATCTTACTTCTTGGCAGCCGGCTTGGCTGCGGGCTTGGCAGCACCAGCGGCCGGCGCCTTGGCGGCAGCGGCCTTGGCGTCGCCGCCCTTGGCATCGGCTGCAGCAGCGGCGGGAGCACCTTCGGCCGGAGTGGCCGCAGCGGCAGCGCCGGGCGCACCAGCGGTGGGACCCTCTTCGTCCTGGCGATGGCCAGCGATGGTAGCGACCGTGAAGTCACGGTTGGTGATGGTGGGGCGGACGCCCTCGGGCATCTTGGTGGCCGAGATGTGGATGGAGCGGCCGATCTCGAGGCCTTCGAGGCTGAACTCGAAGAAATCCGGGATGGCGTCGGCGGGGGCCATAACCTCGACTGTGTGGCGCACGATGTTGAGCACGCCACCGCGCTTCAGACCGGGCGAAAGCGCGTCGTTGACGAAGCGGACCGGCACGTTGACGCGAATCTTGGAGCCCTTGCCCACGCGCTGGAAATCGATGTGGATGATGCGGTCCTTGACGGGGTCGAGCTGGACCTCACGCGGGATCGCCTGAACCTTGGTGCCGTCGATGTCGAGGCTGAACACCGTCGACAGGAACTTGCCCTTGCTGACGGTGAGGGTGATGTCCTTGGAGTCGAGCGAAAGGTTCTGCGGCTCCTTGCCGTCGCCGTAAAGGATGGCCGGAACCCGACCTTCGCGCCGCGTGGCGCGGGCTGCACCCTGGCCAGCGCCTGCGCGCGCCGAGGCCTTGATCTCGCTCGTCTGAGCTTGAGCCATGATACCGCTATCTCCAACAAAAAAGAAGGCGTTGCGCCTGCCGCGCCGCCCGCCATCCGCATCGCTATGGGATCCGTTTGCGCGGCCTTATAGCCGCGGCGGGCGCGGAGTGCAATGGGGGGCAGGCAACTCATTGCCCGGAAGACGGCACGGGGGCCGCCTTTGCCGGGGTTAACACTGGCGTCCGTTCAGTTCTTGTCGGCCCGCTCGCGGCGAACGGCCCGGCCACCGAGGCGCTCCAGAAGTTCGAGGGTGGGATAGCTGTCGGCGGGAAGGCCGAACTTAATCTGCGCGGCCTTGACCGCGGCACGGGTGCCGGCGCCGATCTTGCCGTCGGCCTCGCCTTCCAGGAAGCCGCGGCGGATCAGTAGCCGCTGCAGTTCCTTGGCCTGCTCGAACGAGAGTTCCTCGATCTGGCCGCTGCCCTTGCTGAACGCGGGGGCCCCGTCGAGACGTGTCGCGAGATGTGCCGCGGTGATGCAGTAGTTCAGCGACTGGTTCCACTTCGGATAGATCTGGAAATTCGAGTAGGCGAGGAAGGCGGGCCCGAAGCGGCCCTGCGGAAGCAGCAGGGAGGCCGGGAGGCTGTCACGCTTCACCGGCTGGCCGTGAATGTCCTTCACGCCCCACTCGGCCCACTTGGAACGGGGATGCTGGATGGCGAGGTCGGCCTGGTCCCACTGCAGGTTCTGCGGCACGCGCACCTCTTCCATCCAAGGCTCGCCCGCGCGCCAGCCGAGCGACTTGATGAAGTTGCCGGTGGAGGCGATGACGTCGGGCACGCTTTTGAGCAGGTTGCGCTTGCCGTCGCCATCGTAGTCGACGGCGTACTTGAGGTAGTGCGAGGGCAGGAACTGCGTCTGGCCGAGTTCCCCGGCCCAGGAGCCGATCATGTCGGAGGGCTGCAGGTCGCCGCGGTCGACGATGCGCATGGCGTCGAGCAACTCCTTCCGGAACATCTCGCCGCGGCGACAGTCGTAGGCCAGCGTGCCGAGCGAGCGCAGGACGGAGAGATCGCCCATGCCGGCGCCGAAATCGCTTTCGAGTGCCCAGAACGCGGCGATCACCGGGCCCGGTACACCGAATTCCTTCTCCACACGCTGGAACAGATCAGCGTACTGCTTCAGCCGCGCCTGGCCGTTCTTGATGCGGCCACCGGAGATGAGCTTGCCGGAGAACGAGGTGAAGGTTTGCGAGAAGAAGCTTTGCCGCCGATCACGCGCGATGATGTTCTGATCGAGCGTCATGTCATCGAGCACGCGCGACACGGTCTGGCGCGAGATGCCGGAGGCGAGCGCTTCCTTTCGGAATTCGGAAAGCCAGCGCTCGAAGCTTTGCGTGTTCTGGCAGTTGGCGGCCGCCGGCGGAGGCGGAGGCGGCGTTTCAGCGCGCGCGGGCACGGAGAGGATGGCGCAAGAAGCGGACAGTGCCGCAGAGGCTGCAAGGAGACTGACGCGCACTGATCGCATGGAAAAGGTCCGTGTGAAAGTTTGAGGTCTGATGGAATTCCCCCGCCGGGGCACTTTGCGCTTTAGCTGTGCCGCGTCAAGGCCGAGCCCGGCTCGAGGGGAGTTTGAGCCGCAAATGCCGACCGTTTTTGGGCATGGGCGCGCGGCGGGTGCCGTCACGAGGGTCTGGGGCAGAGTTCGAAGGCACGGGCGAAGGCGGCGTCCGTAGAGCCGAAGCGCTCGAGCATCTCTCCGTTCCGGGCATGAAGATCGATGAAGGCCTGGGCCTGCGAAGCCTCGTCGTCGGCATCCACCTGCAGCACCGTGTAGTTGGTGGTGCCGGCCGTGGTCGAGCGGATGAGCAGGGCCACCTTGCCACCGTAGCTCGCCGACCAGATGCCACAGCCCGGCACCGCGTCTGCGACCTGCTGGGAACGGGCGGGTGAGGCCGACACTGCGGACTTCTGCCTGCGCTGTGTGGCTGCAGCCTCGCGCACAGGTTCGCGTGCCACGGGCGGGGGGGGCGGCGCGTCTTCCGCGGGGTCGGGCGAGGCATGAAGCGGGGCGCCTTCCGGCGTACAGTTCGCCTTGCGATAGCGCTGGGCCACGTACTCGATGCTGAGGCCATAGCGCCAGTCGACGGCCCAGCGGCGGGCCAGATCGGCGAACTTCACCGGCCGGCGCAGCTTGAGGGACTTCTCGATGATCTCGTCCTGCTTCTCCTGGGTGCGCGGGGCAACAGGATTGGCAACCCGCTCGCCCGAGTAGGCTACGAGGTGCTGGATCTGCCCCAGCACTCCGGTCGAGACATCCTTGAAGCTGTCGCCGGGTACACCGCCGCCGGTGGTGCCGATGCCGGCAAAGTTGTTCTGCTTGGGGTTCACATCGCCCCAGCGGCCAGCGCCGGTCTTGTAGGAGAGATAGTTGGTCTCGATCAGCATCTGGAAGAAGGCGTAGTCCCAGCGGACGCGCAGGGCTTCGCCATGCTGCTTGTAGTAGCGGGCGATATCCTTGAAGCGGGGATCGAGGCCCGGCGTGCGCTCGCGCACGTGGGCCATCAGCCGCGCAGGTGTCACGCAGGCGGGCACGCTCTCGCCAGGCGCCATGCGGATGGGGACTGCGGCAGCCTGCGCAGCGGCGGCGCGCTGGGCACGGGCTGGCACTGCAGCCGCGACAAGCGCGGTCGCAGACGAAAGCATCGCAACGGCAACGGCTATGGCGAGGCGAGGCGGGGGCATGGAAGGCTACTTCCGATTGGGATGTGAGCGGGCAAGGCGCTGAAGCAGACGGCAGCAGGATGCGGGCTGCCGTCCATCATGGAGCCGATCCGGCTCAGCCTTCGGGGCAGAGCTCGAAGGCCTTGTCGAGTGCGATCGTCTGGCTCGCGAATTCGCCCGCGACCGCGCCGTTCTTGGCGTAGGCGGCGATGAAGGCATCGGCCTCGCGCTTCTCTGCGCCCTCGTTCACGTCGAGTACGGTGAAGTTTACCACCCTGTCGATGACCGAACGGATGATCAGTGCTTTCTGCCCGCCGTAGCTTGCCGTCCAGACGCGGCACTTCTGGCCGGCGGGGACCGCATCCGCAATCGACTTGGCGCTGGTAGCCGCGGAAGCGACCTTGTTCGGCTGCTCCTTGCGAGGCGGCGCGGGTTGGTTGGCCTTGGCCTGGTGGCTCGGCTGCGTATGCGCCGCGGGCGGCTGCACTGCCGGCGCCTTAGCGGCCGGTTGGTGCGGGAGCAACTGGGTTTCCGAAGCGGCGGGCAATGCCGGCGGAGGCGGCGGCAGTGCCGCGCTCTCGTTATGGAAGGCGGGCGGTGGCTGGCGCGCGGGCATGTTGAGCATGCCGGAGCGGAATGCAGGAGACGGCGCAGGCTGCTCGGCCGCCGGCGGCGCGGGAGGGGGAGCCGCATGCGCCAAGGGTTGCGCGAGGGGCTGGGGCTCTTCCTGCGGGACAGGGCTGTTCAGCACCTTGAACGGCGTGGGCGGAACCTTGCCACCGAGGCTGGCCGTGACCGATGGCGAAACGTTTTCTGGGTTGCCCAGTGCCGAACGGCGATTATTCTGCTCGGCCTTGCCCTCGTCGATGGCGCGCTTGGCCAGCGCTGCACCAGGACGCTCTGCCGGGGCCTCCTCCTGCGCGGCGAGGCGGCTCTTGCGCACCGCTGCGAGAAGCTCGGGCTTGGGATCAGGACGGCGGCAATAGTCAGAGAAGCCCTGGGACAGCGATTCCAGCATCCTGCCGTAGGCGTTGGAGCCGGGAGCCCACTTGGCGGCGAGATCCGCGAACGTGATGGGCCGCTTGAAGCCCGCCTGCCATTGGGTCAGCACGCCCCACTGCTGCACCTTGCGGGTGCGTTCAGCCACGGGGCTCTCGACCGTCTGACCGGAATAGAGAAGGAGGTGCTCGAGATGCGCACGAACGCCCGTCGCGACATCGGGGAAGCTTTCACCCGGCTCGCCCCTGCCGGTAGCGCCGAGGCCCGCGAAATTATTCTGCGTCGGCTTCACGTCGCCGGTGCGGCTGCCGTTCTTGAAGCTGAGCGAGCCGGTCTCCAGCATCATCTGGTAGAAGGCGAAATCCCAGCGCACGCCAAGATCCTCACCAACACGCATGTAGTCGGACGGAAGGCTTTCGAAGCGCGGGCTAAGCTCTGGATTGCGCGTCTTGAGATAGGCGAGAAGCCGCCCCGGCGTGACGCATTCGGGGACCTTGTTGGCCGGCCCCGCCTTGATGTCGGGAAGCTGACCTGCTGCGGCAGTGCTCAATGGCGCGGCGATCAACGCAAAAAGGACATACGCTCCAAACCGGGCCTGCATGCGATACCACCCTGGGTTACTCACTAACTCGTACCACCCCGCCTTCTTCACTCCCTCAGACGCGCCTCGACCGTGGCTCGACTGTGGGTCCTTCGGAAGGTTTGCCACCATTAGTAAGCCCTTAACTTTAATGAGCCGTTACCAAGCCTACGGATCAGCGTGAAATCCGACGCTTTGTTACGCGCTCACTTGTTCAATCCTCCGCCATTCCCCCGCCGGAAGCAGCAATCCTCCGGCATCCCTATGACGGCGTTCGGGTCATCCCGCGCCAGCGTCCGGGTTTTTCGCTCCCTGAATCACTGGCTCGAGGCTCGGCAGTTGGCGTGAGGTTTGGGGCGCCAGTAGGGGCTTAGCGTGGCGCGTTTGTGGCGACCCCTGAATTATGAACGAATGCTGAATGGAGTTGCTGCGGCAATGCAAGCAGGGTGTAAGTCCGACAGGATCTGCCGCTCGAAGTGTTTGAAGGAGGCTTTGCATTCGCCCAACGATTGGGGGTGCTTGTGCCGCCGCTGGAGTTGCGGCGCATAGCGGTCATACGGACCGCGGAGATCAGCTCTGTAGCGATCTCGCCCTATGGCGTGACACCACAACCACGATGCCATAGATGGCAGCGAGCAGTGCGCCTGCGCCCGCGGCCATGGCCGCCATCTGGTAGCCAAGTACGGCTGCGAGGAGTGCCACGACCGTCAAACACAATGCATACAGGACCGCCAGGGCCACTGGCCGTCGCTCTTTCTGAACCGCAAGGTAACTGGCGAACCCCAGCAGCGGGAAAAACAAGACCAGGTCCACGCGAATGTTGCAGTTCGCGTCGCAGAGCGTGCCGTTGGCGATGAAGTACTCGTAGATCGCGTATGCGAACCAAAGTCCTGCTGCCAAGATCGCAGCGTGGCCGGGACGCCGGAGGGCGGCGAAAACAAAATAAATGGCGACTATGCCGCCTACGATAGCGAATACGTACACCAGCCGCTCTCCATCCGACCGCGGATAAGCTTATTGAAATGGCGAATGGCTCGCAATTGGAGGCCTTTTCACGAGGAACTCCGGGTGCCGACTGCAAGACCGGCTAAAGGCTAGCGCCCGCGCTCGATTTCGATGCCGACGCTGCGGACGGAGGGCAGCACGTCGGGCTTCTCGATGCGCACGCGGACGGACTTCACGCGGGCGTCCGACAGGCACTGGGTGGCGATGCGCTCAGCCAAGGTCTCGATGAGATGCACGTGGCCGGCCTGCACGAGGCGCGTCACGGCATCGACCACGGCGGCATAGTCGAGCACGTGCTCCAGCCGGTCGGAGCGGCCATCGTAGGCATCCTCGACATCGAGTTCGAGGGACAGGACGATGCGCTGCTCGTAGCGCTTCTCGTGCTCGAAGACGCCAACGCTCGCCACGATCTCCAGGTCGCGCACGAACACACGGCGACGGCCGCTGGCAATCGGGGTGGCTGGCTTCGGCTGGGCGGCGGACTGTGGCTTCATCATAAGGGCCGAAGGTGGAGCGTCAGACATTGGAGGCCAGACATTGGAGATGAGGGAAACCCTCAGGGCGCCTGCTTGTCCCAGGCAAGATGCTGGCCGCCATCGAGCGCGATCATCTGGCCCGTCATGGCGGGCGCGTCAATGATGAAGCGGACGGCGTCGGCGATCTCCTGCGGTCTGGTGGCACGGCCAAGAGGCGTGGCGGCGCACTCGGCCGCGAAGTCCTCCGGGCTCTGGTAGATATTGGCGAGCACGGGGCCCGGTCCAATGGCGTTGACCCGGATACGCGGGGCGAGCGCCTGGGCGAGGGTGCGAGTCACGCCCCAAAGGCCGCTCTTGGAGGCGCCGTAGGAGAAATAGCTGGGCACCGGCCGCCAGACACGCTGATCGACGATGTTGATGATGACGCCCGTCGCGTCGGGCGGCAGGGCGCGCGCCATGGCACCTGCCAACAGCACGGGGGCCTTCAGGTTCACCGCCATCTGCAGGTCCCAGACCGCAGGGTCGAGGGACATGATCTCGTCATTGATGAAGAGGGCGGCGTTGTTGACGAGGCAAACGGGTGTGCCGAGGGAGGCCGCGCATTGCGGTACCAGATCCTGTACGGCACGGGCGTCGGAGAGGTCAGCGGGGAGGACAGCCGCACGGCCGCCGCGCGACGTGATGCTGCCGGCAAGGGCGTCGGCGTCGGCGCGCGAGGAATTGCAATGCAGGCCAATGCTCCAGCCGGCGCGGGCCAAATCCTCGGCGATGGCGCGACCGATGCGCTTGGCGGCGCCAGTGATGAGCGCGACCTTGGGTAGCGTGGGAGAGACCATCGTGCGGAACCTGCCTGCGTCAGCGAACGTCGGAGCCATGGCGAATATGGTCGCCAGTCCCCTTGCCGCGCAATGGCCTCGGCCGATGCTTCAGCGCTGGCGCTGTTCCGCCAGCAGCAGGCGGCCCGCCGAGCAGGGCGCCGAGGTGGCGATGCCGGTGTCACGGTCGATGGCGATCGCAATGCAGGGCGTACCGGGCGTTTCCTCGGCTGCGAGCGGTGCGGGAGCAGGGCCTGCGAAAGCGTAGAGCAGGGCGGCACCCGCAAGCCCGGCGGCAACGCTGCTGGAGATGATCATGACAGGCCGGCGGGCCGAACGGCGCGCCTCCATCCAGGACGACATGGCAAACCCCGCAAAGTCGGCAACGAGGATTGGCCCCGTTGCGCGGGATGACTGTCGAGGCTCAGTCGCGGCCCTCCTAGGCACGGCAGGACACGGACGATGGCGGAAGCGGCATTGTCCACAGGTTGTCCACGCTTTTGTGCGGCTGGCCGCGCGCGCCCTGTCTTGGGCATGCCGGGGCGGGCGGCCAAGACAAAAGAGGGTTGCTTTTAGGTCAGCATTACTGACATATTGTGCGCGATAATTTCGTGAGGGTCTTCTGAAATGCTCGAAAATGTCGCTGAGACCTGGGAACCGCGCTACGCCAAACGCGCCGAAAAGATGCGGGCGTCCGAGATCCGCGAACTCCTGAAGATCATGGACAAGCCCGGCATCATCTCGTTCGCCGGGGGCATTCCAGACCCGGCCTTGTTCCCGGTGCAGGAAGCGCAAGAGGCCTACGCAGCGGTGCTCTCCGACCCGGGGCTTGCGAAGGCTGGACTGCAGTATTCCGTGAGCGAGGGCTACCAGCCGCTCAGGGAGTGGATCGTGCGGCACATGGCCGGTCTCGGTGTTGCCTGCGGGCCCGACAACATCATGATCACCTGCGGTTCGCAGCAGGGGCTCGAGTTCCTGGGGAGGCTGCTGGTGTCGCCGGGGGATACGGCCTTGGTGACAGCGCCGACGTATCTGGGAGCCCTGCAGGCCTTCGCCGCGTACGAGCCACGCTATGACGAGTTGAAGCCCGAGCAGGGAAACCGCACGCCGGGGAGTTATCGCGATGCGGCGCGGACGGCCGGCGGCGACGTGAAGCTTGCCTACCTAGTCCCCGATTTTGCCAACCCCACCGGCGAGACGCTGTCGCTCGCAGCGCGCAACCGTGTGCTCGACCTCGCCACCGAACTCGATATTCCCATCGTCGAGGACAGCGCCTACGCGCAGCTGCGCTTCGGGGGCGAGCCGCTGCCGCCGATCCTGGCGCTCGACATTGGGCGCAGCGGCCATATCGACAAGACCCGCACCATCTATTGCGGCACCTTCTCCAAGACGCTGACGCCCGGCTTGCGTGTCGGGTGGATCGTTGCGGGCAGACCGCTGATCAGGCGCCTGGTGTTGGTGAAGCAGGCCTCGGACCTCAACTCGGCAACGATCAACCAGATGGTCATGCACCGGCTGGCGAGCCGCTGTTTCGAGAGCCAGGTGGAGCGCGCGCAATCCCACTACCGGTCGCGTGCCGCCGCGATGATGTCCGCACTCGCCCAGCACATGCCGAAGGGCGCGACCTGGACAAAGCCGCAAGGCGGGCTGTTCACCTGGGTGACGCTGCCCGAGGGACTGGACGGCGCGCAACTCCTGAACCGGGCGGTGGATGAAGCCAATGTCGCGTTCGTGCCGGGCGGCGCCTTCTTCTTTGACGGCCGCGGGCGCAACACGCTGCGCCTAAGCTACTCCCTCCCCGACGAGCCGACGATTGCAGAGGGCGTGCGCCGGCTGGGCGCACTCGTTGCGGGCTGAAGCAAGCCGGCCTCGCCTATTTCGGCAGGAAAAGCACGTTGCGATTGCGGATGGATGAACCCCAGGTGGTATTCGACCCGAGCGAACGAATGACAGGAATTGCATCGACCTGCGCTCCCTCGGCAGTGACAAGAAGCGGTCGATAGCCATAGCTGGATGCGATCGTCAGCGTGACCGCCACGGGGTCTGCATGAGCACCGGTCAGAAGCTCGACGATGAGAGCCGGCTTGTCGCGCGCAATGGTCTGGCGGGCGCCTTCCAGCACGTCGAGTTCGCTGCCCTCCACGTCCACCTTGATGATGCGCACGTCAGGAAAGTTGAGGCTGTCGAGGGTGCGTAGCTCCACCTCGAAACGCTGGACGCGTTGTCGCTTGTCCGCTGCTTCCTCAAGCGAGCCGCCCAGATGGAGGGGTTTGCCATCATCGCCGAGCGGCACGACGAAGCTCGCGCGTCCATCCTCTTTCGATACGGCAAGCGTATGCACACGGGCGCGACGGCCCAGCATGCGGCGCGCGAAGTCTGCATAGTCGGGATTCGGCTCGAAGGCCTCCACGCGGTCTGCAACCTGGGCAAGCGCATAGGCGAAAATGCCCTGGTTGGCCCCCACGTCGATGGCGGTGCCGCCCGGTTTTGTGATGTCGCCCAGAACGGAAAGCTCGTGCTCGCCCCACTCGGCCTCATCCTTGACGCGCGCCTCGTAATAGAGCGCGGCGGGCATGAAGCGCATGATGAGGCGCTCACGGAATGGAAGCGGCATCCAGGTCATCTCTAATGAAGCTGTGCGATCCCGCGGGTGGGACATGCCGAGAAAGCGGCCGTTGTGCAGATGCGCAATTCCCTAGATTGCAGCTCAGGAATGAACGGCGATTGCAGGTGGTTCCCGTCGCTACGGCAATAGGACGCGGAGACCGCGGCCAGCGCGCGCCGCTGCACCCTTGCCAGCCATTCTCGCCGGTCCTATCAACCAATGGTTGGGACGCCCATCCATCGTCACATCCATGTCAGGGATCGCAAGGCACGCATGGCTCGTTTCCTCTCCCTTGCCGCAGCCATCGAGGAGGTCGTCCGCGACGGCGATACTGTGGCGTTCGAAGGCTTCACGCATCTCATTCCATATGCCGCCGGGCACGAGGCGATCCGGCAGGCGAAGAAAAACCTGACGCTCGTGCGGATGACGCCCGACCTGCTCTACGACCAGATGATCGGCGTGGGGATGGCGCGGAAAATGGTGTTCTCCTGGGGCGGCAATCCGGGGGTGGGCTCGCTGCATCGCTTCAGGGAGGCCTATGAGAAGGGCATTCCGCAGCCGCTCGAAATCGAGGAGCATAGCCACGCGGCGCTGGCCAATGCCTACGAGGCCGGTGCGGCCGGGCTGCCCTTCGCCGTCTTTCGTGGCTATCGCGGGGCCGAGCTTGCGCGCGTGAACCCCAACATCAAGTCCGTGACCTGCCCCTATACCGGCGAAGTGCTGGCGACGGTGCCGGCGATCCGGCTCGATAGCGCGGTGATCCACGCGCAGAAGGCGGATCGGGCCGGCAACATCCTGCTCGAGGGCATCGTGGGCGTGCAGAAGGAGGCGGTGCTTGCCTCGAAGCGGTCTCTCGTCACGGTGGAGGAGATCGTCGATGACTTCGGGCCACGCTCGCTCAACGCCTGCATCCTGCCGTCGTGGACGGTGACGGCCGTTACGCTGGTGCCGGGTGGCGCACATCCTTCCTATGCGCAAGGCTACTACAAGCGCGACAATGCGTTCTATGAGGCCTGGGACGAGATCGCGCGGGACCGCGACAGCTTCGCTGCCTGGATGAAGGAGAATGTCTACGGCAAGGGGCCAGAGGCGTTCGCGGGCTTCGCAGCCAAGGGCAAGGGAGGCAAGGCATGAGTGCTGGAGCAAAGCCTGCCTGGACGCCCACGGAGATGATGACGATCGCGGCTGCGCGGGCGCTGAAAAGCACGGACGTGTGCTTCGTCGGCATCGGTGCGCCATCTGCCGCGTGCAACCTCGCGAGGCTCACGCATGCGCCAGGCATCACGCTTATCTACGAGAGCGGCACACTCGCGACGAAGCCCAACGTGCTGCCGCTTTCCATCGGCGACGGCGAGTTGTGCGAGACGGCGCTGACCACGGTGTCGGTGCCCGAGATGTTCCGCTACTGGCTGCAAGGCGGCCGCATCACGGTGGGCTTCCTGGGCGGCGCGCAGATCGACCGCTACGCCAATCTCAACACCACCGTCGTCGGTCCCTACGAGAAGCCAAGCGTACGCCTGCCGGGCGGCGGCGGGGCGCCCGAGATCGCGACATCGTGCGGCGAGGTGTTCATCACCATCGCGCAGTCGAAGCGGGCATTCGTGGAGAAGATCGACTTCGTCACCTCGCTCGGGCATGGCAGCGGCGGTGACAGCCGCGCCAAGCTCGGCGTGAAAACGAAGGGGCCAACGCGCGTCGTCACGGATCTGTGTGTGTTGGAGCCACATGCCGAGAGCAAGGAGCTGATGGTGGCTGCCATCCATCCCGGCGTCTCGCGCGAGGAGATCACCGCGAAAACCGGCTGGGCCATCAAGTTCTCGGCCGATGTGAAGGAAAGTGCGCCGCCGACCAAAGTGGAGCTCGAGGTGCTGCGCGACCTGCACGCACGGACGAAGGCAGCGATCGAGGCGCAACGATAAGAGGCGGGCCAAAAGCACGCGCTGGAGGAGACGGCAATGACGGACCGATATTCACGGGCGGGCAACGATGTCGACCCTCCCTATCTATCGCCCGAATACAAATCGACGGTGTTGCGCTCGCCGCGCAAACCGCTGATCACCATCCCGCAAACGATCTCGGAGATCACCGGGCCGGTCTATGGCCACTCCGACGTGCGACCGGAGGAAGGCGATCTCACAACCCAGCATCCGGGCGAGCCGCAAGGTGAGCGCATCATCGTGCGCGGGCGCGTGCTCGACGAGGCCGGCCGGCCGGTGCCCAATACGCTGGTGGAGGTGTGGCAATGCAACGCCGCGGGGCGCTACATCCACGTCAACGACCAGCACGCGGCGCCGCTCGATCCGAATTTCACGGGTGCGGGGCGCGTGGTCACGGATGCCAACGGCGTCTACCAGTTCACGTCGATCAAGCCCGGCGCCTATCCGTGGCGCAACCACCCGAACGCCTGGCGGCCTGCGCACATTCACTTCTCGCTGCTTGGGCCCTCATTCCTGACGCGGCTCGTGACGCAGATGTACTTTCCGGGCGATCCGCTCTTTCCCTTCGACCCGATCATGAATTCAATTCCCGATGCGAAAGCGCGGGAACGGCTGATCTCGAAGTTCGATCTCGAGATCACGAAGCCCGAATGGGCGCTCGGCTATGCCTTCGACATCTACCTGCGCGGCCCGAACTCCACGCCACTGGACAACGACAATGACTGAACGCACGCCATCCCAGACCGTAGGGCCCTACCTGCACATCGGGCTGATGCCCGCCCAGTACGGGTTCCGCCCGGTGTTCACGGCCACTGTCGCCGCGCAGGGCCAGCCAGGAGAGCACATTCGCATCGAGGGCCGCGTTTTCGACGGCGAAGGTGCCGTGGTGCCCGACGCGATGATCGAGATCTGGCAGGCCGATGCGGAAGGCCGGTATGCCCACCCGGAAGATGGCCGCCCGCTTTCCTCCAACTCGTTCCGTGGTTTCGGCCGCGCCTCGACCGAGACAGGCGGCTTCGCTTTCGACACCGTGAAGCCCGGCACCGTGGCAGGGCCGAATGGCACCACCCAGGCCCCGCATATCAGCGTGAGTGTGTTTGCCCGCGGCGTGCTGAAGCGCATGCACACGCGCATCTATTTCCCCGGCGAGGCTGCGAACGGGAGCGATCCCATTCTTGCGCTTGTGCCGGCTGACCGTCTTGACACGCTGATGGCAAAGCCGGTGGCGGGAAAGCCCGGACACTTCACGTTCGACATTCACCTGCAGGGTGATCGCGAGACGGTGTTCTTCGACGCTTGAGGCCTTTTCGCGCCTACTGCTCCGCGAGGCCGTGCGCGATGATCTTGCGCATAACGCTCGGCAGCGCGACCCGATCGAGATCGCGTCGCGACACCCATTGGCAGCGGTGCGGGTCGGCCCAGAAGGTCAAGGTCGCCTCCACTGGAACGATGGCGCGATACACCGTCATCTCCAGGCGGAAGTGGGTGAAGACGTGCACCACCGTGCCGGGCGTTCCCCACCAATCGGCGCGCACGGGCGCAGCGCGAAGGGCTTCGTTGATGGGCGGAAGCGCGTCGCCCCAGTCGGTCGAAGGAACCTCGAGCATGCCGCCCAAGAGCCCGCTTTCGGGTCGCTTGCGCAGCAACAGGTGGCCATCCTCGCGAAGGGCGACGAAGGCGAGCCCGAGACGCACCGGCCGCTCGGGCTTGGCGCCCTTCACCGGCAAGGCGCTTTCCAGGCCCTCTGCCCGCGCAATGCAGTCGATCTGGACCGGACACATCAGGCACGAGGGGCGCTTCGGCGTGCAGATGGTGGCACCCAGATCCATCAGCGCCTGGGCGTAGTCGCCGGCGCGCTCTGCCGGTGTCAGAGAGGCCGCAAGCTTGCGGATGCGGGGCTTGGACGCCGGCAACGGCTCTGTAAGCGCGAAGAGACGCGACACCACGCGCTCGATGTTGCCATCAATGGGCGTGGTGGAGGCCCCGAAGGCGATGGCAGAGATGGCTGCTGCCGTATAGGGGCCGATGCCCGGCAGCTCCTTCAGTTCCGCCTCGGTGCGGGGGAACTTGCCGCCGTGCTTCTCCACCACCACCTGCGCGCAGCGATGCAGGTTGCGGGCGCGGCTGTAGTAGCCGAGGCCCGCCCAGGCGGCGAGCACGTCATCGAGGGGCGCCGCCGCAAGCTTCGTGACCGTGGGCCAGCGCCGCAGGAAATTCTCGAAGTAGGGGATGACGGCCTTGACGGTCGTCTGCTGCAGCATGATCTCCGACAGCCACACGCGATAGGCGTTGGGCTTGCGCCCGGCATGTCGCCGCCAGGGCAGATCACGGGCTTCGCGATCGTACCAGTCGAGCAGGCTCTTGGCCGTTTGCGGGCCGGGCAATCGGAACTCCAGTTGCTCTTGCGCCACAGCTGTCATGAGGCGGGCTCCGAGGCGATGCAGCTCAGCGAGCGAATCATCTACCTCATCGTATGGCTCGGGCCTCTGCCTGAGAACTGTTGACGCATCCTGCGAGAGAGTTAACCCCAGTGACGTCGTCCGGCCATCGTTTCCAAGGCTCTCCCACTCCACGGCAGGTCGTCCATATCGACCGCCGCAAGGGGACCGGCAAGGCCGTGGGCAGTTTCCTGCCGCAGCTGACCCGCAAAGCCTTCGAGAAATTCGGCTTCTCGACCGCCACGTTGATCATGCAGTGGCCCGCGATCGCCGGCAGCGAGACCGCGCGCTACACCCAGCCCGAGCGCCTGAAGTGGCCCCGAATTGCCGCCGAAGCCGATGCCGATGGCACCAGCGAGGCCCGTGCGCGCGGCGGCGCCAGTCTCCTGCTGCGTGTCGATGAGGCGCGCGCGCTGGATGTGCAATACAAGGCCAAGCAATTGATCGAACGGATCAATTCCTATTTTGGCTATGCCGCCGTGGCGGAAATCCGCATCGTCCAGGGCCCCATTGAACGGGCCCAGAGGCCGGAACCGAAGCGGCAGCCTCCCGCGCCACTCACGCGCGAGGTGGCCGGGGTCAGTCACGAGCCTTTGCGCGAGGCCCTGGCCAAGCTGGGCGCCTGTATCCGGGCCGGCAGCTAGCTCTCGGGCGGACAGGCTTTCCGCATCTCCCGCCCTCCCCGCGACGAACGGCACCTCACGCCGAATTGCCTTATTCGGGCTTGAACCTATGTTATTGAGGCGCTTGAAACTCATCCCCATGCGCGCCCCACGCGGATGCCGCGCTTCATCGCAGAGGACAGCTTCATGATCCGTGACCGCTTTTTTTCCACCGGCAAAGCCATGACGCGCCGGCAAGTGCTCGTCGTTTCCGCGGCGACAGCGGCGCTGGGCGTCCCGGGCTTCAAGTGGCTGGCGAGCCCGGCGCTCGCCCAGAAGCGGCCGCCGAAGATGGCAGAGGTTCCAGTGGCCGAGCTGATGAAGCCCGGTCCGCTGCCGGAGATGACCATGGGCGATGCGAAGGCGCCCGTCACGCTGGTGGAATACGCCTCCATGACTTGCGGGCACTGCGCAGCCTTCCACAACAAGGTGCTGCCGAAGATCAAGGAGAAGTACATCGAAACCGGCAAGGTGCGGCTCGTCATGCGCGAGTTCCCACTCGACAACCTCGCCGCGATCGCCTCCATGGCCGCCCGCTGTGCCGGAGAGGGCAAGTCGCTGCCGCTGATCTCGGCGATGTTTGCCAAGCAGGAAGACTGGGCGTTCGTGCGGCCCGACCCGCGCCCTGCCCTCTTCAATATCGTCAAGCAGGCCGGCTTCACGCAGGAGAGTTACGACAAGTGCATCTCCGACCAGAAGCTGCTCGATGACATCGTGGCCATTCGCGAGCGGGGGGCCGAGGTGTTCGGCGTCGACGCGACGCCATCGTTCTTCATCAACGGCAAACGCTTCACCTCTAACCCAGTGTTCGAGGAATTCGAGAAAACCTTCGAAAGCATCCTGACCAAGAGCTGAGGTCCATTGCTGCGCGCCGCCGCCCTCGCACTCGCGCTTGCCTCCGGCCTGATCGCCGGATGCTCCGGTGCGCCCTCGCTGCTGCCAACCACGGCGGCCGAGGGAAGCGCGCAGCTCGCGCAGGGCAGCGTGGATGCTCCCAGCGCCTTCAATCCCTTCTCCGACCGCATCGGGAACGAGGCGCAGAAGGGGCGGGAGGTGATTGCCAATCCCTCGCTCGATGAGGTGCTGAAGACCGTCACGGACCTGCCGGAGATGTCGCTGGGGCGCGCGGATGCGCCCGTCACCATCGTGCAGTACGCCTCGATGACGTGTCCCCATTGCCGGCGCTTCCACGCCGAGAGCTTCCCGGCGCTCAAGAAGGAGTACATCGACACCGGCAAGGTGCGATACGTTCTGCGCGCAGAGTTCCCGATCGGCAAGCAATCGGGCATGGCGACCGTGGCGCTCAGGTGCGCGCCGAAGGAAAAGTACTTCCAGCTCTATGAGAAGCTGATGGCGCAGCAGGCGTCCTGGGTGAGCCAGGAGGTGCGGCCGGACCCCATCTTCGAAGTGGCCAAGCAGGTGGGGCTGACGCGGGCCCAGTTCGATGCCTGCCGGCAGGATGAAGCGCTGTTGAAGAAGCTCAACGCCATCAAGGAGCGGGGACGCACGCTGGGCGTGATCGGCACGCCGAACTTCTTCGTGCAAGGCAAGCTCGTGAAGAGCGTGATCGGCATAAAGGAGATCCGCGAGATGGTGGACCCGATGCTCGACGGGCGGGTGGCGAACACCGCGACGCCTGCGGCTGCAGCCTCCAAGGCGCAGTGAGAGGCTGAGCGCTAGAACCTCGCCGTGCCGGGGTCGAGGCCGAGGGATGCGCGGCCGAGGGCCACGAACATCGCCGGGTTCATCGCGACATGCTTGACGGCCGCCTGCGTGTCACGGATTGCGCGCTCGAGAGGGTTCACCTCGAAGATCGCGGTCGCGCCTGCTTCTGCCGCCAGCATCTCGGCAATCCGGAGCGCCGTCTCGGCGGCATGGGCGCAGGCAGCGCGGAAACGCAGGCGTGCCATCACGAGCCGCTCACCTTCCGCGTCGATCGCGGCCATCAATTCCCGCATGGCTTCCGTCAGCAAGGCGCGCGCGGCTGCATGCATCGTCTCGGCACGTCCAATCATCGCCTGCACGACCTCACGATCGCGCATGAGGCCTGCCGCGCCGAGACGCCCCTTGTTGCCGGCGACCTCCACGAAGCGATCCATGGCGCCGCGAATGATGCCCAGCGGCACGACGGAGACAGTCCAGGGGAAGATGGAGAGCGGCGGCAGTCTGTACAGGAGGCCGGGATCCGTGGGCTTGTACCCGATGAATTCGTGCACCCTTTGAAACGGGACGAAGGCGTCCCGCACCTCCCAATCCGAACTGGCCGTGGCACGCAAGCCGGAGACGTGCCAGGTGTCGTGAATGGTGACTTGCTGCCGATCGAAATAGCAGCACAGGCGTGGTTGATCGGGGGCCTGGTGGCCGCCGACCGTTGCCAGCCCCATGAAATGGGTGCCATGGGCCGCGCCGCTGCCGAAGGGCCAGCGGCCGGAAACGCGGTATCCGCCGTTGACGGGCGTCGCGGTGCCGACAGCCCCCGTGGCGCTCACGATGAAGGTGCGCGGGTTCGTGAACCATTCGCCGACCACGGCCGCCGGCAGATAGCCGCCAGCCCTGCTCATTCCAGCGCCGTTGCCGACAATCCAGCCCACAGAGCCATCGAGCGCGGACGCGGCCTCGACAACCTGCATGAAGGCGATGGGAGAAAGCTCTGGGCCGCCGAGAGACTTCGGCAGCCAGAGCCGGAACAGCCCCTTGTCGGCCAGTGCCTCGATCACGGCATCAGGCAGCCGCCTTTCGCGGTCGAAGCTGGCGCGGTGATCGTTGATCAGCGGAGCGATGTCGCGCACGGCCTTAAGAAACGGCTTGGCGGCGGCGTTTTCTTCGGCAGGCATATGCGCCCTCTTGATCCTTCGGCGCATACACTGTCGGCGCCAGGCACAAGAAGGTGCAACGTCGAATAATTCAGGTGCAGGTGAGAAATTCTCATCTACACTCAGCCGCATGCGAAAGCTCCCGCCGTTGACCGAATTGAGGGCGTTCGAAGCTGCAGCCCGGCACTTGAGCTTCAAGCAGGCCGCAGTTGAACTCGGCGTCACGCCGACTGCCATCAGCCACCAGATCAGGCTGCTCGAGCAGCACTGCGGCCGGCCGCTGTTCCGCCGGCGGCCACGACCTCTCGCATTGACGTGGGCCGGCCAGCAGCTCTTTCCGGTCATTCGAGAGGGGCTTGAAAGCTTCAGCGAAGCATTGAGCCGCGTGCGGGCCGTGAACGAGCGCCGGCACCTGCGCATCACCGCCACCAATGCCTTTGCCGCGCGATGGCTCGTGCCTCGCCTGCCGCTATGGCAAGACGCCCATCCGCGCCTGAAGCTGGACATCGTGGGCACCGACACGGTGCTGGACCTCAAGCTCGGGGAGGCGGACGTTGCGATCCGCTATGCGGCCAACCCGCCGCAAGACGGGCCCTGTGTCCTGCTCACGCGCGACACGTTCAAGGTGGTGGCGAGCCCAAGGCTTCTGGGTAATCGCAAGATGCTTAAGCCGTCGGATCTGGCGCGATTGCCGCTCATCGAAGCCGAGTGGCCACCGGACGCGCACGCACCGACCTGGAGCAGGTGGCAGCTTGCAGCGCGCAGGCGCTTCAAAAACGTGCCCGATCTCGCAGCCATGACAAGCCTGAGCTTCCGGGAGGAACTGCATGCCATGGAGGCCGCAATCGCAGGGCATGGCGTCGCCATTTGCAGCGACGTGCTCGTGGCGCCGGAACTGGCGCGCGGCGTGCTTGTGGCGGCCTCGCCAATCGTGCTGAGCGGCTATGGCTTCTACATCGTGCACCGCGATAATCACCCGAAGGTTGCCTCCATCAAGGCCTTCATCAGCTGGGCGCTGGCGGTTGCGTAGCCTGCGAGCGCTTGACTTGGCTGATGCGATCCGGTCTGCACTGTCGTCCGCCTTACGCCTCCGCCTCATGCAGAGACCCACATGCCGCCCTCATCCCGCACGGTGCTGCTCGATCTCGACGGCACGCTGATCGATCCCAAGCCCGGCATACTCGGTTCGGTGCTCTATGCGCTGGAGAAGATGGGGCATCCGGAGCCGCCGCACATCGACGAGCTGACCTGGGCGATCGGGCCACCGCTGCGCGCCACGTTTACGAAGCTGCTGGACGAGGCGCGCGCCGAAGAAGCCGTGGCGCACTACCGGCAGAACTACCGTGACGGGGCCATGTACCATTGCGAGGTGTATGCCGGCATTCCCGAGGCCCTGACGGGGCTGCTCGCCGGGGGGCATCGGCTGATCATCGTCACCGCCAAGCCGCACGTGTTCGCACAGCCGATCGCGGTGAAGTTGGGGCTCGCGGCCCACGTCGAGAAGGTTTACGGGCCAGAACTCGACGGCACGCGCGACAACAAGGCGGAGTTGCTCGCGCACGTGCTTGAAACCGAGCGCATCGACCCGCAGGGCGCGGTAATGGTGGGCGACCGGAAATTCGACATGCTGGCTGCCGCGCAAAACGGCGTCAAAGGCATCGGCATCACGTGGGGCTACGGCACGCCTGAGGAACTGCTGGATGCCGGCGCGCACGCGCTGTGCCACGCACCGGGTGAACTTGTGGACGCGGCCCGCAGCCTCATGGTCCCGCGAGACTGACGCAACAGCAGCCCGGCAACAGCCTCGGCGCGTCTTGCCTCAGCGTTCGGGCATCTGTCCGGGCCGCAGCTTGCGCGCCAGAGCATCGAGCACACCGTTGACGAGGCGCGGCTCGTCGCCCTCGAAGAAGGCCTTCGCCACCTCCACGTACTCAGTGATAACCACGCGGGGCGGTACTTCCGTCATGTCCATCAGCTCGAAAGTGCCGGCACGCAGGATGGCACGCACGGTGGAATCGACGCGCGTGAGGTGCCAGCCCTCGGCCAGCTGCTTGTCCACCAGCGGGTCGATCTCGCGCTGGCGCTTCACGACGCCCTTGAGAACCTTGGCGAAGTGCTGCGGATTGGCTTCCTCTCCGCTCTGGTCGGGCGCTTCATCGGGATCTTCCAGCCGATGCAGGGTGAAATCCTGGATGACCTCCGCCAAGTCGGTCTGCGCCAGATCCATCTGATAGAGGGCCTGCACCGCTTCGAGGCGGGCCTTGCTGCGAGAGAGCTTCACCTTCGGGGGCTGCGCGGGCTTGTCGGACGCGCTCATGCCTCATCCTCGGCGAAGGTGCGTTCGAGCGCGATCAGCGACAGGCAGGCGCGCACAGCATCGGCGCCCTTGCCGCCCTTGGCGCGCACCATCGCCTGCTCCTCGTTCTCGACGGTTAGGATGGCGTTGCCCAGAGGGATGCCGTGGCGCACCGCCTGCTCCATCAGCCAGTAATTGGCATTGTCGCAAACCGTATCGTAATGCGAGGTCTCGCCGCGCACGACACATCCCAACGCGATACAGCCGTCGAAGCGGGCGTTGGCCTCGTCGGAGCCGATGAGGTTTGCCTTGATGGCCTGGGCCAGGGCGAGCGGGATCTCGAGCGCGCCTGGCACCGTCACGAGTTCATGGCTGACGCCAGCCGATGCAAGCGCGGCCTCTGCGCCCTCGAGGAGGGCCGCAGCAATATCTTCATAGTAGCGCGACTCGATGATGAGGACGCGCGCGCCCCGCAATCCTTCGAGGCGCTCCGCCTCGGCCGCCTGTTTCGATCTGCCCGCCATCGTCCCTCAATCGATCCTTCGCTGGCCCACGATGCGCAGGCCGAACGCTTCGAGGCCTACATAGCGCGACGGCGGCGCGTTGGACAAAAGCACCATGTCGCGGACGCCCAGATCGCGCAGGATCTGCGAGCCAACGCCGATTTCCACCAGACGCCTCTCCTTCTCGGCCTTGCTGCGGGCCGCACGCTGCCGCTCGGCGCTGTGGGCGATCCACTCGGAGACGGACTTGGGGCGCAAGTCACGGATGAGAACCACGACGCCGCGGCCTTCCTCGGCAACGGCGCGCATGGATTTCTCGATGGGAGAGGCCGTCGCAACGCGGCCGTCGGTGCTGGGCAGGCCCAGGAGATCCGACACGGCGTTGACCACGTGCACGCGAACAAGGACCGGCTCAGGAGTGGTGATGTCGCCCTTGACGACGGCGACGTGCTCGACCGGATCCACCGGCGTCTCGTAGATGTGCAGGTCGAAGGCGCCGCCGTGGATGCTCTCGACCTTGGCGCTCGAGGTGCGCTTCACGACGCGGTCGTGGCGCAGACGATAGCCGATCAGGTCCTCGATGGTGCCGATCTTCAGGTTGTGGCGCTGGGCGAAGGCGACGAGGTCCGGCATGCGCGCCATGGTGCCGTCGTCGTTCATGATCTCGCAGATGACGCCGGCAGGGTAGAGACCTGCGAGGCGCGCGAGGTCGACGCTGGCCTCCGTATGTCCGGCGCGAACCAGCACGCCTCCCTCCCGCGCGACAAGCGGAAAGACATGGCCGGGCGAAACGATGTCGTTGGCGCTCTTCGTGGGATCGATGGCGGTGGCGATGGTGTGGGCGCGGTCGTGCGTGGAGATGCCCGTGGCGATGCCCTCGCGGGCCTCGATGGAGACGGTGAAAGCGGTGCGGTTGCGCGCCTCGTTGAGGCGGGCCATCGATTCCAGCCGCAACTGGTCCGCCCGCTGCTGTGTGACGGACAGGCAGATGAGGCCGCGACCGTGCTTGGCCATGAAGTTGATGGCATCGGGGGTGGCCATCTGGGCCGGGATGACGAGGTCGCCCTCGTTCTCGCGGTCCTCGGCATCGACGAGGATGATCATGCGGCCATTGCGCAGATCGTCGATGATGTCGCCGATGGGGGACAGGAAACCCCTGCCCTCCGCGTAGGCGACGCGCTTGATATCCTCGCTCACCGGCGCTGCTCCATGAGGCGCGCCACATAGCGCGCGAAGAGGTCGACTTCCAGGTTCACCCTGTCGCCGGGCTTTCTGTCGCCTAACGTGGTGTGGGTCAAGGTGTGCGGGATGATGTTGATGCCGAAGCGCGTGTCGTCGACCTCGTTGACGGTGAGGGAGATGCCGTCGAGGGCGATGGAGCCCTTGGAGGCGACGTAGGGCGCCAGCTCGCGCGGGACATCGATGGTGAAGCGTCGCGATTCCCCGTCAGGACGCAGGCCCACCACGGAGCCGACGCCGTCGACGTGACCCGAGACGATGTGGCCGCCCAGTTCGTCGCCCGCCTTCAAGGCGCGCTCCAAATTTATGCGTCGGCCCGGAAACCACTCGCCCAGGATGGTGCGACTCAAGCTCTCGTTGGAGACATCGACGGAGAACACGGCACCGCCGTCGGCCGGCCGCACCTCTACCACCGTCAAGCAGCAGCCATCGCAAGCTATTGATGCGCCGAGCGCAATGCCGGCAGCGTCATAGCTGCACTGGATGCGGAAACGGCCGCCCTGGCGGTCGACCAGTCGTCCGACGTCGGTGATGATGCCTGTGAACATGCAAATTCCGGAGATGAGCGCCGCAGCAAGCTCCATAGCCGCCGATCGCGGCACCAGGGTGCGGCAAGAAGGTACATATCAAACTAGCACGCCTCGCCGTTCCTGTTGAGCAGATCGGAAGCGAACCAGAGTTCGCCCGCAAAGCCTTGAAACGGCCGGAAGCGTATGTCTAGGGTGCGCCGCCGGGAATCATCTGGAGCTAGAAAATGAAGAAGATACTGATCATGAGCGCTGCGGCCCTCCTGCTGTCGGCCGGGATGGCCGATGCCGCAACCAAGAAGACCGCAGCCTCCAAGCCCCGCAGCGAAGCGTCGCTGGAGTGCTCCAAGCAGGCCAACGAGCAGGGCCTGAAGGGCAAGCCGCGCAAGACGTTCCGCGCCAAATGCATGAAGAACTACAAGAAGGCCAGCTGAGCCTGCCGCTTTCAGCTGCTTCGTGAAGTGGGGCCCGGGCCGACCCTGACGGCAACCGGGCTTTTCTTTTGCCGGCGCTTGTGGGGGCCCCCTGCCCGTCCGACAATTGGCCAGGGCGCGAGAGAAGGAGCGAGGGCATGATCGACATCAAGGGCAAGATCGCCTGGGTGACCGGGGCCGGCACCGGGATTGGAGAGGCAGGTGCCAAGGCGCTGGCACGCCTCGGTGCCATCGTCGTCCTCACGGGACGGCGCAAGGAGCCGCTGGAAGCTGTGGCACGGGCGATCTCGGACAAGGGCGGCGTGGCCCACGTCCAGCCGGCAGACCTTTCAAGCGTCGACGAGGTCAACGATGTCGCACTCTGGATCAAGGATACCTTCGGGCGCCTCGACATCGTCGTGAACAATGCCGGCGTGAACATCCCAGAGCGGAGTTGGGCACGGCTTGCTCCGGAAGGGATCGACAAGATCATCACTGGCAACCTTACGAGTGCTTTCTACGTCGTGCAGGCGGTGCTGCCCATGATGCGGGCACAAGGTGGTGGCCAGTTCATACATACGGCTTCGTGGGCGGGCCGGTTCGTGGGGCCGGTGCCAGGGCCGGCCTACATCGCCGCCAAGCACGGCATGGTGGCCATGAGCCACAGCCTCAATCTGGAGGAGTGCATGCACGGCATCCGGTCGACGGTGTTGTGTCCGGGCGAGGTGGCAACGCCCATCATGACGGAACGGCCCATTCCGGAAACGCCTGAGACCCTTGCGCGGATGATCCAGCCGGAGGACATGGGCGAAATCATCGCCTTCGTGGCGCAACAGCCTGCCCACGTGGTGATCAACGAGATGGTGATGAGCCCCACCCACAACAGGGGCTACATTTCCCAGATGAAGGCCCGCCAGGCGCAGGCGGAAAGCGCTGTGCGGAAATGACCGTGCCTTGCTGCTGGCCGGGGTCGTGCGGGCCCCAACTGCGGCATGTGCGTCCGCTCAAGAGCTTGTCACCGCCACTCGTTGTGAGATAGGTGAGCGCCCCGCACAGGGCCCCGCCACCTCCAGCGGCAGCCCCAGTTACCGGAACGAGACCCCATGGCTGCCTCTCCGCTTCTCAACGTTATGATCTCTGCTGCTCGAAAAGCAGGGCGAGGCCTGTCCCGGGACTTTGGCGAAGTCGAGCAGCTGCAGGTCTCGGTGAAGGGGCCTGGCAACTTCGTGAGCGCCGCCGACCACCGTTCCGAGGAGACGCTGTTCCGGGAGCTTTCGAAAGCGCGGCCGGGGTACGGCTTCCTGATGGAAGAGCGAGGGGTCGTGGAAGGCGCCGACAAGACCCACCGCTGGATCGTCGACCCGCTGGATGGCACCACCAACTTCCTGCACGGCATCCCGCTGTTCTGCATCGCCATCGGCCTTGAGCGTGCTGGCGAGGTGGTGGCAGGCGTCATCTACAATCCCATCCTCGACGAGCTTTATGCTGCCGAAAAGGGAGGCGGAGCCTATCTCAACAACCGCCGCCTGCGCGTGGCCCAGCGCAAGACGCTGGCCGACTGCGTGCTGTCGATCGGAATTCCTCACCGCGGGCGGGGCGACAAGGATCTGTTTCTCAAGGAAATCAAGGCATTGATGCCGCAAGTCAGCGGCCTTCGGCGCACGGGCTCGTCGTGTATCGATCTCGCCTGGGTGGCATCAGGGCGCTTCGACGCTTACTATGAATACGATCTGCAGCCCTGGGACTTGGCGCCCGGCAGCATCATCGTGCGCGAGGCGGGTGGACTGGTCACCGACCTCAAGGGCAGCCCCAAGGTATTGGAGACGGGGGATGTGCTGGCCGCGAACCCGGCGATCCACAAGGCCTTGATCGCGGCGATCACCGGCTAGGCCTGACCCTGCCTGGGCGGAGCCCGAAAAGCGGCCTTGCTGCCATCAGAACTGCAAAACCTGTCCTTAAGTGTCTCGCTGGCCGCGGAATTACGGCTGCCAGAGCGGGAGGTGCGCCCCTGCTCGTGATTTTCATCCGCGCCAGAACCTGATCTAATGGTCACAGCGCGATTGTGAGCGAGGAGACATCGAGCCGATGGCACGAGGCGACCGGTCCCCAACGACCATGCACCGGACGGTCCAGACCCCGGGTGTCTATCTCTGGCGGATGCTCATATTCCTCATCCTCGTGGGCATGCTGGTGGCAGTGCTGTATCCGCAGCTCAAGGCCGCCATGCTGAACAACCCCGGTCTCAACGGGCTCATTCTATTCGTGCTGTTCGCTGGCACGATCTACGCCTTCCGGCAGGTGATCCGGCTCTATCCCGAGACGCGCTGGGTCAATGCCTTCCGCATTGCCGATCCGGGCCTCGCCATCTCGCACAAGCCGACATTGCTGGCGCCAATGGCCACCATGCTGCGCGACCGCACGGGCTCGCTGTCGCTTTCAGCCACATCGATGCGGTCGATCATGGATTCCATCGGGTCGCGCCTGGACGAGGCCCGTGACACGGGCCGGTACCTGGTGGGCCTTCTCGTGTTCCTCGGCCTGCTCGGCACCTTCTGGGGCCTGCTCGACACGATCCAGTCGGTCGGCAAGACGATTTCGGCCCTCGATACGCGCGCAGCTGACAGCGTTGCCATGTTCGATGAATTGAAGAACGGTCTTGCTGCGCCCTTGCGTGGCATGGGCACGGCGTTCTCCTCCTCGCTGCTGGGCCTCGGCGGATCGCTGGTGCTGGGCTTTCTCGAGCTGCAAGCGAGCCACGCGCACGGCCGCTTCTACAATCAGCTGGAGGAATGGCTGTCGGGCATCACCGACCTGAGCACCACCGGCACCTCGCCCGCGGCGGAGTACACCAGCCATCAGCTGTCGCTCGCCATCCACGACATGCATCGCGCCGTTCTCGAGCTTACCGACCGCATCAGCCGGATGCCGGCTGGCGCTTCACCGGGTGCCCCTCCCGAAGAGGCGGTGAAAGATCTGGCCAAGGGCGTGGACCAACTCGTGCGGCAGATGCGGGCCGAGCAGAAGGTGGTGCGCGAGTGGGTCGACGAGCAAGCCCAGCAGCAGACCGAGGTCGCGGCGATCCTCAAGGATCTCGCAGCCAACGTCGTGCGCAAGTAAGGTCGAGGAAGCAGGGACTGCCGCATGGCATACGGACGCGGACGGCGCTCGCAATCGCACGATCACTTCTGGCCCGGCTACGTGGACGTTCTCTCCACGCTGCTGCTGGTGGTGACGTTCCTCATGTCCGTATTCATGGTGGCGCAGTTCTACGTCGGGCAGGAAGCGAGCGGGAAGGACAACGCGCTGAAGCGGCTGACGCGCCAGATCGCGGAGATGACCAGCCTGCTAAGCCTCGAAAAGGGCAAGTCGAAGTCGGCCGAGGACGAGCTTGCCGCAATGCAGGCCACGATCGCATCGCTGCGGACGGAGAACGAGCGGCTTACGGGGATCGCGGGTGGGCTTGCTGACAAAGACGCGCGCATTGCTGCGCTGATCAAAGAGGGCGAGGCGCAGAGGGACATCTCTAAGGAGAGCGCGGCGAAGGTCGACCTTCTCAACCAGCAGCTGCTTGCGCTGCGCCGGCAGATCGCGGCGCTCAACGAGGCGCTTGCCGCGGCAGAGGCCAAGGACAAGGACAGCCAGGCGCGCATCACCGACCTCGGCGCGCGCCTCAACGTCGTGCTGGCGCGGCAAGTGCAGGAGCTACAGCGCTATCGCTCGGACTTCTTCGGGCGCCTGCGTGAGCTTCTGCGCGACCGAAAGGATATCCGCGTCGTCGGTGATCGCTTCGTGTTCGAGAGCGAGGTGCTGTTTCCGGTGGGCCAGGCGACGATGACGCCCGAGGGTCTCGCTGCACTCGATCCAATCGCATCGGCCATCGTGGAACTGGAGAACGCGATCCCGAAAGAGATCGACTGGGCGCTGCAGGTCGACGGGCACACGGACGCGCGCCCCATCTCCAGCGCGCAGTTTCCCTCCAACTGGGAGCTGTCGAGCGCCCGTGCCACGAGCGTCGTGAAGTACCTGATCAGCCGCGGGGTTCCGCCAAAGCGTCTCGTCGCAGCGGGTTTCGGTGAGTTCCAGCCCATCGACGATGGCACGAGCGAGGAGGCCCGTCGCCGCAATCGCCGCATCGAACTGAAGCTCACCAACCGCTAGCGGCCCTGCTCAATTTCGCTGAATTCGCCTGGCTGGCGTGGATGCCCGCCTGCGCGGGCAGGACGGCAAGTGTGGACAGTGTGCTCGATCAAAGTCGTGTCCCGTGTCTCGCGCCCTACTCATCTTTGCGAATGTGAGCGCAAGAGGGACGAAGCGCTTGCTCCAACCACCACCGTCATCCCCACGCAGGTGGGGATCCACGCTGCGGGCCGTAGTCGTGCACGGGCAGGACGGAAAAGAGAGACGGCAAGGCGTCGATGGGATCTGTTGTCAAAGGCCCAGCATGCGTCGGATGTCGGCTGGCGTCACACCGGCCTCGCGCAGCGCGCGCAAGCTGGTGTCGCGCGCAGACTTCGATAGCTTGCGGCCATTGTCGTCCGTGACGAGGCGGTGGTGGGCATAGAGCGGCCCCGGCAACCCCAGCAGCACCTGCAGGAGACGGTGCAGATCTGTCGCGGGGAAGAGATCCATGCCGCGGGTGAGGTGCGTGACGCCTTGCCAGGCATCGTCAACGACCACGGCGAGGTGGTAGCTGGCAGGCGTATCCTTGCGGATGATGACGGCATCGCCCCATCGCGCGGGCTCCGCCACGACCGTTCGCGCGGTGCCCGCCGGTGAGAGCTCGCAAAACGTAAGCGGCTTGCCCAGAAGCATACGCCGCCCAGCCGCGATCGCCGCCTCGATGTCGATCCGCAATGCATAAGGTTCACCAGCGGCCTTGCGCGCCGCGATCTCCGGGCCGCTCCGGCCGCGGAAGAGGCCAGGATAAAGCGGTGCGCCATCGGGATCGCGCAGAGCAGGATCAGCTGCGGCCTCGATTTCGCTGCGGGTGGCAAAGCAGGGATAGAGCAGCCCCATCGCTTCGAGACGGCGCGCGGCGTCCCGATAGGCATCGAAGCGGCGTGACTGGAATACCACCGGGCGCTCCCACTCCAGCCCGAGCCACGCCAGGTCCCTGAAGATGCCCTCCACATACTCGGGGCGGCTGCGGCCCTGATCGATATCCTCGATGCGGACAAGGAAACGGCCACCCAGGCGGCGCGTCCATTCCCACGTGGTCAACGCAGAGAGGGCGTGGCCAAGGTGCAGCTCGCCGTTGGGGCTCGGCGCAAAACGAAGGGTGGGGCTTGGCTCTGGCGACATGGAAGGCTTTCTGCAGCGTGCAGGCGTCTCTATAGTCTTTCCGTCACCTCAACCGGAAGTCCGACGCGTCGCCCATGAAGAGCAAGAAGCGCAGCGCCTCAGGCATCGAACCACGCGCGGCCTCGCATGGTGCAAAGAAGCGCACCAAAGCGAAACGCAAGACCACGTCCAAGACGCGGCGCATCGCAAAGCCGCAACCCGCCGCGCCGGGCCTGCAGCAAAGGGCTGCGGAGGCGTTCGTCACCCGCATCATCGAGGCCGAAACGGACATCCACGAGGGCGTCACCGCTCTGCGGCGCAAGTGCCCGGTTATGCGCAGGGTGCACGACGAAGCGGGCCACCCGCCGTTGCGGCGACGGGAGGCGGGGTTCGAAGGGCTGGCGCGGATCATCGTGGGCCAGCAACTTTCGGTCGCCAGCGCGGCCGCGATCTGGAATCGCACACATGCGGCGGTGCAGCCATTCACGCCCCGGCAGTTGCTTGCCACGCCAGACGCGCAGCTGGCAAAGGCCGGCCTGTCGCGTCCCAAGATCCGGACTCTGCGTGCCGTAGCGGAAGCCTGTGCGGGCGGCCTCGATCTTGAGCGCCTGGGTGGCGTGACGGACGAGGAGGTGCATGCGGCGCTCACCGAGGTGAACGGCATCGGCCCGTGGACGGCTGACATCTACCTCATGTTCTGCCTCGGCCGGGCTGACGCATGGGCATCGGGCGATCTCGCCCTGCAGATCGCCGCCCAATATGCCTTCGGGCTCGATACGCGCCCCAGTCGAGAGGAACTCACGGAGCTTGCCGAGCGGTGGCGGCCGTGGCGCGGCGTGGCTGCCCGCCTGCTGTGGGCCTATTACGCCGTCGCCAAGAAGAAAGAGAAACAAAGCGCGATTCCAGTCTGATGCATGCCGCTTCTGAGCCGCGAATAGTGCTGAAAAGCGCGGTCCAGAGAGACCGTTCCAAGCGTTGCCCGCGGGCCGCTTCACAGATCGGACACAGGGCGTTAGTATCCTTTTAATCGTGACTGCCGGTGCTCTCGTGAGTCGCTGGATAAACGACAGGAAAAAGGGTCCGTGAACGCCACGACGGCGATGCCGGAGAACTTTCCGGCGCTAGTGCTCAATGCCGATTTCCGTCCCCTGAGCTACTATCCTTTGTCGCTCTGGAGCTGGCAGGAATCGGTCAAGGCCGTGTTCCTGGAGCGCGTGAACATCGTTTCAGAATACGATCGCTATGTGCGCAGCCCCGGCTTCGAGATGAAGCTGCCGTCGGTGGTGTCGCTCAAGACCTATGTGAAGCCAGCCCTGTATCCCGCTTTCACGCGGTTCAACGTGTTCCTGCGCGACCGTTTCCAGTGCCAATACTGCGGCCGCAAGGACGAACTTACCTTCGACCACGTCATTCCGCGCTCGCGGGGCGGACAAACGCGCTGGGATAACGTGGTTGCGGCCTGCTCGCCCTGCAACCTAGCGAAGGGCGGAGACATGCCGCACGCGAACGGCATGATGCCGCGGCAGATGCCCTATCGGCCAACGGTGTTCGAGTTGCATCGCAACGGCCGGATGTTTCCGCCCAACTACCTGCACGAGAGCTGGTTCGACTATCTCTATTGGGATAGCGAACTCGAGCCGTAGGCTGGCAGCCGAGAAGTGAAGCGTTCATCATGGCGGGCCACCGGCTGTTGAGCTGGGGCCGCGCGCTATTTATAGCTGCCTGGACGATGCCGGCATCGGTTCGCACAATTCGTGGCAAGCGTTCACGAAACGCGTTGCGCGGCCAAGGCTGGCGTGCTCAATTTTTGATCTGCTCAAAGCTTCCCTGTGCTGCGCTGAAGGCTGAGCGATGCCCGCCATCGGCCCCTCTGGGCTCCTTTTGGGAGTGACTTGATGCCTACCCTCGCCGCGACGACCATCCTCGACCGCCACGGCCCCAAGCGCAACGACCCGGAATTCATCAAGGCATGCCTGGAAGCACCGGGCAGCCGCTTCCTCGTGCTCGCCGACCTGAAGCCGGTCGTGCGCTCGAATGCCGCGCGCACGGAGACAAGCCTGGCGTGGTTCAGCCGCGAGGAACTGCTGAGCTTCGAACTTCCGGTCGCCGACAGCCTGTTTCTCGGCATCGACAAGAACGGTATTGCGCACTTCGCCATTGCCGTGACGGAGCACCGCACGCGCAACGTGCCCGGCGCCATCGAGAAGCTTCGTCCGATCGTCGACCTGCGCTCGCTGGCGATGCAGGGAGCACTGGCGCCGGAAGAGCTTTCACTGTGCGGGCAGGCGCGGGCGCTGGCACAATGGCACGAGAACGCCCGCTGCTGCGGGCACTGCGGCGGCACCACCCTCGTCAAGGATGGCGGCTGGCGGCGCAAATGCTGGGCATGCGGGCTGGAGTGGTTTCCACGCACAGATCCCGTGGTGATCATGCTGGTGACCGACGGTGAGCGCTGCCTCCTGGCGCACGAGCACCGCTACGGCAACAAGATGTATTCGACACTCGCAGGTTTCATCGAGCCCGGCGAGGACATCGAGCACGCGGTACGCCGCGAGGTGCTGGAGGAAGCCGGCATCAAGGTGGGCGAGGTGCGCTATCATTCGAGCCAACCCTGGCCCTTCCCGCATTCGCTGATGCTCGGGTGCATTGCGCACGCAGAAAGCACGGACATCGTTCTCGACACCGCGGAACTTGCCGATGCCCGCTGGTTCAGCCGCGAGGAGGCGCGTGCCATGCTCGAGCGACGGCATCCCGATGGCGTCACCGTTCCTGGCAAGCAGGCCATCGCGAACGTGCTGATCACGCACTTCGTCGAGGGCAAGTAGTCCGCCCCAGCGATCAACACCCGTGCTGCATGCCCGCATGAACCAAGAGTGCCACGCAGAAGTGATGCTGCCTCGGCGCGGCCGGAGCACGTCCGGCTGCCTGGGGCCTGCACGCTGATGTCATCCCGGCCTTCAAACGCGATTGATTTCTGGCGCGGCTTCGCGCTGATCACGATCTTCATCAATCATGTGCCGGGGCTTTTCTACGAACGCCTCACCCACCGCAACATCTCGATCTCCGATTCGGCGGAACTGTTCGTGTTTCTTGCGGGTTGGTCGCTCGGGCTGATGGTTGCCCGTTTCGGACCGACTTACAACGCCGCGCGCCTCTTCGTGCGTCTCGGGGGGCGCTCCATCAAGCTCTACGCGGCACAGATCCTGATATCCAGCCTGGCACTTGCGATCCTCGCCATCACGGCGATCATCTGGGACAATCCGCTGATCCTTGAATGGCACAATGCCGCCGCCGTGTTCCAGGAGCCACAGCTCACGCACATTGGGCTCATGCTTCTCACGCATCAGCTGGGCTACTTCGATATTTTGCCGCTCTACGTCGTGCTGATGCTGCTGGCGCCCTTCCTTGCCCTCGTCGACCGCTATGCGCGTCCTCTGCTCGTACCGATGTCGCTGTCGCTCTACATTGTGTCCCTGATCATTCCATTCACGGCGCCGACCTGGCCCGTGCCGGGACAATGGTTCTTCAACCCGTTCACCTGGCAGGCCATCTTCGTCCTGGGCTTTGCCCTTTCCCGCGACGAGGGGATAGGGGCTTTTGCGCGGCAGCACATTATCTGGTTGCGCCGGATCTCGTTGCCAATCGTGATCGTGTCGGCGGTGCTGGTGTGGTTCAACTGGTTCCCGGACCCAACCCAGCTTCCCGAGCCGAAGCTTCTCTTCCTCAACGGCAAGAGCTTCCTGACCCCCATGCGCCTGCTGCAATTCCTGGCGCTAGCGGCAGTCTTCTCCGCCTCGTTTCCTTTCATCTATCGCGCCATCCCCTGGATCTGCGATCAGCTTTCGCTGCTCGGGCGCAACTCCCTCAACGTCTTCTGCGTGGCCTCGCTGCTCAGCCTGATGGGCCAGATCATACGCTTCGTTTATGGGGGGACGTTCTTCATCGACACTCTGGTGGTCAGCATCGGCATCGGCTTATTATGGCTGACGGCGTGGGTTTCGGAATGGCAATACAAAAGCTAGAGCTTTCATTGCGGGGTTGGCTCGGGGCGGTGCTGGGACTGGCACTGTCGCTGGGCTCTGCATCCGCGCAAAGCCTGCACGAACCGCCGCTGCCGCCGTCAGCCCCGCCCGAGGTGGCCAAGGAATGCGGTGCGGTGTCGGGCGCGGCGATGCCCCTGCCCAACAGCGCCGCCGCCATCCAGACCCGCAACAAGCTGCGCATCCTTGCCATCGGCGCCGCGATGCGTCCGGTGGTCGGTACGAACCGCGACGGCAAGCCGCCGCTTCTGGAACAGATCCTCGAACACACGATCAAGGGGCTCGACGTCGAGATCGTGAACCGCGGCTTTTCGGGGGAGCTTGCGGCCGCCACATCCGAGCGGCTCAAGATCGAAGTGGCCCTGTCGCATCCTGATGTGGTGCTGTGGCAGGTCGGCACGAACGATGCCTTCGCGCAGGTGCCCGTGCAGGAGTTCGAGACGACACTGCTCGATACGGTACGCTGGCTGAAGGACCACAACGTCGACGTGATCCTGATCGGCCTGCACTACATGAAGCACCTCGCGAAGAACGAATACTACCAGGCCATCCGCCAGAGCCTGAACCGGGTGGCTCAGTCCGAGAGCGTTCTGCGCATCGGCCGATACGAGGCACAGGAGGTCTTCGAGCGCACGATGCGGCGGCCCGGCCAGCCTGAGCCCAGCGCCTTCGGCATGGGCGAGCAGAGTTACAACTGCATGGCGCAGTATGTGGCACACGGCATCGCGGTTGGCCTCTATGCCAAGCCGGTGCCAAAGCAGCAGGCCCCCTCGAAGACCCTGCCGCGTTAGCCGCTAGCCGCAGCCAAATCACCGCCGCCCGGCTGGCATAGACGCTGTGCTGGCGGGGACGCACAGAGAGAAGCGTCGAACGCGGGTCACGGGCGCAGGCGCTTTGCTTCGGCTACTGGCTGCCGTTGATCGGCACTTCGACAATCGCCTTCACGGTCCAGCGGTCGGCCGCCTCGGTGAGGCCGTAGCCGACGCCGAAGTTGAAAACGAGCGGCTTCATGTCGACATCGATGATGCCGTAGATGCGATTGTCCTGCTTGTTCCACGGCTCGATATGGGCGAGCTTGCCCATGTCGGAGTAATACTCCGCGCCGATCGACAGCCCTTTCGAGATTTCCTTGGAAAGCTTCACGCTCGGGAC